>JAICJQ010000178.1 GCA_025928335.1 Gemmatimonadaceae bacterium
CGATCCCGCGCTCCTCGAGCAGCGCCAATGCCCGACGATAGGCAATCCGGTCGAGCGGTACCGGGAGCTCGAGCTCGTCGGCCCGGACACCAAGCGCCGCGCAGGTGATCGCTACGCGCTCGGAATCGCCGGCGTGCTGGAATTCCGGCTCGGTCGGCTGAAGCTGCTCGAATTGAATGTCGCGATCGGAGAGGATGAAGACGCGTCCACCTTGCACGCGTCCGTGAACCCGACCCGCCATCTGCAGGATCTCGTTCGCGCCGAGGTGCTCCTGTGTGAGCACGTTGCGCCCGCGATTGATCGCGTTGAAGAACTTCACGTCGTCGATGATCACCGTGTCGAGTCCGCGCACGTTGAGCGCGCTCTGCCCCGCGGCGGTCATCGCGAGAAAAAACGGCTTCCCTTCACCGCCCTCGAGAAACGGCCGAATGACCCGAATCGGTTCGCCGCCGTGATAAAACGCCGTATTGACGCGCGGCGCCAACCGCTGCACGTGCTCGGCGGCATCTTCGACGCCCCGACGAGTCGGCACGAAGAGCGCGACACCCCGGCGCTGTTTGACGAGTTGCCGCAAAAACGCCTCGTCGAGGAATTGCAGCGGCTTCTTGTGCAACACGCGAACTTGCGCCGCCTTCTGTGGATCGAAGTCGTAGACCTCGAGCACGGCGGCCGAGGCGAGATATCGCGCGTAGAAGTCGGGATTGACCGTCGCCGACAGCCAGATGAAGCGTGTGCCGACGCGCTTTCCGAGCGCCAGACATAGCTCGAGCTCTGCCGATGTTTGATGGATCTCGTCGACAACGATCGTGTCGGTGCGGAGGATGTCTCCCTCCTCGAACCACCGCCGGGCGATTCCCGTCGTTACGATGATGACATTCCACGTCGGCGTTTCCGGCGTCGCCTCACGCTCGCGGTTCACGACGCCGACTTTGAGCTCCTCCGTGCGAAGGATCTCCTCGGCGATCGGCCGGATGGCGAGCGTCTTCCCCGTGCCCGTGCCGGCGATGATGCCGAAGCCGCGTCCCGAGCCGGCGAGCTCGCGCACTCGCGCGCCGTAGTGCTCCTCGAGAAAGGTCGCGATGTGCAGGCGAAGCGCGAGCTCGATCGTCTCGCACGCCGCGCGCGTTGGCGCAATGACGATAACGCGTCCAGTCGCTGGCACCGACTGGACGAACGCATCGTGTTCGGGAAGGTACGGATCGCGAACGCTTCGGATCACGCACCCCGTTGAAGCAAGGAGAAGGCCGCGAGCGTTCTCTGCTTTGTTCTACGCTGGCGGCTTGATTTGAAATGCGGGCGGCTTTCCGCCGGTGAACCCTTTGGCGTTCGGTGGAAGCTTCGGCTTGTCGCCCGCCTTCTTCGTCGAGTCGGCGAAATCATCTCCGAAGATCACCTTGCCATTGGAGGGACGGTTCTTGATCGCCGAGGGGCAATCAGTCGCTGCCGGCTGCTGCGCCGCAGGAACGCCTTCGATCCAGATTCGGCACATACCTTTCGGCGGACGCGAGTCCGCTGGAATCGCGTTCCCCTTCTTCGCGCTATCCTTCTGCGCCCCGCCCTGCGCCATGACAGGCGCGGCCGTAGCGACGATGAGCCCACTCGAAAGCACCACCAACAACCGCTTCATCTCCCCTCCACTGCATCCCGTACACCGGGCGCTACCAACCGTTCGAAGCACGCCAGATGCCACCTGAACCTTATGGACTGGCGCACGGAACACTAACGATTGCAAGGACTTGAGGGAAACACTGTATACATTTCCCGTCCCGCCGTGTCCGTGGGGCGAGAATCGTGCGTCCTGGGTGAAGGACATCTGTTGACCGGCCCGAAAACCCCCAAGCCCCCGGCTCAAGGGATGCGGACGCGATACAGGTTCCGGATCACCGTCGATGCGTAGCTGAAGAGTTGGTCGGGCGATGCGCCGGGGAACACGTTCGGGTTGGGGATCTTGCGTGCCCCCGGAATCCGGAGGTAATCGTCGATCGAGCTGATGCCGGCGGCGGGCAGATCGGGGAGCGCTTGCCCCGCGCGCAGCGGCACGGCGACCGTTACACGCGGACCCGTGACCGCTCCCGCCGATATGTACTGGGCGGAGACGAGGAACAGACGGCCATCGCGCGTCCAAGAGATGGACGGAGCGTTCATGCGAGCGGGCCCGCCCCCGCCCGAGCAAAATGCGCACAAAACTCGTGTTGCCAGGCCGCGCGTGGAGATGGCCACGAGACGCCCGCCGCTCTGATTTGCCACGGTCGATATGGCAATCACCCACTCACCGTCAGGCGAAATCGAGAACAGATGAAATAACTCGTCCGGCGATACGCGTTCGTTGGCGGTGTACTCGGGCGCGCGGAGGCGGTGCAGCGTTCGTACGTGGCCCTCCGTCTGCGCGAAGTAAATGTTGCCAGCCGGATCGAACACCGCGCGATCAGTCTGTCCGGCGAAGACCCGGCGCGGCGCCTGCGAACGATCGAGCTGCGCGATCCAGAGTCCCTGTTTGGCCTGATCATTGGGCGCCGCGACGAACAGCAACTGGCGGTCGTCCTGTGAAAGATCGAAATGCGCGATGAGTTGCTCCGGCAGCACTTCTTCGCGCGCGCCGGATGCGAGCGTTACCGCGACGAGAGAACCGGACTGGTAGGCGCCGCCGCCGCCACCGGGCAGGCTCAAAAAGAAGACGCGCTTGCCGTCTTTCGACGCCTTCGGCAGAAGGGCGAAGCCTTCATCGGAGACCGGTTGCTCGCCGGCGTCATTCATCAGCCGAATCGAGTTGAGACGCACGCCGGCAGCGGTGACGAAGGACTTACCGTCCGGCGCCATCGCGATGCCCTCCTCTTCCGTCGGACCGTGCGTCAGTTGCTGGGGTTGTCCATCCGGATGGCGCTGCCGCCAGACGTGGAAACCGCTGCCCGTATTCGCCGTGAAGTACATCCAGCGGCCATTCGGCGACCATGTCGCGTAGGTGCACTGCGCATCGGGCGGACCGACCAGCGTGCCGGTCGATGAGCCGTCCAGCGGCAGGAGTCGGCATCGCGACCATACGCCGTTGTCCATTTCGGCGAGCAGCACCGACTTCTGGTCCGGCGACGCCGCCGAGCGATGTGCCATTCCCACGCTGCTGGCGGGCCAGTACACGTCGCGCGTGTCCGCGCGCGTCACGCTCGCGGACCGAACGCCCATGTGCATGCCGCCGCGGTTCTCGGAGAAGAGCACGCGACCGTCGTTGAGCCAGCTGAGTCCCGACGCGTTGGGTAGCAGTTGCGCTGCGTTGCCCCCGTTCACCGACACGATCTCCGTGCCCCAGCTGAAATTCGATTCCGACGTCGTGAACGCGATGCGCGAACCGTCCGGTGAGAACGCCGGCGTTCCCTTGCCGATCGCGCTGTTCGTGAGCTGCACCGGCTCACCATTCGGTAGCTGCTTGATGTACAGCTGTGCCGGTGCGGCCGAGTTCCCGAACGGACCGGATCCGCGGAGAAACGCGACGAAACGGCCGTCGGGCGAGAGTGCCGGCGCCGTCACGGCGTCGCTGAAGTTGGTGAGCTGTGTGAACTCCGACGCGCCTGGCCCCTGCCCTCGCGACCGCAGCGCGATCCAGGTCGCACCGCCAATGACAACTAGAAGGACGCCCGCCACGAGGATGCCGAAACGACGCGGCCGCGCGCGTTCTTCCAGCGCGCCGGCGAAGTCTCGCATTGATGCGAGGCGCTGGGCAGGATCACGCACAAGGGCGCCGCCTATCGCGTCTTGTACGCCGCTGTCGCGCACGTCGCGCAGCGGCGGAGCCCGTTCTGTCAACGCTCGCGCGATGGCACTGCGCGGATCGCGCCCGAACGGAGGCTCACCGGTCAGCATCTCATGGAGCACACACCCAAGCGACCAGACATCGGTGCGCTCATCCACCCGCTCGGCAAGCGCCTGCTCCGGACTCATGTAGAGCGCACTGCCGACCGACGTGCCCGTGCGCGTCAGGTGCTCGTCTCGTGCGGCGTCGCGGACGGCCGAAACGCCGAAGTCCGCGACCACGGCGCTCCACGCCGTCTTGTCGTCGGCGGCGCGGTAGCCGTTGAGCAGGATGTTCTCCGGCTTGATGTCGCGGTGCACGACGCCGCGCGCGTGCGCATGGGCCAGCGCGTCCGCCACCTCGCGCGCAATCTTGCGCGCATCGGCAATGGGCAAACGGCCCTCGCGCTCGAGGCGTTGCCGCAGGGAAAGGCCGTCCACCAGCGGCGTGACGTAGTAAAGAAGACCGTCGGCCTCTCCCGAATCGTGCAGCGGCAGGATATGCGGATGCGCCAGGTTGGCGGTCACACGAATTTCGCGCAGGAAGCGATCGCGCCCCACGGTCGCGGTGAATTCCGGGTGCATCACCTTGACGGCGACCGGACGCTCGTGCCGGATATCGACGGCGCGGAACACGGTCGCCATTCCGCCCCGGCCGATCTCGTCCTGCAGTGTGTAACGCCCCGCGAGGGCGCTGGCGAGAGTCGCGCGCACGACTGCAGTGTACGCGCCCAGCGGTCCGTCGGCGAGGGCGGCCGCGCGACGGCGACCCGTGTCAGGCCGGGCTCAGTCTCCGAAACTGATCCCGGTCGCCCTCGCCGTCAGCACGACGTCGTGATTGGGATCGACGCGCTTCGGCACCTGCAGCGCATCCTCGATCGGAATCGTCACGATGTGCGGCGACTGCAGGGCGACCATGTGGCCCCACTTTCCATCGGCGACGGCACGAACGGCCGCGCCGCCGAACCGCGTGGCGAGAAGACGATCATAGCCGGTTGGCATGCCGCCGCGCTGCAGGTGGCCGAGCACGAGCGACCGCGTCTCCTTCCCCGTTCGCTCGGTGATCGCGCGGGCGATCGGTTCGCATACGCCGCCGAGTCGCGGTGCCTCACCTGGCAGTGATTCGGCGAGGAGAGAGACGTGGCCACCCCTGGGAAAGGCACCCTCGGCGACGACGACGATCGAGAAGTGACGCCCTGCTCGATCGCGCGCCATGATCTTCTCGCAGACCTTGTCGATGTCGTACGGAATTTCCGGGATGAGTATCACGTCCGCGGTTCCCGCGACGCCGGAGTGCAGCGCGATGAATCCCGCGTCGCGACCCATGACCTCCATGACGATCACTCGATCGTGCGACTCGGCGGTCGTGTGCAGCTTGTCGATCGCCTCGAGCGCGGTGTTGACCGCCGTGTCGAAGCCGAAGGTCGTCACCGTCCCGCTCACGTCGTTGTCGATCGTCTTCGGCACACCGACGATCTTCATGCCTTTGTCGCAGAGCAGCTTCGCGATCGTGAGCGAGCCGTCGCCGCCGATCGAGATGATTGCGTCGATCCCGAATCGACGCGCATTCTCGATGAGCTCATCGGAGCGATCCTCCTCGAGGACCTCGCCGTCGGCCTGTTTGCGCGGGTAGTGAAATGGATTCCCGCGACTCGTCGTTCTTAGGATTGTCCCGCCGAGATGAGCGATCCCGCGCACGCTGTCGCGTGTCAGCGGAATCACCTCATCCTCGCCCATGAGGCCGGCGAATCCACGTTTGATGCCGAGCACGTCCCATCCGCGATTCAACGCGGACAGCACGGCGGCGCGGATGACAGCGTTCAGGCCGGGGGCGTCACCGCCGCCGGTGGAGATGGCGATTCGCATTCGTTCGTTGAAGTGGACCGCACCCGCCGAGCCGGCGAGCCTATCCCGTCGCGGCCGCCGACTCCAGCAATTTCACAATCTCACCCGGGCCGGCATGACGTCGCGTTACCGATTTCTGAAATATCGGCCGGCCTTCCGCCGAGACCTCGAATCGGCCGCCCGTCGAAGGGACCAACTCGACCTGCCATCCGGGGAATCGTTGACGAATCTCCGCCGCCAAACTGGCGGCGCGAGGCTCGTAGTTTCACATCGTGCAGTATTCGATCGTGACTCGCATACAAGAACGTTAGTGGTAAGAACGTTAGTGGGCGAATGGGCGATTCGCCTACGTCAACGCGTTCCAGTTCGCCAGCGCATTCAGCACCAACGCAAAGCTCCCATGCGTCTGAAAGCGCCACATTGGACGAATTCCGAACATCACGATGTGGCCCTTACCGAGTGGCACATCGACGACCGCCGCTTTCCCGGCCATTTCCTCTCCATGCAGCATGCCACCGGAGACGAGAAGCGAGTCTACGTTGCCGTTCATTCGAAGGATCGTGCGAGCTGCGATCGCCGGCGCGCCGGCGCCACCGCCCCGTCCGCCGAATCCACCACCCGCGCCGCCGCCCACATTGAAGAGCGGCGCACCCTGCTTGTAGTAGACCGACAAATTGTCCTGATCGTACCCATAGACGATCGGGCTCGCCTTGTCGACCACTTGTGCGCGGAAGACGGAGCCACGCGCCCATAGGCTGTCACTCGGCGCCACGCTCACCGCGCCATATGTGAAGCCGAGGTCGAGCGGCAGCCTCGCCGTCGCCCCTTCGGTGATGAACAATCCGCCGCGCGCGATGAAGCGCTGCAGCGCCATCACACCGTCGAGGCCCATCGAGCCGCGGGTGTCGTCGGTCGAATCCGGTGTCCCGAGGTTCGGGGTCTTCGCCGTCTTTTTCCACGGAATTGGCTTGCCCGTCGTCGGCTTGCTCGCCAGCAGCGCCTGCGCCGACGTCCCCGCCGAAGGGAAGATCACGACATCGTAATTATCGAGGATCTTCGTGTCCGCCAGCCGCTGGTCGGCCATGTAGGTGTACGGAATACCCATGAAGTCGAATGCGTAGCGCACCCAACCTTCGTCCTGGGTGTTGTTCCAGGTATGGATGTACGCGATACGCGGCAGACTCACGGCGTGCGACTTCACCGCGGGCGCGCTCGTGACGGCGGTCGCCGGAAGCCCGAGATCCGCGATCGTCGCGGCGGCACCCTGTCCGTCGACGATGAACGTTCCGGCCGGGAAGTTGGTCCCATTCGCGGAGAACGCCGAATCGGCGACCGAGACCTTCGCGCCTTTCACCTTCCACGGCAACGCGGCCGACCGCCAATCGCCGAGATGGCGCACGACCAGCACCGAACCGGTTCCGGTCGTCGTGCCGCGAACCTTGGCGTCGGCGTCGAGCATTTTCATTGGCTTCGCCAGGATCGTCGAGTCGACGACCTTTAGCGTTTGCACATTATAGAGCTCATCGAGCGTCCAGCCGACATCGTCGTACGGCGCCGGATCATCAGCCGGTTTGAAAGCCTGATAGGCGAGTATGGTTCGCACCGTCTGCGTGTACGGCTGGTCCATGCGGATAATCCAATCGCCCGCGTGCACCGATGCCGGATGACCGATCGGATCTCGATTCGCCGCCGGAGTCGCGGCCGAATCCGCCACCGCCGGTGCACCACCGCGTGCAGCAGCTCCATTCGTCGCATTCGGCGCTCCCGCTCCCGCCCCGCCGCGTCCCTGACCTCCCCGACCGCCGCGACCCGTATTTGCCAGCACGCCGGTCGAAATTCCGCCGGCCCGCACACGTGCCGTATTCTGCGCGAGGAGCTGACTGCCTTGCCGCCCGAGAATCTGTGGCTCGACCCGCGTCGAGAAATCCTGACTGGCGACCTGCACTTCAGCGCCCTGCATTCGGAAGTAGTTCACGAGGTCCGCCGCCTGCTGCGCACGGCGCTGGTCGTGCGGAATCACGTAGGCGTAGGGCGCTTCCGTCTTCCCGCGTTTTATGAGGCGCTCAGCCTTCGCCACGAAGTTGTCGAGGAACGTCTCCTTGTGATCCGTCAGGTACTTCATCCCGAGGAGAACGCCCGTCTGCTGGTAGTTGATGTTGTTGCGGAAGCACCAGCGTACGCCGGACACCGGTGGATTGAACCGATCCCACTCTTTCTCCGCCTGACTGCCCGGTGCGAACGACGTCGTGCTGCAACCGTTCCCTCCCGGTCCCGTTGCGCTGAACGTCTCGTAGAACCGGCCGATGGAGTTGTGCAGGTTCACCATCGCCAGCATGTAGTTCGGCGCCCAGCCGTCGTAGAACCCATGCGTCCAGACGCCGGGCATATCGCGCTTCGCCATCTCGTTCATCTCATTGTAGGCGAGCGTGTGCCACTCGTTCACGACGATCGGATCGAATTCGTCGTTGTACGGACCCGTACCCGTCATGATGTACATGAAAGGCACCGACTCGTGCAGATCGTGCACGACCGTCGGATGCCAGTACAGGAATCCGGCGAGCATGTTACGTGTGAGCTTCGCCGACATGCCGATCGCGTCGCGATTGTTGTCGTGCGCCGTGTACTGGCCCCAGTACGCGAGCGGGATCGTCACGCTGTCGGTGTTCCGGTAATTGAAGACGTCGACCTCGCGGTCGCGTCCGTCGACCTCCGTCTGCGGGGTGATCAGCGTGATCGTGTTGTTTCGGATGCTCTGAATGAACGGCGTCTCCTCCACGGCCATTCGATAGAGCAGCTCCATCAGCATCTCGGGGCTGCCCGTTTCAGGCGAATGAATGCTTCCCGATAGCCAATAAATCGGCTTCGCTTGCTTGATCAGTCGCGCCCGCTCGGCTGGCGAAAGTCCCCGAGGATCAGCCAGCTTGCCGAGCATCGCGCGGTATTCGTCGAGCCGCTTGATCGTCGCCTCGTCCGCCACGGCGGCGACAATCATCTCGCGACCTTCTTCGCTTTTGCCGAGCGAGAAGACCTTCACTCGTGGCGAGGCCTTCTCGACCGCACGGAAATAGGAGTTGATCTCGGCGACGTGCGACAGCTTTCCCGGCGTGCCCGGTACGTAGCCGAGGACCTTCAGTGGCGTCGGCACCCGCGATGACGCCGGAAGATGGTCCACGAGCTCGGACGTGAACTTCCATTTCGGGTCGGTGGACGTCATCTCGCGAATCTTGGCCGTGTAGTCGGCATCGTTCGATTGCGCGGCGGCAGGAAGAAGCGCTGCCGAGAGCAGCACCACGGTACCGGCGAGCTGCCGGAGAAACGTCATACGTCGCTCGACTTTAGGAGGGAAGGCACGAAGCGAATGGCGGGAACGGTGAGAATTCTACGCATTGTACACCGCCGTCGCTGGTTCACGGCGAAGGCGCCTATGGCCGGCAAGTCTCAGCGGGGGATGTGGTTCACCTCGGCGAGCCGGCCGATCACTGTATCCTGCTTGGCCACGATTTCCCGCAACGAGTCGAGCTGGGTTTGCATCGCGGCGAGGTCGTTTTTTATGCCCGCCATCTCGTTGGCAGCATCGTTCAACGCTTGGGCGACGTTTGCTTCCGCCCGGGGATTGACGCATCCGGACAACGCGACGAGAGATCCGGCGAGGGCGAGGACAAGGAGCCGTGACATAAGGTGTTGGCGGAACGTGGGAGGAAAGTCAGCTATGGCGCCGTCTAAAGCTCTTGTGCGTCGGAAAATGGTAACGCGAACCGAGCCGGTCGAGACTGTTTTGGTGAGATGTCCAAACGTGGATTCTCTCTGCCG
>JAICJQ010000162.1 GCA_025928335.1 Gemmatimonadaceae bacterium
CGCCCCCGTACGTCCAAGGAGATCTCGATGGTTCGGAGAACTCGCTCGCGCTGTGCCGCGCTGCCGGCGGCTCTACTGCTCGGGCTCGCTGCGTCGCGCTCGTTCGCTCAGCGCACGGCTCCATTGCCGACTCCGGAGTCGGTGATCGGATTCCCGGTCGGCGCCGACTACAAGCTTTTTACATACGATCAATCGATCGATTACTTCAAGCGACTCGCGGCGGCGAGCAACCGCGTGAAGCTGATCACGGTCGGCAAGACCTCATTCGGGAAAACCTGGACTGCCGCGATCATCTCGTCGCCCGCGAATCTGGCGAATCTCGATCGCATCCGCGCCGCCAACATGCGGCTGGCGCACCCCGCAGGACTGACCGACGCCGAGGCGAAACGGCTCGCGTCGCAGGGACGGGCGATCGTCGACATAAGCGGGGGCTTGCACGCCTCCGAGATCGCGGGGTCGCAGCACACGCCGCAAGTCGCCTACGAGTTGCTCTCGAGGGCGAGCGAGCCGGACATGAAGGCGATCCTCGACAGCGTCGTCTTCTTTCTCTGGCCTTCGATCAACCCGGATGGACAGGACATCGTCGTCAACTGGTGCCGCGCGCGCGATGCCGCGCCTCCCGGGACGCAGGTCGCCCCGATGGAGCTGTACCAGAAATACGTCGGGCACGACAACAATCGCGATTCGTACATGCTCAACGTCATCGAATCGCGTGTGATTCAGCGGACGTGGCGCGAGTGGGAGCCGACGATCATCTACGTGCAGCACCAATCGTCTCCCTTCCCGACGCGCATCTGGCTGCCGCCCTTTGCGGACCCCGTCGGTTTCCGTGTTCCACCAATGATGGCGCGTGAAGTCAACGCCATCGGGACGCGTATCGCCGAGGAGCTCGACGCTCAAGGCAAGATCGGCGCAGTGTCGCAGCTGGAGACGTACGACGCGTGGTATCCGGGCTACATCGACTACATGCCGATGTACCAGAACATCGCGTCGTGGTGGACCGAGACACAGGGCGGCAATTGCGCGACACCGCGTACGACGACGGCGGACAGCCTGCCGCAGGGCTATCGCGATCAGCGTCCGACGTCGCTCTACTCCAGCCCGTGGATCGAGGGCACCTGGCGGCTACGCGACGCGGTCGACTACATGGTCACGGCCGATCTGGCGACGCTGAATTACGCGGCGAAGTTCAAGACGGAGATGCTGTTCAATCGGTACAAGTCGGCACGCAATACGATTCAGCAGTTCTCGAAGAGCGCGCCCTACGCATACATCGTTGCGCAGAATCAGCATGACCCGATGGCGCCAGTCGAGCTGTTGCGCCGCATGGCGTTCATGGGCGTGCGCGTGAAGCAGCTCGACCGCGACGTGTCGTACGACGGCACGACCTACACCAAGGGTACGTGGGTCATTCCGATGGATCAGGAATTCGCGCAGCTGGTGCGCGAGCTTTTCGAGCCGCAGCGCTATCCCGACCTGGGAGACGACACGCCGTATGACGCGGCGGGATGGACGCTTCCGTACCAGATGAACGTCGCGGTCGTCGAAGCGCGCACGCCGCTGCCGGATGATTTCAAGTCGGCGATGAAAGCCGTCCAGGGCAAGGCGGTCGATTGGCGCACGAACCCGGACGAGCCGTTCACGACGAGCGCCGCCGCCGCGGGCATCGTGGCACCGGCGGGCGGAATCACCGGCTCGGGCTCCGATCTCGTGCTCGATCCGGCGCAGACCAACAGCTTCCGACTGATCAACCGCGCACTCGCCGCCGGCGCGTCTCTGCGCGTCGCATCACCGGCGAATGGCAACGGCGTCCGATACATCGTGACCGGTCTGGACGCGGCGAAGGCGGACGCCTGGGCCGCCGAGTTGAGTGTGCACGCCGAGCGCACCTCGGGCGGGAGCGGAGTCGCCGCACCGACGCGCATCGCGGTGTTCAAGTCGTCGCCGGGGGTGATGGACGAAGGCTGGACGGAATGGCTCTTCGACACCTACGGCGCCAAATACTCGCTCATCACCCCGGCGGACATCCGCGCCGGCAACCTCGGTGCGAAATACGACGTGATCGTCACGGCGTCGCAGGGAATCGGAGGCGGTGGCGGACGAGGCGGCCGCGGCGGCGGCGGCGGTGGTGGTGGTGGAGCTGGTGGACGCGGAGGTCGCGGCGGCGCCGCGGCTGACAGCGCGGCGCAGGAAGAGATCCGATCGATCGACGAGTTTGTTCGCGGCGGCGGAACGGTCGTGGCGTGGAATCAGGGCGCTACGTCACTGGTGAATTCGCTCCGGCTTCCGGTGCGCAACGTGGTCGGCGGAGTGAATCGTCGGGAGTTCTTCACCGGCGGCTCGATCATGCAGGTGATCACCGACCCGGCACATCCGGTGATGGCGGGGATGCCCCAGAAAGCGGACGTCATGGTCTTCAATAGCCCCGTGTTCACGACGACCCAAGGATTCGAGGGCGCGGTTCTCGCGAAGTTCCCGAGCGACACCACGCCACTCCGTTCAGGGTTCTTGAATGGAGCGCAGTACATGAAGGGCTACGCCGCGGCGGTGGATGTGAAGCGGGACAAAGGGCATCTCATTTTGTTCGCTTTCCAGCCGCAGTGGAGGGGACAGCCGACCGGGACATTCAGGACGGTGTTCAATGCGGCGTTCTTTGCGCGGGAAGCCGCGGATCAGTTGAAGGGAACCCCGGGATTTTGGACGGAGCCGGCGGGGGTGAAGAGCGGGGGCGAGTGACAGCGGACGGCGGGGAGAGCGGACCGCGAGAGTTGCGGGGATAACGAGAGGGCGGGATGACGAGAAAGACGGGATAACGAGTAAGACGGAAATCACGAGAAAAACGGAAATAACGAGAACGGCGAGAAAAATCGGGCGCCGGAGCAGCGAAAAAAAGCGGGACTGACCTTCGGTCAGTCCCGCTTTTCTTGTCGTTATCCCACGCGCGCGACAGGATTCGAACCTGTGACCTTCGGCTCCGGAGGCCGACGCTCTATCCAGCTGAGCTACGCGCGCAGTTCGCCGCTGCGAGTCGGAAGCTAGCGCGCCGTATGCCCCCAACTCAAGGAGAGAGGCAGACTTACCAGCGACCTTTCGACTCTCCGCCCTTCTCGTTATCCCCGCTCTTCTCGCAGTCCGCCATTTGGCCTCCCCTTTGCTCCCTACGCTGCAGCAATGCCCTCTCCTTCCCGTCTCCGCTGGCGCAATCTCGTTCTTGGTATCGCCTCCGGCGTGGTCGTGCTCACGCTCGGAGTTCTCATCATGATCTATGGGCGCGTCGGCAGCCTGCGCGGAAAGACGTATCAGGTCTACGTCACCACCGATGCGGCGCGTGGCGTGATTCGCGGGACCGAGGTTTGGCTCGACGGGCAGAAGGTCGGTCTCGTGAGGAGCGTCGACTTCCGTGACGCATCCTCCAGCGCGAAGGAACGGCTGGTGCTCTCGCTCGAGATCCTGGACGCCGCACGCTCGCATGTGAGGGCGGATTCGCGCGTACGGATCCGCTCGGGGGCGACCTTGATTGGTGATCAGGTGGTCTACATCACCAGTGGTACGGCCAGGAATCCAGTGATAGCCGCCGGCGACACTCTGCACTCCGGCATGCAGAGCGACATCGAGTCGGCGACAGCCAATGCCGCGGTTGCCATGCGTGAGTTCCCGGCGATCATCTCGAACGTCAAGCTGCTCGCCGCCGAGCTCCAGTCGGCAGAAGGCACGATTGGGTCGCTGACGGGTATGGGGAGCGACGCGAAGTTCGCGACCGTCCGGGCGAAATCCGAGCGACTGCTGCGGCGGCTATCGAGCTCATCGGGCACCGTCTCCCTCGTATTGAGCGACTCGGCGCTCCTTCGCGCCCGCGTCCAACGCGCCATGGCCCAGGCCGACTCCATCAGACAGCTCCTCGCGTCCGACAGCCACTCGCTCGGTCGCTTCCGTAAGGACAGCACGCTCATGCGCGACGTAGCCGATATTCGGACCGAGTTGGATCAGGTTCGTAGCCTGCTCGGCCGTCAGGATGGGACGATCGGCCGACTTCGAACAGATTCTGCGCTGGTTGGGGCCGTTCATCGCGATTTCGCGGCACTCGATTCGCTCTTTGCTGATCTCAAGAAGCACCCTCTTCGTTACATCGCGTTTTAGAGCTCGCTGTAGAGCGTCACGCTCACGCTCCTTCCCCTTGACCCCCCCTCGCGGCATCGGTAGGTTCGCATGAACTCAGGACCCCGGCTTCGTCCGCCGCACCCCACGACGCGGCTTCGCGCAGCTCCACCGATGCCAGGTGGCGCGCTCCAGGAGCACGAGGACTCTCGTTCGACCTCTCCCGCCCCCGTTCCAGGCCCTTCGCTCATCCCTGCCCTACCCCCACCTGTCGCCCCACGCGCGATTGCCGCGGGCGACATACCGACGTCTGTGAACATCGCTGAGTTGAAGCGGAAATCAGTTCCGGAGCTCCAGGACATGGCCGAGGGCTATGCGTTGGAGAACGTCGGCGCGCTTCGGAAGCAGGAGCTGATCTTTCAAATCGAGCAGAAATTGCTCGATGAGAATGTGCTGCTCACCGGCGAGGGAGTGCTGGAGATTCTGCCCGAGGGGTACGGCTTTCTGCGCAGTAAGGATTGGAACTACCTCTACGGCCCGGACGACATCTACGTCTCGCCGTCGCAGATCAAGCGGTTCGATCTGAAGACAGGCGATACGGTGAGCGGTCAAGTCCGGCCGCCCAAGGAGTGGGAGCGGTACCTCGCCCTGCTCAAGGTCGAGTCGGTCAACGGCGACGAGCCCGAAGTCGCGAAGTCGCGCGTCACCTTCGACAATCTCCGTCCGCGCTATCCGGAAGGCCGCCTGCGCCTCGAGACGACGGACGGTGACCTGAGCATGCGGATCATGGACCTCATCGCGCCGATCGGGAAAGGTCAGCGCGGGTTGATCGTCGCGCCGCCGCGCGCCGGTAAGACGATTCTGTTGCAGAAGATCGCGAACGCCATCCGCGAGAACCATCCGGAAGTCACGCTCATCATCCTGCTGATCGACGAGCGGCCGGAGGAAGTCACCGACACGATCGCCAACGTGGACGCCGAGGTGATTGCATCGACCTTCGACGAAGAGGCGACGCGACACGTGCAGGTCGCCGAGATGGTGATCGAGCGCGCGAAGCGGCTCGTCGAACACAAGAAGGACGTGGTCATCCTGTTGGATTCCATTACCCGACTCGCTCGCGCGCACAATACGGTGACACCGCAATCCGGGAAAATTCTTTCCGGTGGCGTAGACGCCAAAGGTCTGGAGAAACCCAAGCGGTTCTTCGGCGCGGCGCGCAACATCCAGGATGGCGGCTCGCTCACCATCATCGCCACGGCGCTGATCGAGACGGGGTCGCGCATGGACGAGGTGATCTTCGAGGAGTTCAAGGGCACCGGCAACATGGAGCTCGTACTGAGCCGTCAGATCGCCGAGCGGCGCGTGTATCCGGCCATCGACATCGGGAAGTCGGGCACGCGCAAGGAAGAGTTGTTGTTCACGCAGGAAGAGCTGAATCGCGTCTATCTGCTGCGGAATTTCCTCGCCGACATGCCGGAAGCCGAAGCGATGGAGTTCCTGCTCAAGCAGATGTCGCGATCGAAGAACAACAAGGAGTTCTTCCAACAGATGGTGCAGGGCTAGCCCACCAAACGACGTGAGCGCCGAACGGGGACGATTGTTGGCGATCGACTACGGCGAACGTCGGGTGGGGTTGGCGATCAGTGATCCGACGGGCACGATTGCGTCGCCGGCGGGCGTGATCGTGCGTCGCGCCGGCAAGCGTCCGCCGATCGCCGAGATTGTGCGACGCGCCGACGCACTCGAGGCGCGCGGATTTGTCGTCGGGCTGCCGCTCGACGGTGACGGCAACGAGACGCCGCGTTCCATCGAATGCCGGGCTGTCTCCGCTGAACTGTCACGTCGGACCGGTTTGAGCGTCGAACTTGTGGACGAGCGCTACACGACCGCCGCCGCGTTACGAGCCGTGCACGAGATGGGCGGTTCTACCCGCGGCCGGAAAGGCGATGTCGATGCGCTCGCCGCGGCGATTCTCCTCCAGCAGTTGCTCAACCGGACGTGACCCACCGGACGTGATTCAACCGATGCAGCGTTGCGCGCGATATCTTGCCGCGATCGGCCTCACGGCCTCGATCGCGGCCTGCGGTTCAGGAAGCGGCGCGCCCGTGCGGGTAACGATCCCGCAGGGGTCGAACCTGCGCGTGGCCGCCGACTCGCTCGCCAGAGCCGGCGTCGTCGCCTATCCACGCTTTTTCCGCCTGTACGCGTCGATGCGCCGCGGCGATCGCGGCATCAGGGCGGGCACATACATGCTTCGCCCGCACGAGGGGTGGGGCACCGTGCTCGACGCGCTGCGGCGCGGCAAAGGGCTCGTGCACGTCGTGACGATTCCGGAGGGCTACGCGATCAGCCAGATCGCGCCACTCATCGCCAGCAAGTTGGGGCAGCCCGAAGACTCCGTCGCTGCGGCAGTGAGTGATTCAGTGCTCCTCCATCAACTCGACGTCCCGACGAAAACGCTCGAGGGGTATCTCTTCCCCGACACATACACGTTCTCGGACGGCACGACCGCGCGGGCGGCTGTGGAGGCGATGGTCCACCGGTTCGAGCAGGTCTGGAAACCCGAGTGGACGGCGCGGCTCGACACGCTGCACCTGTCGCGCAACGACGTCATGGCGCTCGCGTCGATTGTCGAGAAGGAGGCCCGGCTGCCCGAGGAACGTCCGGTGATCGCCGCGGTCTACATGAACCGCCTGCGAGGCGGCATCCCGCTCCAGGCTGATCCAACGGTCCAATTCGCGCTCGGCAAGCACGTCGCGCGTGTCTACTACAAGGATCTCGAGGTCGAGTCACCGTACAACACGTACAAGCACAAAGGTCTGCCGCCGGGGCCAATCGCGTCGCCCGGGAAAGCGAGCATCGAGGCCGCGCTCTACCCGGCAAACGTCCCGTTCATCTACTTCGTCGCTTTCCCCGACGGCCACCACGAATTCCGCCGCGACCTCGCCGGCCACGAGAAGGCGAAGCTGGAGGCACGCAAAGCGTGGGACTCGCTGGAAACCGTCCGCCGCAACGATTCGTCGCGCGCGAAATAGTTTCCACCACCAACGGGGTCAGACTCCGTTCAAAAAACGGAGTCTGACCCTGTTGGTGCGGTTTTTTGGTTAGGTGTGGAGGGTTTCGGACCGCCATCGGAAGCTGACGTCCGGGGCGCGCTCGCGAGAGTGGCTCTTGCGGACATTCTTGCCGCCAAGGGTGTGGTGCTTGGTTTCGCGGAGGTGGGTGCGAGCGAGGCGTTTGGTGACGCGGGGCGTGTCGACGAGGTCGACGAGCACGGGGTCGAACTGCTTTCCCCTGCCTTCGCGAATCACCTCGAGCGCAGCCTCGACGCTTCGTCCGCGACGGTAGCGACGATTGTGGGTGAGCGCGTCAAAGGTGTCGGCGATGGTGACCACCCGCGCCTCGAGCGGAATCTGCTCACCGCGCAGCCGACGCGGATATCCGGTGCCGTCCCACCGCTCATGGTGCGACAGCACTCCAGCCGGCAGGTCCGGATAGAACGTCGCCAGCGGGGCGAGAACCTGAGCCCCTCGCTGCGGATGGGTCGCGATCTTCCGCCTTTCCTCGCGGGACAGCGGGTTTTCGTCGTGGACGATGTCAAACAATGCTTGATGGATCTTGCCGACGTCATGGAACAGCGCGATGCGTTCGACCGACCGACACTGATGTTCCTCGAGCCCCAGCTCGCCGCCGATGACGAGCGCGTACGCGGCCACTCGGCGAACGTGCATTCCGGTTTCTTCGTCGTTTGCTTCGATGGCGTTGAGCAGCGTCTCGAGCGCGGCCGCGGCGACGCGCTCGACGAGCCGTCGGGATCGGCGCTCGCGGTAGACGAGAATGCCGGCAGAGACACCGGCGGTTACACTGAGCGCGGTACTGAATCGACGGCGGGTTTGGGATCGCATGGGGCTCTCATTCGCAAGAACCGCGCGGGCCGGTTTAGCGCGGATGGCGCCCCCCAGAACCGGCGTCTATCTTGGCCGCGTGACCGGAGCCAGGACAACCACTCGACGCGCTAGCCGGCGAGGCCGAATCACGCCGCCGCAGAGCGAGGCATCCTCCGGCGCCGCCTCGCGAGTGTATGACTGGCTCGTCCCGACCGCCGTCGCCGTCGCGACGTTCGTGGCGTTCCTTCCGGTACTTGGCAACGGGTTTGTGGACTGGGACGACGACAAGAACTTCATCAACAACCCGCACTTTCGCGGACTGGGGTCGGACCACCTCCACTGGATGTGGACGACGTTTCACATGGGCCACTACGTGCCCCTTTCGTGGATGACCCTCGGGCTCGATTACACGATCTGGGGGATGAATCCGACCGGCTATCACCTCACGAGCCTGCTGCTCCACACGGCGAACGCAATGGCCGTGTTCGCGCTGTTGCGACGTCTGCTGGAGTTGGGCGACGGGCGAGCAGCGGCAGGCGACGGGGTACGCCCACGCAAAGGCGCCGACCTGACTGTGTTAGCCGCAGGAATCGGCGCCATGATCTTCGCCTTGCATCCGCTGCGTGTGGAATCGGTGGCGTGGGCGACGGAGCGTCGCGACGTGCTGTCCGGACTTTTCTTTTTCTTGAGCATTCTCGAATACGTACGATCGCGCGGTTCGGCGCACGAACGCCGGGGTTACGTGGCGTCGCTCGCACTATTCGCGTGCGCGCTGCTCTCGAAGGCCACGTCCATGACGCTGCCCGCCGTGCTGCTCGTGCTCAACGCGTATCCGCTTCAGCGGATCGGCGGCAGCAACGGGTGGTGGAGCGCGGCGGCGCGGCGCGTATATCTCGAGATCGTTCCGTTTGCCCTGCTCGCTCTCGCGGCGGCGGCATTGTCGATCATCGCGCTGCACCCGCCGACTCAGCTCAGCGCCGCGGCGAAGGTCGCCGTCTCGGCGTACAGCCTGATGTTCTATCTCTGGAAGGAAGTAGCGCCGATCGGCCTATCACCGCTCTACGAGATGCCGCAGCACATCGATCCCGCCGAGCCACGATTCCTCTTGGGATATTTGTTCGTCGTCTTGCTCGGCGTCGCGTTGTGGGCCGGCACGCGGAAGCGATGGTGGGCCTTCATCGCGGCGATGAGCGCATTCGTGCTCATCACACTCCCGATGCTCGGCGCGGTTCAGAACGGGCCGCAGATCGCCGCGGACCGGTACACCTACCACGCGGCGCCGGCCATCGCGGCGCTCGTTGCCGGCGGCGCGCTGTGGCTGCTCCAGAGAAATCGTGCGGTGACCCTCGCCGTCAGTCTCATCGCTGTCCTTGCTCTCGGCGCGATCACCTGGGATCAGAGCGGGGTGTGGCGGACCTCGGAGTCGCTCTGGCAACGTGTGTTGGACGTCGATCCCAATTCGTCCATCGCGAACAGCTCGATGGCCAACGTCCGCTACAAGCAGGACCGAGTTCAAGAGGGAGTCGAGCACAGCCAGCGGGCCGTGACGATCAATCCGAATTACGCCGAGGGTTATAACGGGCTCGGCGTCGGGCTGGCCCGCGAGGGGCGTGTCGCGGACGCGATCGCGGCGTACGAGCGCGCCATGGCGCTCCAACCGGATTTCGATGAGGCGGAGACGAACCTTGGCGTCAGTTTGGCACAGCAAGGCGATTTGTCCGCGGCGATCCAGCGCTACGAACACGCCTTGACGCTCAATCCCGACAACGCGAACGCCCAGGTAAATTGGGGGAACGCCATGGTCCATCTCGGGCGACCCGCCGATGCGGAAGTGCACTACGCGGAAGCGGTCCAGATCCGGCCAGACGACGCCGACGCACAACTGAATTGGGGCGTTGCCTTGGCACGCGAGGGAAAATACGCGGACGCAATCGAGCACTTCCGCGCGACCCTGGCCCTCGACCCGAACAACGCTGACGCGCGTGGATACTTGGCGCGCGCTACTCAGTTGCTCGATGCACCGCGCTCACCTCAACCACCTCGCGATTTCTTTTGATTTTCAATCAACGATGTTCATCGCGCATTTAAAGACATCGACGCCCCAGGTCGACGGTCAGTCGGACCTGCGCCACCTGTTCGCGTACGATCCCGGACGCTCGCGGTATTTGCTGCAGTTCACGCAGGCCGTGATGCGCTCACCTGGAGCACTGACGCCCGGAGAGCGAGAGCTGCTCGCCGCCATGACGTCGCAGGAGCGGCACTGTCTCTTCTGACTGGGTTCTCACGCGGCGGTCGCCGCGCAGTATCTCGGGCGGGAGCACGTCGATCGCGTCCTGGCGCGGCGCGAGCTCTCGCCTCGCGAAGTCGGGTTCTGGATCCTCGTCGACGCGTCCAACGATCGAACGGAGGATGGGCGACGCGACGCCAGCCAGCGCGCGAGCGCGACGCTATCACCGGATGAGATGTACCTCGCAAGCATGGTCATCGCGCTGTTCAACTTCTATAACACCTTTGTCGACGTGAACGGCGTCGACGAGCTCACACCGCAGGGATACGAAGCGTCCGGTGTTCGCTTGTCGACGCAGGGCTACTGTCCACCGGCGGAGAAGTAGTCATCCTCCGCGAGC
>JAICJQ010000129.1 GCA_025928335.1 Gemmatimonadaceae bacterium
CGAATCCTCCCGCTCGCTATTTGCCGGTCGTCGCTCAGACCTGACCTCTAACCGAGTCCTCATGGCCCCGCAGACAGGATCCGTACTCGACCAGCCCGACGCCGCCGCGCTGACCGCGGACGTGCCGCCCGAGGTTTCGCGCGTCACGTCGGACCGCGGCTTCTTCGGCCATCCGGGCGGCCTCTCCACCCTGTTCTTGATGGAGATGTGGGAGCGGTTCTCGTTCTACGGCATCCGCCCCATGCTCATCGCGTTCATGATCGTCGCGTTGGCGCAGGGCGGTGTCTTCGGATTCGATCGCGAGACGGCTGGTTCGATCCTCGGCATCTACGCCGCTTCGGTTTACCTCACGTCACTTCCCGGCGGTTGGATCGCCGATCGGTGGTTAGGACTGCGCAACGCAATTTGGTACGGCGGTCTGCTCATCGCGCTCGGACACATCTCCATCGCATTCTCCGGCATCCTCGGCAAGCCGGTGTTCTTCCTTGGCCTCGTGTTCATCGTCATGGGCACCGGCCTGCTCAAACCAAACATCTCAGCCTGCGTTGGTGATCTCTATCCCGACAAAGGCGCTCGTCGTGACGCCGGGTTTTCGATCTTCTACATGGGCATCAACCTCGGCGCGACGCTGGGCCCCCTCGTTACCGGGTTCCTTCGCGACAAGGCCGGTTATCACTATGGCTTTGGCGCGGCCGGTATCGGCATGCTTGCCGGCGTCATCACGTATCGCATGCGCGCCAACCGAACGCTCGGCCCCATCGGCACGCAGGCGAGCGGCACGCCCTCGCAAAAGCGAACGGTCAAGATGGTCGTGTTCGCATTTGCCGTCGCGGTGATCGCCGTGATCGGTCTCGCGTCAGCGGGAATCATCACGATCAATCCGAAAGCCGTCGCGCACAGCATGGTCTATCTCGAGGTCGGTGCGGCCGCGCTCTACTTCGTCTATTTGTTCTTCTTCGCCAGCCTGAACGCCGACGAGAAAAAGCGCGTTGCCGTGATCATGGTGTTGTTCGTCTTCGCTGCCGTGTTCTGGTCGGGCTTCGAGCAGGCTCCGTCGTCGCTCAACCTGTTCGCCAAGGATTTCACGAACCGCAACCTCTTCGGCTTCGAGGTTCCGTTCGAGTGGCTGCAAGTGGTGAACTCCTTCTTTGTCGTCGCGCTCGCCCCGGTTTTCGCCTGGGTTTGGACGACGCTCGCGGCGAGGAACATCATTCCGTCGAGCCCAGCCAAATTCTCCGCCGGCCTTTTCTTCGCCGGACTGGGATTCCTCATCATGATCGCGCCAGTGCGGTCAGTCGTTGCCGCCGGCGGCGCGCTCAAGGTCTCGATGCTCTGGCTGTGCGTGAGTTACGTGCTGCAGACGATCGGCGAGCTCTCATTGAGCCCTGTCGGTCTCAGCTCCATGACCAAGCTCGCGCCGACCAAGTTTGGCGGTCAGATGATGGGCGTCTGGTTCCTCGCGGCGTCGCTCGGTAATCTCATCGCCGGCATCGTCGGCGGCGACGTGGATCCGGAGAAGCTCGAGGCCATGACACCACTGTTCGTCCGCACGACCGGCTCACTCTTCATCGCCGCCGTCGCCTGCGCCCTGCTCGTCGTGCCGATTCGAAGGATGATGCGAGAATCGACTGCCAGAGTCTGAGCGGCGGGCGGCGGGCGGTGGGCGAGCATGTCATCCTCAGGCGCGCCGCAATAGCTGTCATCCTGAGGGAGCGCAGCGACCGAAGGACCTATTGTCCTTGATTAGCAACTAGTCACGCACCGTAGGTTCTTCGCTGCGCTCAGGATGACAGCAATGGCTCGCCGACAGCAACCGCTGTTTGAAGCCGACACCGACCATCGCCACGGACGACGTTGCGTCTTTCCCCCGGTCGCCCATCGCCCGTCGCCCGCCGCCCGCTACTTCGGCCACCTGAACACACTCGACGGCAAGCTCCGTTCACGCGTGTCCGTGATGTCGTTCGGGTCCGGCAGGAAAAAGCCCGTCTTGTTCGTGTTCGAGAAGCGGAGCTCCAGCCGGCCTTGCCCCGCGTCCGGCGCCAGCGCGTAGGCCAGATCTACCCGCCAAAGCCGCGCCGACGCGACCGGAATCGCCGCGAGAGCGCTTAGACCGATCGACGGTTTGATCGGCGTCGTCACGCCATATGGGATATCTCCCGCCCACAGTTGGCCAGCGTCGGAGAATACCGCGACGCCAAAGTCACCGAAGCCCCCGGGGCGGCCCAGCAACACCCGGTGCTCCAGTCGCTCGACGAGCCGGCGAGCGCCTGGCGTGTTTGACGACCCATAGCCGCGTACGCCGCCGATCGGGTCGCTGAGCGTGAGATTGAACGGAACGCGCTGTCGCCAGCCCCCGCTGAACTCGACCGACGCGAGCGTCGTGTTGCGCGAATCGAGCTTCAAGTACTGCAGCGCGTGCGCGACGCCGAGGAGTCCGTCCCAATTTCCTGTCCCATTGTCGCGGCGCCCTTCCCATGCGGCCTGCACGCGCAGCGCGTTGTTCGTTCCGACAGCACCCAAATAGACGTCGCTCGCCACGAAGATGTCATCGTCGCGCGCACCGAGCACGCTCAAGCTGCGGCCGAACATCGTGCCGAGCTGAAAGCCGACGGGCATGTCCTGCGTCGCGGTCAACGCGTCGAAGCCGCGCATCTGCGCGAAGCCGATGTCGCGAACGCCCCACAGCGCGTTGATGCGCGCCGTGCGGTGGTCCGTGAATCGATTGAACAGCAAACTTCCCGAGTCTGGCGCAAAGCCGCTGCTGGTAATCAGCACCGGCAGCGCTGCCGGTCGTTCGTCGTCGCCGGAGAGCGACGCGCCGAAGAGGCTGAGCCGGCCCGGCGTCCCGACGCGTACGATCCCACCGATGTCGAAGTAGTTGCGCACGAGCCGCAGCGCGTGGCTCGAGTTGATGTCGTTCGGGAATTGCACGTAGTCGTCGCGCGCGCCGACGCGTGCTTGCCACGCAATGCGTTGAATGTCCGTGTAGAACGGATGATCCGACGCGACCTCCCAGTAGTCGCCGAGCGGATTACGAAGCGCTTGCACCGAGAACGTGTAGGGCCTTCCCAGAAACTGATTGTCCGTGAACGCTCCGCCGTAGCCGTTCCGATACGGTGTGCCCGAGCGCCACTCACCGGCGAGAAAGAGTCCCTGACCACTGACATTGAGGTCGCCGACGCGGAGCAGCCGCAAGAATGGGCTTCCCGTCCCGATCGCCGCCCCACCCACGATCGCGACTTCGTCCGTCGTCGTGACGACGATGTCGACACCGCCATCTTGCGTGCCGAATGCTTCCACCGACGCGTCGGCGATGAATGGTTGCGCGCGGAGGATGCGCTCCGACTCTGTGCGCCGGAGCTCGTTGCACCGGTCGCCTGGTTTCAAGAGAACGAAGCGCGTGATCACCCCTTCGTGCGTCGTCACGTGCACGGCGGCGGCGAGCTTCTCGATGATCGGCACTCGGCGTAGCGCCGCCGCTGTCGGCGCCGACGCGCGCACGATCACGTGCCTGATCGGTTGACCGATGCACGGGATCGAAATGATCTGCGACTGCTGCGACCATCCGAAAGTCGGGACGGCGACGCATGCAAGCGAGGCCGCTGTCAATGCTCCCGCGACGCGAATCTTACTTCCCCATTCGTCGTTTGAGCTCTTCGAGCCGGCGGTCGGCGTCTGCCTCTCGCTCCTGTCGCGCTCGTGCTCGGCCGAGTGAGTCGATCTCGTCGTTGAGCGACGTGTCGTTCCCCAAACCCAGCTCGGCATCATTCGGCGGGACGGCGCCTTGTGGCAGCGGCGCGCCGGCCATCACCTGACGCAACTCCGCCGCCATCGACCCCACTTCGCGCTCCGCCAGCCCCAGCTCCGCCTCCTGGGCTTCCACCTTTCGTCGCAGCACCGCGACGCGCTCGGCGTGCATCTGCTCGTATTTGACGGCGAGGTCGACGGTCTCCTGGTCTTTGATGCCTTCGGCGAGTTCCTTCCGCCGACGGACCGTCTCGAGCTCCTTTTCCTCGATGACGAGTCGTTGCTGTGCCGTGGTCAGCCCGGCGCGCATGTCCTCGAGGCCGATTCGCGCTTGGACAAGAGTGTCCTTCATGCGCGCGGCGATTGCCCGGCGCTCCTCCGGTTTGGTTGCGCGGCTGAGCAATTCGTCGAATGAACGCCGCAAGCTGTCGAAAACCATGGTCCGGTTGGCCAGTGAGGAGCGTGTGGTGTACGATACAGACCGTGTCAGGAGACTCGCAACCGCGCCGCCGCGCGCCGCGCATCCTCGTCACCGCGACGACTGAAGTCGTTCGCGGACGTCCGCGCGTTCGGGTGAACGAAGCGTATACCGACGCCCTCCTCGCCGCTGGAATGACGCCGTTGGTTCTTCCCCCGATCAACCCACGAGCCGCGCTCCAGGCCCTTGATGACGCCGACGCGCTTTTGCTGACCGGCGGCGAAGACATCGATCCAAAACAGTTCGACCAGTCCCCGCACGAGAAGACCGGTGAGCCCCACGCCGCTCGGGACGCCTGCGAGCTCGCCCTGGCGCGAGCCGCGCGCGATCGCCGCACCCCGACGTTCGCCATCTGCCGCGGGGCGCAGGTGATGAACGTCGCGTTGGGAGGTACCCTCGTTCAGGACATCAGTTCGCAGCGAACGACCGACATCAACCACGACCAGTCTATTCGTCGAACCGAGCGCGTTCACGACGTCGTGGTCGACGAAGGATCTCTGCTGTCACGCGTCGTCGGCGCAGCAGATATCCGCGTGAATTCTTCGCATCATCAGTCCGTCGATCAGGTCGCCCCAGGCCTTCGCGTCACCGCCACCGCGAGCGACGGAATCATCGAAGCCGTCGAGTCGACGGATCCGAGCTGGTGGATGCTCGCGGTGCAGTGGCATCCCGAGGAACTCCTCGGAACGACTGAAGACTGGGATCGAAGACTGTTCGAAGCGTTTGCACGGGCCGCCGGGGCGGACCGGTCAGCTTAACCTCCGCCAGCGCGCCTCGTCTCGCACCTGCCGCATCAGGCGCTCCGGCGTTTGGACGCCTGGAAAGAACAACGCATCGCTCACGTTGTTCAGCGCCGACCGCAAGATCCCGAACCGTTCCGCCGCGGTCGCGTACAGAGTCGACAATCCGTGCTCGTCGGCGAGGCGATGGTCGGCCGCGAGCCGAAAACCTCGACGTCCCATTTCCTCGTAATACTCGAGGTCCGGGCCGCCGCGCCGCCAGCGCCGCTGCTCGATGTGATCCGGAAAGATCCCGCTGATCCAGAGCGCGTAGTTCCCGAGATGCGTTCGCACGAAGAAGCTGCGACGGCCGTCGGGATCGTTCACATCCTCGTACAGCTGCCAGATCGCGTCGTAAACCTGGTCGTCCGCTTCCGCGATCCGGTGCGCACGATCGCGGAGCCCAAAGTGCAGCACGATCGCGCTCACGTAGTCGGCGAGCCCTCGATCGGCTTCGCCCGCCTGTCGCAGCGCGTGGCGGATCATCACATAGGCGAACAATGTGAACGATGCGTGGGCGCCCTGCGCATGCCGCAGCAGCGCCCCTGGTAACGCGGGGTCGTCGAGCACGGCGTCGATGCCCTCATCGGACAGACGCCCTTCGACTGCCGCCAAGTCCTGACCCGACTCGCGGGCAACCAGCCGAGCGGCGAGTTGCGCGTCGTCACGCGTCAAGCGGTGGCGTGTATCGGCGAGAATCATTCACCCTCCTGTAGGCGCACGATGCTGCCCCGAGCCGGCACAGCCCATCGCGCATAGCCCTTCCCTCTACGATGCTCACAAAGCACCAATTGTTCCGCTCGGCCACCGTCCCCCGGCCGAGCCCGCATTATCCTGACGGCGGAATCGGGGCGATGGTTACGGCCCTCCGGCGCAAAACCCGAAGCGGGTCAGACCCCACTCAAAACCCGAATGGGGTCTGACCCCACCAGGATCGAATTCACGCCGAACGTCGGCGACAAACGAGTGTACTGAACGGGTGGCTCGGGGGTCTCGGCGTCTCTAACTTTCGTTCGGCGCTCCCTCCCTCGCGCCCTCCCGGTCCCGCCCTGAGGTCCTCGGTGCTGTACATCTGCATCCCCGCGTACAACGAAGCCCAGACTATCGGCGTCCTCCTTTGGCGCATCCGCAAGGTGTTCCAGGAGTACTCGCGCGAGTATGAGATCCTGGTCTATGACGATGGGAGCACCGACCCCACGGTCGAGACCCTCGAGCCGTATTCCGAGGTCCTGCCCCTCACCGTCCTGAGCGGCAATCAGCATCGCGGCTACGCCGCTGCGCTCGATCAGCTCTGCCGCGCCGTGTCGGCGCGCACGCGCTATCCGCGGCGGGACGCGATGATCACCATGCAGGCGGACTTCACGGACCAGCCCGAGCACTTGCCGGAGCTGATCAAACGGTTCGAGGGCGGCGCTGACTTCATCGTCGCCGAGCGTACCCTCCTCGAGACGACGCCCGCTCCAGTGCGCCGGCTCCGCTGGATCGGTTCGATGGCGACTCGCTTCATCGGCTCGATACCCGGCGTCACGGATCCCTTCGGGTCGATGCGCCTCTACCGGATTTCCCTGATTCGCGATCTGCTCAGGGAATCCGGTGACAAACCCGTCGCCGAAGGCGAGGGCTGGGCGGCGAACCTGTCGCTGTTGAGGAAGGCCTCTGCGCAGGCGCGCCGTATGGAGACCGTCCCGCTCGATCCCCGATACGACGTCCGGGCGCGCGAGACGCGCATCCGACCCTGGTCGGACGGCATGTCGTTGCTCCGATCGCGCCGCGCACGCCAACGCCCGCCCGCTCCGGCTGCGCCCCAGCGATCCGCGCCATGATCCGGCGTTGGACGCGGCTCGCGACGACCGCGCTCCTCCTGGCGTTGCCCGTGAGCGCGCAGGAGTCGAGCCGGCCGGCCGCTGGGCCGCTTCACGTACCGTTCGGCGTCGGCGAAACGCTGGAGTATGACATCAAGTACAAGGGCGGGATCATTCCCAAGGAGCTCCACGTCGGCAACGGCAGCATGGAGGTCATGCCGATGGATACCGTTCGCGGTCGCGATACCTGGCACGCGGTGTTTCGACTGAGCGGCGGTGTACCGATGTACCGCGTAAACGACCGATACGAAGTGTGGATGGACATCTACTCCCTCTCGTCGCTCCGTTACTGGCAGGATATCGATGAGGGCAGCTACGAGCCGAAGCGTCATTACGAAATTTTCCCCGATCGCCAGGAGTACATCGAGAACGACAAGGAGCCGCGGCCCAGCGTCGCGCGCCCCCTCGCCGACATTTCATTTCTCTACTTGCTCCGTACCATTCCCCTCCGCGTCGGTCTGGATACGGCGTTTAGCGACTTTTTCATGGCCGAGCGGAATCCGGTCAAGCTCAAGGTCGTCCGCAAGGATACGATCGAGATCAACGACAACCGCTATGCATCGATCGTCGTTCAGCCGACGTTCAACTCGAAAGGCCTGTTTGCTGAAGGCGGCCACGCCGAGGTCTGGCTTTCGGACGACGAGAACCACATCCTCCTGCAGATGAAGTCGAAGGTGAAGTTCGGCTCGCTCAACGTTTACCTCAAATCGTACAAGCCATCACCGACGACGAACCTCTCTCTGCCTCACGTGACGAAGCCCGACCACTAGCTGTTCGGGAGGCGGACCTCGCGGCGATTCGCACGGTCCCCGTGTCGCGCCGCCCCAATAAAGTGAGCGCGGCCGAGTTCGCGCATCCGCCCGGCGACGACCGCTCGTTTCACGCATTTCTCGATTCGCTCCCCGACGTCCTCGTCGCTCGAGATTTCCGCGCGGTGATCGACGCGGTCGCCGCCGCCGCGCGACGAAAACGCGGCGTCGTGGTGATGCTCGGTGGCCATGTCGTGAAGACGGGCCTCGCGCCACTGCTCATCGACTTGATGCGCCGCGACATCATCACCCATCTGGCGATGAACGGTTCGGCCGCGATCCACGATTACGAGGTCGCCCGCTTCGGCGCGACGTCGGAAGACGTCGCCGCCGGCCTCCGTGACGGAACCTTCGGGATGGCCGAGGAAACCGGCCGCGGGATGAACGACGCGTTCGTCAGCGGCATGCAGCACGCCCAGGGCATGGGCGAGTCACTAGGCCGCGCGCTCGACGCGCAATCGGCATTGTCGAGCCCCGAGCTCTCCATCCTCCTCAACGCCTATCGCCTCGGCGTGCCGGCGACCGTTCACGCCGCGCTCGGCGCCGAGATCATCCACCAGCACCCGGCGGCCAGCGGCGCGGCGATCGGCGACACGAGCCACCGCGACTTCCGCCGACTCGCGGCTTCGCTATCTCAGATCGACGACGGTGGCGTCGTCCTCAACCTCGGCAGTGCCGTGATCATGCCTGAGGTCTTTCTCAAAGCTCTGACCATTGCCCGCAACCTCAACGCGGGAAAGCCCAAGAACTTCGTGACGGTCGATCTCGATATGCAGCGCCACTATCGCCCACGAATGAACGTCGTGCAGCGACCGACGCTGGACGGCGGCAAGGGGTACGAGATCACGGGGCACCACGAGATAATGGTGCCGTTGTTGGTTTGGGGGGTGCTGGAGAGGCTGTAGAGGGGAGCCTGCTTTTGTCTGGTGGGAGCACGCTCGCTGGCGCTCGCTGGGAGCACGCTCGCTGGCGCTCGCTGGGAGCACGGCGGCTGACGCGGCCTGGGGGCATGCTCGCATTGCTCGCTGGGTACAACATCAAAGGGGCGCCCACGGGCGCCCCTTTTCCGTTTCCGCGCCCTACATCGCCCCCGACCACTTCTCCCGCAACCGCCTCGCCGTATCGGGGCTGACGATCCGAATTATGAAATAGATCACCAGTGCCACGATCGCAATCTTGACGGCGGCCACCAGCAGCCACATGAAGAGCCCGACCGCGAAACCAAAAATGCCAAAGATGAACTTGAGGGCGACCAGACCGAGAATGGCAAACAGGCCGATCGAAAAAATGGTGCGCAGCATACAGGTTCCCCAAATCGAAGGTTCTCGCTAGTCGACCTTACGCCGGCACTAAGAAGCTAGTTTCAAGCCCATCCAGCTTTCGATCCGGTGCCGACTCCTACGAACGTCTCGCCGCTTACACCCGCCACCCGCGCCACATCCGACATCGTGGTAATCGGCGACGGCGTGGTCGGTCTGTCAACCGCGCTCCAGCTGGCCCAGGCTGGACTCCAGTGTCACGTACTCGGCACGCGTCATCCTGGCGCGGCGTCGTCCGCCGCTGCGGGACTTCTCGCCCCCAACATTGGTCACCTCACTCCGCCGAACATCCGCGCGCTCTTTCGCGCGAGTCTGGCACTCTATCCGCAATACCTCGCCCCGCTCCAAGCCATCGATCCGGAACTCCGCCTGTTGTCTGGATTGATCGAGGTCCTAGAGGAGCACGCCCCGTTCGACGAACGACATCGGCGGCTCGAGGAGCAAACACTGAACGCTTTGCAACCGGGCGTCGTCGCACCCTTCGGCGCAGTGCTGCATGAGACCGACGCGGCGATCGACAATGTTCGACTGATGGCTGCCCTGCGAATTGCCGCCGAACGAGAACCGCGCATCGCCTACAACGACGATCGCGTCGTCAGGATAGCCATCCGCTCCGGAGGCGGCACCGCTACCACCAGCTCCGGGGTTTCCATAAACGCCGCCACGCTCGTGCTGGCTGCGGGCGCCTGGACGCCACAGATCGACGGACTGCCTCGCGTTGTCCCAGTGCGGCCTCTCAAGGGCCAAATGCTCTCGCTTGCCGCATCTCCGCTCACTCGGCCGCTGATGGCCGGACATGTCTACCTGGTCCCTCGACGCGGCGAGACGGTGATCGGCGCGACCTCCGAGGAAGCAGGGTTTGATATCGAAGTCCGTCCGGACTCCATTGAAGGGTTGCGTCGAAGCGCGGCCGCCCTCGTTCCCTCCCTCGTCGACGCCCCGATCGCGCGCAGCTGGGCCGGTATCCGGCCCGCGACGTCCGACCTGCTCCCGATCATCGATCGCGATCCAGACCATCCGTCTCTGGTCTATGCGGTCGGCCACTCGCGGAATGGAATTCTGCTCGCTCCGCTGACGGCCATCGCGGTCGCGGAAATCGTCTCGGGCGGTCCGCCGTCGTTCGACCTGCGACCGTTCTCAGTCACACGTTTCTCGAGCGTCCTGGCTACATAACTGGCAAAAATTCGAACAAAGGTTATCGTCCTACCCGCTCCCTTTCGGGGCAGGTACATTACGCCGGATCAACGGTTTCCGGCCGCTCTGGCCGGTTGTAGTCCGATTCCCTGGCCTCGAGACGCACGTCGTCCCGACGTACATAACATGGGCGAGACCCTCCCCCTCTATCAGATCAGCGGACGCCACCGCGTTGCTCCATTACCGGACCGAAAGCCGTCATGGCTCAAGGTGCGCGCGCCGGGTGGGCAAAATTATATCCACCTGAAGCAGCTCATGCGGGAGCTCAATCTTCACACTGTCTGTGAGGAAGCTCACTGCCCGAACGTCGGCGAGTGCTGGGAGCACGGCACGGCCACTTTCATGATCCTCGGCGACGTCTGTACCCGGAACTGCGCCTACTGCGCCGTTGCCCACGGACGTCCGCCGAAGTACGACATCGAAGAACCGGCTCGCGTCGCCACGGCGATCGCCGAGATGAACCTGCGACACGCCGTCATTACGTCCGTCGACCGTGATGATTTGCCTGACTTCGGCGCCTACATCTTCGCCGAGACGATTCGTCAGATCAAACAGCGCCTCCCCGACTGCTCCGTGGAAGTCCTCGTTCCGGATTTCCAGGGCAACGAAGACTCGATCCGCACCGTGCTCGAGGCGGGTCCAGACATCTACAATCACAACACTGAAACAGTCCCGCGCCTCTATAAGCGCTGCCGACCAGGCGGCCGCTACGAGCGCGTGATGAACATCTTCCGGACGGCCAAACGTATCGCGCCCGACATCCCCACGAAAACGGGGATCATTCTCGGCATGGGCGAGACGCTCGAGGAAGTCGAGCTCGTGATGCGCGACCTGCGGGCGGTAGACGTCGACATCCTTACGCTCGGCCAGTACCTGCGGCCGTCCGACTCACACATCCCGATCGACCGCTACGTGACGCCGGAGGAATTCCGACGGATGTACGAGATCGGCATGTCCTTGGGCTTCAGGCACGTCGAGTCCGGTCCCCTCGTCCGCTCGAGCTATCACGCCTGGGAGCAGGTCCAGGCGGCGGGCGTATAGTTGTCATCCTGAGGAGCCCTTCGTCGCTGGCGCTCCTCGAGGGCAGGCTACGCGACGAAGGCATCTGCTCTCGCGAATTGGAGCTAATCAAGAACGCAGGCCGTTTCTCGCTCGCTCAGGACCGAGCATGCAAACCGAAACTATGGCGAAAAAGAAAACCGAGACTGTGGCGACTAAAGAATCAGACGCAGCCCTGAATCAGGAGCTGCTGCATTCCATGCTCCTGCAGCGCCGCTTCGAGGAGCGCTGCGCCGAGGCGTACGCGCTCGGCAAAATCGGCGGCTTTTGTCATTTGTACATTGGACAGGAGGCAGTGAGCACCGGCGTGCTCTCGCTTCTGCGTCCCGACGACTACGTCATCACGACCTACCGCGACCATGGCCAGGCACTCGCACGCGGCATGACGCCGCGCGCCGTGATGTCCGAGCTCTTCGGTCGCATCGACGGCTGCGCGCGCGGAAAGGGCGGCTCGATGCACATGTTCGACAAGAGCCTCAACTTCCTCGGCGGTCATGGCATCGTCGGCGCGAACGTGCCGCTCGCGACGGGTGTCGGCTTCGCGATCAAGTACCGTGGCGGCGATCAGGTGTGCATCTGCTTCATGGGCGAGTCCGTGGTGAACACCGGCGCGTTTCATGAGGCGTTGAACATGGCTGGGTTGTGGAAGCTACCCGTCGTTTACGTGATCGAGAACAACCGTTACGGCATGGGTACCGCGCTCGAGCGCGCGTCGGCGATTCACGATATCTATGAGCGGGGCGCATCGTACAATATCCCGCGCGCGATGTGCGACGGCCAGGATGTCTTCGCGGTACGTGCCGCCGCCGATGAAGCGATCGACCGCGCCCGCCGCGAGTCGCTCCCGACGCTGCTCGAGGTCCGCACCTATCGCTTCATGGGCCACTCGATGTCGGACGCCGTGAGCGGCACCTACCGCACCAAAGCGGAGCTCGACGAATACATGAAGCGTGACCCGATCGTGCTCCTTCGCATGCACATGCAAGAGAACGGCGAGTTGGACGACGATGCGTTGCACAAGCTCGACGACGAGATGAAGGCCGTCGTTCAGGACGCCTGGGACTTTGCCGACAAGAGTCCCGAGCCTCCGCTCGAAGCCTTGTACGAAGACGTACTTGTTGATACCACCAGCGATGCTGTCGCGGAGCCGGCACTGTCATCCTGAGCGAGCGTAGCGAGCGAGGGATCTACTTTCACGAGTTAGTAACCAGAAAAGGACAATAGATCCTACGGCCGCTTCGCGGCCTCGGGATGACTGCTATGCCAGTAATCACCTACAGAGACGCCCTCAACCAGGCGCTGCGCGAAGAGATGCAGCGCGACGACCGTGTCTTCCTCATGGGCGAGGAAGTCGCCGTCTATCAAGGCGCATATAAGGTCTCTAAAGGCCTCCTCCAGGAATTCGGCGAGATGCGCGTTGTCGACACGCCGATCACCGAACTCGGATTCGCCGGTGTCGGCGTTGGCGCGGCAATGGTCGGCCTCCGCCCCATCATCGAGTTCATGACCTGGAACTTCGCCGTCCTCGCCCTCGACCAGGTGCTCAACTCGGCGGCGAAGATGCTGTATATGTCGGGCGGACAGTACAACGTTCCGATCGTCTTCCGCGGGCCGAATGGCGCGGCGCTCCAACTCTCGGCGCAGCATTCACAAGCGTTCGAGTCGTGGCTCGCCTACGTCCCCGGCCTCAAGGTCGTTACGCCGGGGACGCCGTACGATGCCAAGGGCCTCCTCAAGAGCGCGATCCGCGACGACAATCCGGTGTGCTTCCTCGAGGGCGAGATGCTGTACAACACCAAGGGCGAGGTGCCCGAGGAAGAGTACGTCATTCCAATCGGCAAGGCCGATCTCAAGCGCGAAGGCGACCACTGCTCGATCATCACC
>JAICJQ010000009.1 GCA_025928335.1 Gemmatimonadaceae bacterium
GAGATCGTCCCCGACGCGGCGGCGTACTTGAGGATCTCAGTCGTCGGCGTTGCGCCCTATCTCGCATTCGGCGTGCTGCGGCAGACGCTTCAGGCGATGCATCTCGTACGTCCGGTCGTTTGGACGATTCTCGTCGCGAACATTACCAACGCCGTGTTCAACTGGGTGTTCGTCTATGGGCATCTCGGCAGCCCGGCGCTCGGAGTGGCCGGCAGCGCTATCGCCACGGCGATCAGCCGCTGGATCATGTTGCTGCTTCTGCTCGCGGTAGCGTGGCGGGATCTGCGGCCGGCGCTTGTGCCCTGGCTGGATTCATCCATCGCGCCGAAGCCACTGTGGCAAATGCTGCGCATCGGCATTCCGATTGGTGCTCAGCAGGCGCTCGAGGCAGGCGCGTTCGGCGCCGTTGGCCTGCTCATGGGATTGCTCGGCACCATACAAATGGCCGCGCATCAGATCGCGATCACGCTCGCCGCGTTCACGTTCATGGTGCCTCTTGGCGTCGGCCAGGCGGCGGCGGTGCGCGTGGGGCACGCCATCGGCTCCGGCGATGACGCACGCGCGAAAGCGGCGATCCGCGCCGCGTATATCTGCGGTGTTGGGTTCATGACGATCGCGGCGGCGCTGTTTCTCGGCGCGCCACGACTTCTCGCGCACGCCTTCACGCCGGACGAACGCGTCGTGTCGCTCGCCGCGCTGCTCATTCCGATCGCCGGAGTTTTTCAAGTATTCGACGGCGGTCAGGCGGTGGGCGCCGGCGTGTTGCGGGGCGCGGGGGACACGACGGCGCCGCTCGTCGTCATGCTCGCCGCGTACTGGATCGTCGGCGTGCCGGTGAGCGCGTATCTCGGATTCAAGACGTCGCTGGGACCGGCGGGATTGTGGTGGGGATTCGTCGTCTCGCTCGCCGCGGTCGCGATCTTCCTCTACCTACGGATCAGAATCCTCTTCCGCGGCAGCGTCGGGCGACTGCGCGAGGAGTAGCGCGTCGACGGCATCGACGGCGCGGTCGATGCGCTCCGGCGCATCGCCGCGAATGATCGCCACCGGAGCGCCGGAGCTCATCACGGCGTCTCGAAACAGCTGCTGCATCTCATCCCGCATGTGGCCGCGATCGCGCACGCCGTCAGCGATCCAGGGGAGGTCGATCTCGCAGAGGAGGTACAGATCTGGCGCGCGCGCCGCCGCCTCGTCGACGATCCAATCGGGCGCGTGGCCAAAGTAGTGCTTGCAGTAGACGACGGTGCTGAGAAGATCGGTGTCCTGGACGACGACCGGCCGACCGAGCGCGATCTGCGCGTCCTCGAGCGCCATCTGGCCGCGCGCGATCGGGCCGTGGTCGGTGAACTCGATCATTCCGCCCTTGGCCTCGGCGAACTGCCGCACGAATTCCGGGACGAGCGCCGCGTCGTAGTGGCGCGCCAACTGCGCGGCGAGCGTCGTCTTTCCCGTCGATTCGGAGCCGGTCAGAACAACGCGAATCATGTCGCGGGTGACGCAACGACCGCTGACTCCGCGGCGAGCGATCGACGCCACGCGGCGTATCCAACCACGGCGAGCCCCAGATATACCAGGTAGTTGAAGGCGGTGAGGTTCAGCTTCTTATAAATGAACATGCCGACGTAGAAGACGTCGACGATGATCCAGAGGATCCAGTTCTCGAGATACTTCTTCGTCATCATGTACTGCGCGATGAGACTCACCGTCACGAGCGCCGAGTCCATGTACGGCAGCGCCGCGTTCGGGAGGCGCGAGGTGATCGCGCTGAGCGCGACCCACGACACGAGGCCGATGATGAGGAAATACATCCAGAGCCTGGCCGGCGTTCGGGTGACGTGCAGCTCGGAATGGTTGGCACCGCCGTACAACCATTCATACCACCCGTACAGCGAGAGCACGAAGTAGATGATCTGCAGCCCGAAGTCCGAGTAGAGACCGGTGCGAAAGAAGACGATGACGAACATCGCCGCGTTGACGAGCGCGGTGGGCCAGCTCCACACGTTCTCTTTCGCGCTGAGATACACGGTGATGATGCCGAGGACGACGCCGATCAGCTCGACGCAGCTCGTGCCGTGCGCGACCAGCCAATTGCAGATGGCGTTCACGTCACGGCTTCAGCGTTCGCCGACGGTCGGCGCCGGCGGCTGCGACGCGCCGGGCCGCGGCGTCGATCGCGGCGCGGGTGTCGGCCGACGAGCCGCCGACCTCGATGTCGTCCATCGTCTTGAGCGACCGCACGTAATAATCCGTCCACGTGGACAGGATGTCGTCCTCCGTTGCCGCCGGGCTCCCCTGTTTCAGTGCCGCGACGCTGAGGGCCATCTCGGTATCGAGTCGCTTGATCGCCGCGCGGTCCACCTCGCCGACGAGATCGCGGGCTGTTGGACCGTCGGCCGAAGTGAGCGTCAACACGGAGACTAGGGCGGCGAGCCCCACGTTCTCCAATTCGGGAACGGAAACCTTGTCGATACGGTCGCCGTCGGTGTGGTAGTACATGTCCGTGAAGTGCCAGAACAACACGCCGGGCTTCTTGGCATCGAGGAACGGCGTGTGATCGCTGCCGCCCTCGAAGGGATTGGTCTTGACGACCCAGCCGGTGTTCGCTGCTTGATCGAGGCAGCGCGCGAGCAGAAAGTCGTTGAAATAGTGGGGTACGATGCGGCTCTTCTCGAGCGGTCGCCCGCCCCACTCGCTGTGCTTCTCGTCGCCGCGCGTCCACACCGCTGACGGGTCGGGCATCTTTTCAATGAGGAAGGTCCCACCGGTTTTCTTGGTGTCCTCTCCCGTCATGTCGAGACTCAACCCCCATCGCACGCCACGGGTGCGCGCGCTGTCGGCGGCGAGATAGGTCCGCGTCTGGGCGATCTCGAGGCCGAACAGCATGGTGATCGTTCGCTTCGGCCGAAAACCGCGGTCGTGCACCAGGACGCCGAGCACGCGTGCCATCTCGCTCAAATCGCCGACACCGGACGCATTGTCGTTCGCACCCGGTTCCTGCACGTGGGCGCTGAGCACAAAGCGCTCGGCCGGCACCTGCGCGCCATGCACCTCGGCGACGATCGTGCGTTCATCGGCGGGGAACATCTTTGATGCCACACGGACTCGGGCTTGGTTCTGGCCTTTAGCCAGCGAGACTCGCAGCCGCTCGAGGGCGTCGCGCGAAAGTGCGATGCCCCACGCCCGCTTCACGGAATCATAGGCGACCGAGCCGAATTGGATCGACGTGCGGTTGCGCTCGGGTTGCGTGTAGGCCGGCATGTTGTAGGCGAGGACACCGATCGCGCCGCGCCGCTGCACGGCTTCGCTGAACGCGCGTCCGACGTTCGCCTCGACGAGCACGATCTTTCCGGCCACCGACGCTTTGTCGTAGTCAGCGGGGGTTCCCTTCCCGACGTCGACGATCGACGCAACAACGCCGGTGTCGGGCGTCGAGAACGAGTTGATCGCCAGCATGTTGCGGTTCGTCGCCCAGCGCAGAACCGTGTCGCGTCCGACGACGACCACGGCGTCCACCGGGTCCCACGCCGGTGCATTCATCTTTCGCCGCTCGATGCGATAGGTCAAAGGGGCCGTCGCGGGCGCGCCGGCTTCGCTGACATAACCCGCCCCTTTGAGAATTCCTTCGACGCGATCGAGGCTGGCGTCGAACCCGGTGTTTCCGGGCCAGCGGAAATACCGGTCCATGAACGCCGTCTGATCGTAGGCGTTCTTCGCAGAAAACTCGCGACGCACCATCTCGAAGTACCGCTTCACCGCCGCGGGCGATGCAGGTCGCTGGGCAGCGGCCGCGCGACCCAGCAATACGCAGAGCACAACGAGAGTGCGACGGGTCATGGCTTTTCTCCGACACGCTTGAGCAGCTCGGCGACCGCCGCATCCAGCTGCGAATCACGTCCCGTGTAACTCTCGCCGACCGGGCGCTTCACCATCACGTCGACCGGTCGCGGATGCATTTCCATGTCCTTGCCGGCGGCGTCGGTGATGCGCTCGAACGGCATGCGGACGCTCGTCGTTCCGTCGAGCAGCGTCGCGTCGGAAGTGAAAATGATCCAGCCGGCCGTCGGCTCGCCGACGACCGGTCCGAGCTTGAGCGCCCGATAGCCCTCGGTGAAGTCCTCGGCGTCCGAGAGCGAATGCATGTTCGTCACGAGCGCCGTCGGACGCTCGAGCGACCGCTGGCCGACAACCGACCGACCGCCGCCGGTGCCGAAGTCACGCGGCGTGAACTGGAGATAGCCGCGGCGCGCCAGCACATCGATCGCGTACGGATTCACGAAGCCGCCATTGTTGTTTCGCACATCCACGACGACGCCTTCTTTCCCGCGGTTTTCCGTGTCGAGGTCGACGAACAGTTGCTGGAGCGAGCCTTGTCCCATGTCGGCCATGTGCACGTAGCCGAGCCGGCCGTTGCTGATTTTCGCAACGTAGGCGCGGCGGCTCTCGACCCAATCGCGATAGAGAAGGCCGCGTTCGGTGGCGAGGTTCACCGGGCGAATGGCCACGGTGCGCGACGACGCGCCATCGGCCGACTTCGCGACGACCACCTCGACGCGCCGGTTGATCTTGTTCAGCAGCAGCGAATCCAGATTCGTGCGGGCGTCGATCCGGGCGCCGTCAACCGACACGACGTAGTCGCCGGGCACGATGTGCGCGAGCGCCGCGGGACTGAGCGTCAACGTCTCAGTGACGCGCAGCTTCCCGGCTCGCTCGTATTCGCCGCGATCGAAGCGGAGGCCGAGTCGACCGACGTTCGTCTGCGGCGAGAAGCTCGGGCCGTTCACGCCGGAGTGCGAGGCGTTGAGCTCACCAACCATGAGCTTCATGACTCGACGCAATTCTTCGGTGGTCTGCGCGGCGGCGGCGTACTGCTCATATCGATCGCCGGTCGCGCGCCAATCGACGCCATTCATCTTGGCGTCGAAGAAGTTATCGGCGAGGACACCCCAGCCCTGATGGAAGAGCGCGAGCTTTTCGCGTGAGAAATCGACGTCCAGCTCGGCGCTGACGGTGATCGGGCGAGCCGTTCGCGAGTCGACGTTGATGACGTTGATGCGACCGTTCTCGAGGTAGAACACCTCTTTGCTATCCGCCGTGAACTGCGGATTCGACTTGAACCCCGGCGTTGACGTCAGCTGCCGCGCGACGATCGGCTGGGTCGACAATTCATCCAGCGAGTACGTGTACAGATTCGCCTGACCCGCCGCGCTGGCGACGAGCAGGGCGGTCTTTCCGTCGGGACTGATCGTAACGCTCCGCGCATCCACGCCGACTGGGAGAAAGCTCAGCCGGCGACGGATGGCGTCGAAGGCGATCGTCGTGGCGCCTCGCGATGACGCGCGTGCCGAGTCCGCGCGCGCGGTCGCCGTGTCGCGCTGCGGCGGGCCCTGTCGCGGCGCCGGCTCGACCGGCGTGCCAGGGCGGGTCGGCTGCTGGAACAGGTCGCGGAATTGGTCTTCACGAAAGCGCGGCGTGCGCGGCACGAGATCGACGCGCGCGATCTGCGCCTCTTCGGTCCGTTGCGACGTGTCGAACAGGAGATAGGTTCCGTCCGGGCTCCAAGCGACACTTCCGCCGAACATGTTCGACAGATAGGACGCGGGCCGAGCCGCGCCGTCGTTCAGCGAAACAATATTCGGATTTTGGAATAGGCCGGGACCGCCGGACAGATACGCGATCCACTGTCCGTCTGGGGACCAGGCGATAGCGTGATCGGGCAAGAAGGGCGGCCGGTCCAGCTCGCCCGAGGCGAGCAACTTGTCTTGCCGAGTCGCGACGTCGACGACGCGAAGCTCCTTGGCGGCGCGCTCGAATGCGATCGTCTTGCCGTCCGGCGACCAGGTGGGCAGCACATCGTTGCGCGGACCGTCGGTCAGCTTGGTCTCGGTGCGTGCTCCAAAATCGTAGAGGTAAACGTGCGTCGGCCCGTCGCGGCTCGATATGTAGGCGATCCGCCGGCTGTCCGGTGCCCACGCGAGCTCGGCTTCCAGCTCCGGTGTATTGGTGATTCGTGTCGCTTCGCCACCGTCGCGCGCCGAGGCGGCGAAGACCTCACCGCGTGCCGTGAACCCGATCTTCTTTCCGTCCGGTGACAGCGCCAGCCAACTGAATCCGGCGGTCGATGTCTGATGTTCGACCGTCGTCGACGCGCTGGCGCCGCGCAGCGTGATCGGCACCTCGGCGGCTTTGCCGCTCGCGACGTCGAGCGACCAGATCGCCATGTCGCGCTCGAAGACGATCGTTTTGCCATCGTACGAAATCGTTGGCCAAATCACGCGGCCGCCGGTGAACGATGTCATGCTCCGTCCGTCGCCCGCGCCGACCGGCTTCGCCCATACGTTCTCGGCGCCGCTCTTGTCCGAGATGAAATAGAGTGTTTTGGCGTCGGCGCTCCACATCGGCCAGGCATGCTTGGCTTCGTCGGTCGTCACCGATTCGTAGCGCGGTGTGTCATCGTCGGCGTGGACGAGCCAGATCTGGCTCTCGTCGATGTGGCTGTGACCTTTACGCCACCAGTCGGTGATGGTGCGGCCAGTGCCGGTGAACGCCACCGTGTTCGGGTCAGCGGGCGATGGAGCGCCCCAGTATTCCTGTGTGAATCGATCGGCGCTCACGGCCATCGGTGTGCCACCGGTCGCGCCGACGCGAAACAGGTCGTGCATTCCGCCGACGTCCTTACTGCCCGACGAGAGGTAGAGCCACTTCCCGTCGCGCGACCACGAGTCGAGTTGTTCGGCGACGTCATCGAAGGTGATCCGCTGAAGCGCGCCGGTGGCGAGCGTCATCACGTATACGTCGCCATTCCCGGTGCGCGTCGAGAGAAACGCCAGCTTGGTTCCGTCGGGCGAATACAGTGGGCGCGAATCGTAGGCGGGATTCGATACGAGCAAATGCGCCTCGCCACCGGACGCCGGCACGGTCCAGATGTCGCCGCCCGAAACGAACGCGATCTCACGGTGATCGGGGGACATGGCCGGCTCCGACATCGCCGCGCGCGGCATCGGGGCAGGACGAGTGGGGGGCGCCGCGATCCAGGCCAAAGGACCAAAGCCGATCAGCAGCGCGGCAACGACGGATGAGTGAACGCGCATTATCCGGATAAAGAGGGAGAGTTTTCAACTTACTTCACGAGACTTGTTCGCGCCCGAGACGCTAGCTTGTCCGACCATGCCGCTCGTGCACATCGATTCCGAGCATCCGGATCCGGAAATCATTTCACGAGCCGCCGGGCTACTCCGCGGTGGGCGACTCGTCGCGTTCCCGACCGAAACGGTGTACGGGCTCGGAGCGAACGCGCTCGACCCGGCGGCCGTGGCGCGCATCTACGCAGCGAAAGGCCGACCGAAGTACAACCCGCTGATCGTTCACGTAGCAGACGTTGCGCTGGTCTCGTTAGTCGCCACCGGCTGGAACGAAACCGCCGAGCGGTTGGCGCGTGAATTCTGGCCGGGACCCCTAACCCTGGTCCTACCGAAAACCGATGCCGTTCCAGACAGCGTCACGGCCGGGTTACGGAGCGTCGCGGTGCGCGTTCCCGCACATCCCATCGCGCGCGCGTTACTCTCCGCCGCGGAAATTCCCGTCGCCGCGCCAAGCGCCAACCGGTCGACCCAACTATCGCCAACGACAGGTGATCACGTTTTGCAATCGCTCGGCGACGCCGTCGATCTCATTCTCGACGCCGGCCCAACGCCCGTCGGCATCGAGTCGACGGTCGTGGATCTCACCGCGCCGGTCCCGACCCTCCTCCGTCCCGGCTCGATCAGTGTCGAAGATCTGATGCGAGTGATCGGACGCGTCGATCGTCTCACCAATGACCTTTCCGGAGCGTCGCCGAGGCGGGCTCCGGGGATGCTCGAGAAGCACTACGCGCCGCGCGCCAAGGTCGTCCTCGTCCCGGCTCCGGATGTCGGCGTTCGTGTCGAGCATGAGCGGGCCAACGGGCTGCACGTCGGGGCGCTCGTCGTACATGCAGCCGTCGAGAGATCGCACACGATCGTCGTCATGCCGGCTGACCCGCCGAGCTACGCCGCCGCGCTCTACGCGTCACTGCACGCGCTCGACGACGCCGGTTGCGACATCGTCGTCGTCGAAACGCTGCCGGAAACGGGCCCCTGGCTCGCGGTGCGCGATCGCCTGTCGCGCGCGACGCATTGATCCTACCACAGGCCCTGGAAGGCGATCAGCGCGAAGGTACCGTCGGTCACGTTATTGACGTTCGGGAACGTTTGCCGAACGATGGTGACGGCGATTTTAGCGCTCGTGCCGTCGATAAAATAGCTGGCGCCGGCGCTGACCTGTCGTTCGTAGGCGTCGAAGACCGACGTCTCGTGCGTGCGATCCCTGTCCCAGGAGTCGTATCGCGCGACGAACTGGAGCAACGGAGTGGGACGAACGGCGCCAAGGCTGTACCAACCGAAGCGGCGCAGGTCGCCGTCGCGGGCGGCCATAGTCTCGGCGCGCAGCGTGACGAGTGGATTTTTGAACTCGACTTCCGTGCCCCCTCGTTCGCGCCGAGAAAGACGCGCCCCGCCCTCGAACCCGCCCGATCCACCAATCGATAGGTGCGGGAACAACACCGGATGGTACACGACCCGTCCGATGAAAGCTTTTTGGTCGTTCGCGTCGATCGTGCCGGCGCTTTCGCCGGTTTCGTTGAACAGTCCGACGTGGTACTCGATGCCCTGCGGTATCGTCCCGTTCGCCGAGACCCCGATGTCACGGACGTCACCCAGTCCGGTCGCGCGCGAGCGTTCGACGATGAACATCGTACGCTCGATCGTCTCGACCTTGGAGGTCGAAATGGTGCCCTCGAGGCTGAGCGGCACGATCTGCTGGCCGATGTCCAGCGCCACATACGGATTCGCAATCCAGGTGAGCGCGGCGTCCTGGAGAATGCGCGTCCGCTGATCCAGCGCGACGTCGAGTAGCGCCAGCGTGTCGTTGATCGGCGCCGACGTCTTTGTGAGCTGCAGCACCTTCGCGGCGTCGAATCCGACGCGCCAGCGGATATTGGGCGAGACGTCGCCACTGAACTTGAGATCGGCCTTCCGAAGCCGATACCCGTCTTTTGTGAGCGGGTCGCCGCCGCGGTAGTAGACCTGGATGAAGCCGTGGATCTCCATCGGCGGGAGCCCATGCGCGATAGGAACCGTATCTTGGGCGGGCAGCCGCTCTTCGAGTGGAGCACCGACGGCAAGAGTGACAGCAGCAAGCGTCCGAAGGGCGCGTGCTCGAAAACGCAACATGAGGTTGTTCGGTGGAAGCCGAGCGGAGGGATGGAAGGAGTTCGTCCGCGGATGCGCCGGCGCACCGGCGCAGTATTTTACTCAGCGCGTCGAATGTTAATGAGACGATCGGCGCTCACGCGAGCCACGTCGAATGAATTTTTTCACCATGCTTCGTTCCCCGACGCGCACATGCCTTCTCATCCTGGTCGCGACCGTCGGCGCGGCCTGTCGGCGGCCGTCCTCGGATACTTCCGACGGGCGCGGCGATTCGCTGTTTACCAGACTTCCCCCGAGGCTGCCAAACGGCGTCAAGCTGGACCCGGCGGCGCCGATGACGAGTGTGGGAGCGATGCCCCTCACGGCGCGCCTCGCACCGGACGGCATTCACGTCGTGCTTTCTGTGTCTGGTTACGGCAAGCAGGGGTTGCAGGTGATCGACCGGACGACTCAGGGCGCCCATGACGTTGTGGAGCAGCCGTCAGCGTTCGTCGGTCTCGCGTTTTCCCCCGACGGCCGCACGCTCTATTCGTCGGGCGGCAACCAGGATGTCGTGTACCGATACGATTGGAACGCTGGGCGGCTCAGCCTGCGCGATAGTCTCGTGCTCGCCGTCAAACGACGTGCAAGCGGAACTCGTTACCCCGCCGGACTCGCGCTGTCACCCAACGGTCGCACGCTGTACGTCGCCGAAAACATCGCCGATTCCTTGGCGGTCATGGACGTCGCGAGCGGCGCCGTGGTCCAGCGGCTTCCAACCGAGCGGTACCCGTACGACGTCGTCACCGACGCGAACGGTACCGTCTATGTCTCGGCGTGGGGCGGCAATACCGTTTCGGTTTTCGCGCCGTCGGGAGACGGGCGGCTGCGCGAGACTCAGATGATCTCCGTGGCCCGACATCCATCGGCGATGCTTCTCAGTCGCGATGGTACGCGCTTGTTCATCGCGTCGGGAAGCACCGACCACGTCGCAGTCGTCGACACCAAGACGCGAAAGGTCATCGCGCGTCTCCTCGATCCGCCGCCCGCTGGTCCCTCCGAGGGCGCAACGCCGAATGCCCTCGCGTTGTCTCCCGACGGCACTCGTCTGTTCGTCGCCGAGGCTGACGCGAATGCGATCGCCGTTTTCGATCTGTCGCCGGCGACGTCGGGCGTGTCCACCGCGCGTGGGAATGACGCACTTCGCGGACGGATTCCGGGCGGCTGGTACATGTGTGCGTTGGTCGTCGCACGCGACACGCTGCTCGGCTTCAGCGGAAAGGGGACGTACGGTACCGTTCCCAACACCGGCGGACCCAATCCCGACGTCGGCCGGAACGCGAAGTACACGCTGAACCTGCTGCACGGCGGCATGCTGCAGCTGCGCCTGGCCGATTTGACCGCCGACGCGCTGGCGAAGTACAGCGCGCGCGTCGCCGCGGCAAACGGGTGGAACCCGAGCCCGAGAAAACACCGGTATCCGCCTTTCGAGCACGTCATCTACGTGATCAAGGAGAATCGCACCTACGATCAGATCTTCGGCGACGATCCCAAAGGCGACGGAGACACGACGAACATCTTCTTTCCGAAAGCGGTTTCGCCGAACCACCACGCCCTCGCCGACCGTTTCGGGCTGTTCGATCGTTTTTTTGTGAACGCGGAGGTCAGCCCTGACGGGCATAATTGGACCACCGCCGCGTACGCGACCGACTATCTCCAGAAGACCGTCCCGTCACACTACTCAATGCCGAGTCGCGGGCGCACATACGACTACGAGGGCACGAATCGCGGCGCGATCCCAAGCGACGACGCGGCCGAGCCGGCGAGCGGCTACCTCTGGAACCTCGCCGAGAAGAAGGGCATCACCTACCGGAATTACGGCGAATTCGTCTCACCGGCACCGCGTGCGTCCGCCAACGCACCCGTGACCTATCGCGGCAACAAGCCGTTCCTCGCCGCTCACACGAATCCGCGGTATCCAGGTTTCGAGCTGACGATTCGCGATCAGCACCGGATGGACGTCTATCTCGCCGAGCTGCAGGAATTCATCGCTCGTGGGCAGCTGCCGGCGCTCGAGACCGTCCGGCTGCCGAACGATCATACCTCGGGGTTGATGGCAAATCGCCCGAGCCCACGCGCCGCCTTCGCCGACAACGATCTCGCGCTCGGGCGAATGATCGAGGCGCTCTCTAAATCACCCTTCTGGAAGAACACCGTGGTCTTCGTCCTCGAAGACGACGCGCAGAACGGAGCGGATCACGTCGACTCGCACCGGGCTCCGATGCTCGTCATCTCGGCGTACAACAGGCCGGGGACGATTCACCGGTTCGCGAACACCACGGACGTTCTGCGCACGATCGAGGAAATTCTCGGTCTCGAATCGATGTCCCAATTCGATTATTTCGGACGGCCGCTGCGGGACATCTGGTCGGACGCGCCTGACTTGCGGCCGTATACCGCGCTGCCGGCGGGGTGGTCGCTCGACGAGATGAATCCGCGCGGGACACCGGGCGCGCGCGAGTCAGCCAAGCTGGATCTCGAGGTCGAGGACGCAGCCGACGAGGATGTGTTCAATCGGATTTTGTGGCGCGCGATCAAAGGCTTGACGGTTCCGTATCCCGGCCCAACTCGGGCATCGGCACTCGAGCTCAAGATCGGCGGCTGAGCGGGAGAGTTCGCGCGGCTCAGGTCTTGTGTCGGAAAATGATGCGGCCGCGGGTCAGGTCGTACGGTGAGACCTCGATCGTGACGCGGTCGCCCTGCAGCACGCGGATACGAAAACGGCGCATGTTTCCGCCGAGCGTGGCCAATACGTTGTGGCCATTCGTCAGCTGAACGCGAAAGGTCGCGTTCGGCAGTACTTCAGTGACTTGTCCTTCCAGTTGTATCGGTTCTTCCTTGGCCATGAAGCCTCGGGTTGGGGGCGGCTGAAGTATAGATCCCACGAGCCGCCCCCGAAAGCCGAGCTGGCCAGCCGTTACGGCTTTTTCTTCGTCTTGTCGACGTTGTTGCCGATAACACCGCCGAGGATTCCGCCCACAGCCGCGCCGATCAATCCGCCCTTCACCTTATTTCGGCTCGAGGTTGCGCCGATGACCGCGCCTGCCGCCGCGCCGATGGCCGCATCACGGTTTGTGTGTTTGACGGTGACCTCACCACCCTGCGACGACGTCGAGCTGACGCCCGACGACCGACGAGTGTGCACGACCTCACCGCTCGACGTCGAGCGATGCACCGTACGACCCGTCGAGTTTGTCGCGACCGGCGTGCGTCCATTCAGTGCGTTCGGGCTGCTCGTCGCCATTCCACGTTCGGCGGCGGACATGCTATCCAACGGCTGATATCCCTTCGCCTGCGCGGCGAGGGAGAGATCGTTGTTCAGTGTTGTATCAGCGTTATGATTGGCGCCCCGCCCGCAAGCGCCGGCGGCGAGCAATGCGAGGGCGAGCGACGGAAGTTTGCGAATCATTGAGCCTCCTCATCCTTTGTCATGCAATTAGACCAAAGGTGAAGGCAGGCCCCGTGCCGTTTTGCCGGACTCAGGCGGTTGACGCTTTGCGCCGATGACCCAGCTCACGAGCTGTGCGCATCAGCGCCCGACGGCTCAATTCTGCAGCCTGACGATTGAAGCGACGAACGATCGTGAGCGCCTCTTCGATCGTTTGTGGCGGAACGCCGTTCGCGCACCGCCGAAGGGTCCGCTCGATCTCTTCGTCGAGGAGCTGCCACTCGCGATGCAGATCATCCGATGTCCAGCCAAGGCGGGCGCGTTGCGCGCCATGCCGCTCCGCAAGGAGACGTTGAATCTCAGTTCCGTCGGCGAGCAGGCCTGACGGCTGCCCGCGTGCCTCCTCGACGGCGACGAGCACGGTGCCGACATCGCCGATGTACGTCGCGATGTGGTCGGCGAGCTGAGAGTATCTCAACCGCATCGCCGCGTCGGCGAGATCTTCGGCACGTATCCTCGCGACAAAGGCGGCGAGAAGCTGCCCGGCCTCGCGAATCAGAATTTCGCCAACTTCCGCCACGCCCTGGAGCCGGCTCGCGCCGTCTTGCGGGTCCGATGGCAGCGCCGAAGTCGCGCCGCCGGCTTCCGGTAAGAACAGCGTGAACACCGAGCCCTTTCCCGGTTCGCTGCGCACGGTGAGATCGCCATGCATCATGCGCGCGAGACGACGGCTGATCGTGAGCCCGAGACCCGAACCGTCGCGCGGGCGCGTATGGCCACGTGCGACCTGCGTGAACGGCTCGAAGATGTGCGGGATTTGATCCGCCGGGATACCGATTCCCGTATCGCTGACACGGACGAAGACCCAACTCCCATCGACGGTGACGCGCGCGTCCGCGGGTGCCATCGCCGCTTGCCCGCATTCGATGCTCACCGTTCCACCGACCGGTGTGAACTTGAGCGCGTTGTTCAACAGATTGATCAAGATCTGCCGAGTGCGATCTTCGTCGCCTTGAAAGAACAGTGGCACCGCGCTCGGCGACCGCGTGATGAGCGTGATGCCGCGCGCATCCGCCGACGCCTGGACCAGGGACACCGCCGCATCGCTGATCGTCCCGAGACGACCGACCCCCATCTGCAGGGTGAGACGGCCCGCCTCGATCTTCGCGAGATCGAGCACCTCGTTGACGAGCGACAACAGGTGCCGGCCGCACTCGCGAATGCGCGAGATGTGTCGGCGCTGGTCGTCGTTGAGTGGTCCAGCGATATCGAGATCGAGGAGCTCGGAGTAGCCGATCACGGCGTTCAGCGGCGTGCGGAGCTCGTGGCTCATCATCGCCAGGAAATCGGACTTCGCATGACTGGCCGCCTCGGCCTCGGCGCGTCCAATGCGCTCGTGCTCGAGCTGGGCCGCGTGCTCTTCGGCGCGTTTGCGGAGGGTGATGTCCCTCAGCATGACGAGCCGCGCCGGCTCGCCTTCCCAGTCGATGTCGGCGACGCGCAGCTCGGCCGAAACCGGGGTTCCCCCGGCGTGAACAACCTCGATCTCGGCGCGCTCGCCGACGACCGCCGGAAAACCGATCTGAGTCCCCACCAACTCGTGCGACGACCGACCGAACAGTTGCTCGGCAGCCGGATTGGCGAAGCGAATGACCCCTTCGAGGGTGGCGACGACAATGCCGTCGACCATTCGCTCGACGATTGTTCGCAGAGACGTCTGGGCACGCCGCCGGTCTTTCGGCGGTGCGCGCCGGCTTTGATCGGAACTGCGGTCCAAGTCGGCGCGGCTCCTGCTGCCGGGGCTATCGGGGGTGATTCGTTCTGTGAGGTTCGACGTTGGGTCGCTCATGAAAACTTGATCCCGCGTCGCGGCTTGCGGTCCTCCAATTACAAACTCCATGCCCGATCACGACGGTCCAAAACCTGCTCGATGGGCGGGCTGGTGCCCGAATGGAATCGCGGGCAGTTTCAACCCCAGGCACAGTTCAAACCCGGGTTTAGACGGAGCGATTTGTTCTGCCCAAGTACGTTCTCAAACTCTACGTGACGGGTTCGACGCCACGCACCCAGGTGGCGGTCGCAAACCTTCGACGGATTTGCGAAGCGGAACTCGGCGCCGAATACGATCTCGAGATCATCGACGTCCTCGAGCACCCGCAAGTCGCAGAAGATCAGCGGATTCTCGCGACGCCGACGCTTGTGAAGCAGCTGCCACCGCCGCTTCGGCGCGTCATCGGCGATCTCTCCGACCGGGAAAAAGTCCTTTTCGGCCTCGAGTTACTGCCTTCCGATCGCGCGCCTGGCCAGAGCGCGTGAGACCGTTCACGCTGACATCGTTCCATGACTGCGCCCGACATGCTCATCGCCGTGCATAAGGCTCCGACCGGCATCTCGAGCTTCGATCTCATCGCTCGCGGCGGCCTTCCCGAGGGGAGGACGACGCTCGTCTCGGGGACCGCGGGCAGCGGGAAAACGGTCTTCGCCATGCAATTCCTCGCCGCCGGCATCCAGACCGTCGGCGACTCAGGCGTGTTCGTCACATTCGAGGAATCGGCGGCCGACATTCGCGCCAACATGCAAAACTTCGGCTGGGATCTCGACGGGTGGGAGCGGAAAGGCAAGCTCGCCTTCGTCGACGCATCGCCCGATCCGTCCGTGGAGACGATCGAGAGCGGACAGTTTGATCTTGGCGCACTCCTGGCACGTGTCGAAAACGCCATCAAGCGCGTCGGTGCCAAGCGGGTCGCCGTCGACTCGCTCGGCGCCGTGTTCACGCAGTTCGCGGATCAGAGTACCGTGCGCCGCGAGCTGTTCCGAATTGCCTGGGCGCTCAAGTCCGCCGGCATGACGGCGATTCTCACGGCCGAGCGCACGGAGGAGTATGGTCCCGTCGCGCGATTCGGCGTCGAGGAGTTCATCGCCGACAACGTGATGGTGCTGCGCAACAGACTGGAAGATGAGAATCGCCGGCGCACGATCGAGATCATCAAGTTCCGCGGAACGGATCACCAAAAAGGCGAGGTCCCCTTCACGATCGTCGCGGGCGAGGGCTTCGTCGTCCTTCCGCTGTCGGCAATGCAGCTCAAGCAGAAATCGTCGGACGTGCGCATCTCGTCGGGGAACGCGGAGCTCGATCGAATGTGCGGCGGCGGCTTCTTTCGCGATTCGGTCATTCTCGCGTCGGGCGCGACGGGAACGGGAAAGACACTCCTCGTCACCGAGTTCCTGCGCGGCGGCGCGGAGGCGGGAGAGCGCTCGCTCCTCGTGGCGTTCGAGGAGAGCCGCGACCAACTGTTCCGCAACGCCATCAGCTGGGGCGCCGACTTCGAGAAGATGGAACGCGAAGGCAAGCTCCGGCTCATTTGCGACTACCCCGAGGTGAACGGGCTCGAGGACTGGCTTCTCGCGATCCAGCGAGAGGTGGCTGACTTCAAACCGACGCGTCTCGCCCTCGACAGCCTTTCGGCGCTCGAACGTGTCGGCACGACCAAAGCCTTCCGCGAGTTCGTGATCGGGCTGACGTCGTTCGTGAAACATCAGGAGATCACCGGACTCATGACATCGACGACGCCGACCTTGATGGGCGGAGCGTCGATCACGGAAGGGCACATCTCCACGTTGACCGATTCGATCGTGCTGTTGCGCTACGTCGAGATGTTCGGCGAGATGAAGCGCGGCGTGACCGTCCTCAAGATGCGCGGCTCGGCGCACGACAAGGGCATTCGTGAGTTCACGATCGACCGCGGCGGCATGCACGTAGGTCAGCCGTTCAGGAACGTCACGGGAATTTTGGCCGGGACGCCGGTGCATCTGTCGCCCGGCGACATCGAGCGCGTTTGGAGCCAGTTGGATACCGACTCGGACGGCGCTTAGCTTACGACTTTGACCGGGGTGCCTGCCCACGTCGGGCGCAGGCTGAGAGAGTCCCGTAGAACCTGATCCGGCTAATACCGGCGTAGGGAGTCAGTCAATGAGATTCGTTCGTCCGGCGACCAAGGTCGCCCGCGCGCGATGCGCGCTCGTCCTGCTGTCCGTCAGTGTTGTTCCCGTCCTACGCGCTTCGGCGCAAGCGGTCGCGCGCGACTCCGCTCGCAGCGACACGACGCGGGCTCAACGTCTCGAGCGCGTCACCGTATCGGCGGTGCGGTCGTCGAACGACGCGCCGGTGTCGCGGAAAACGCTGGGTCAGAACGACCTCGCGCCACGCTACTTCGGTCAGGACGTTCCGCTCTTGCTTCAAGGGCCGGCGCCGTCGCTGACGTCGTACGCCGAAACCGGAAATTATTGGGGGTACAGCTACATCCGCCTTCGCGGCATCGACCAGTCGCGGATCAATCTCACCCTCGACGGAATTCCGCTCAACGATCCCGAGGACCAGGTTCTCTACTTCGCGGACTTTCCAGATCTCGCAAACAGCCTTGGCTCGGTTCAGGTGCAGCGGGGCGTCGGCACGAGCAGCAACGGGACCGCGGCGTACGCGGGATCGATCAACATGGAATCGGTTCCGCTCGGAGTCGCGGCATTGTCCGCCAATGTTCAGGCCGAGCGCGGCTCGTTCGGCTCGAAGCGATACAGCGCCGAGTATCAAAGTGGTTTGATGCCGACGCGGTTCGCGTGGTACGGGCGCGTGTCGTCACTCAGCACGAATGGGTACCGCTATCACTCCGGCGTCGAAGGCAAATCAATTTTTCTGAGCGCCGGCTATTTCGGCGATCGCGACATCCTCAAAGTCACGGCGACCACAGGCACGATGCGCGACACGATGGCGTATCTGGCCGTACCGGTCACGGATCTGGACACGAACCGGCGCATCAACCCGCTCACGCCGCGCGAGCGCGATGGCTTCACGGAACGGTTGGCGGCACTCTCCTACACGCACGCCTTCACGTCCGGGACCAGCTGGTCGACGACCGCGTATCGCATCTCGGCCGGCGGCGACTACGACGTCCAGCTCGATTCGCTCCAGCAGTTCAACCTCGACTTCACGTGGTATGGAGTCACGAGTGCGTTCACCGTGCAGCGTCGCCGCGTGCGTTTCGATGCGGGGATGAACGCCAACACCTATTCGCGCGATCACTTCGCCTTCCAGCATCCGGATCTCGACAACCCGCTGTACTTCAACACGGGCCACAAGCAGGACGCGAGCACGTTCGCCAAGCTCGCTTATGCGGTTGGCAGCGCGACGCTGTTCGGCGACGTCCAGGCTCGCTGGGCAAAATTCCGCTACACGCCGGACGCACACGCCGGCATCTCGGAACAGTCCGTCGATTGGACTTTTCTGAACCCTAAAGTCGGTGCGTCGTATACGCTCACGAAGGCATGGTCCCTTTACGGATCATTCGGCGCGAACACCCGGGAGCCGGCGCGAAGCGACATGTTCGCCGGCTTCGATAATCTCGACACGTCGAACGTCGCGTTTGTCGGCGACCTGCGACGCGTGAAGCCCGAGCGCGTTCGCGACGTCGAGGCGGGAACGATGTTTCACTCGTCGGCGCTCGACATTCAGGCCGACGTCTACGACATGCAGTTCCACGATGAGATCACACCGATCGGCGCCTTGAGTTACATCGGCACGCCGCTTCGAAAGAACGTGAACTCGAGCTACCGACGCGGTGTCGAAGCCGACGCGACGATCCGAGGGATCCCGCATACGCTTCTCTCCGGCAACATCACACTGAGCCGCAATCGTATTCAGGCGTTCACCGATTCCACGATCGACATCCCGGTCACCTATCGCGACGTCGAACCGCTGCTCACGCCGCGCGCGACGGCCTATGGCCGTGCCGCGGTCGCGACGTCGAAGTACCTCTGGCTCGCCGCGGATGTTCGCTACACCGGCGAGTCCTTCCTTCAGAACAACAGCGACCCGGCCTTCGTGCTTCCCGCCGCCACAACGCTCGATCTGAGCGCATCGCTTCACGAGCCGGGCTTCGAGCTCCTCTTCCGCGCGAACAACGTGACGAACAGCCGGAAGTATGGCAGCGGCTACGCGAGTGGGACGGTGCCGGCGTACTATGTGCTGCCGCCGAGGAACTTTTTTGTTACGGTGAAGCTCGGGACCTGAGGAGGACCGGGCCGGAGCGTCCCGGGAACACGGGCCCTTCGGGCCCGCGGTGCACGCGCGGCCTGAGGCCGCGCGTGCCCCCAATCACTCCCCTAGCACACATCCTGCGCGCTCACCCACGCCCCTCACACGGAGACCGGAATGCCCGACAGCCACCGGCATGACATCGAAGTCGCCCACGATGCGCATGACCAGGCGCACGACGATCTGCAGGAGTGCGTCGAAGAATGCCTTAACTGCCACGCGGTCTGTACCTTGACGCTTCAGCATTGCATCGCGAGCGGCGGCGAGTATACCGAGGTCAACCTGCTCGGCGTCCTGCTCGATTGTGCCGAGCTGTGCCAGACGAGCGCCAACTTCATGCTGCGGGGCTCGCCATATCATGTCATCACCTGCGGTGCCTGCGCCGAGCTCTGCCGCGCGTGCGAAGAAGCCTGTCGGACACACGCCGGCGATGAACAACTCGCGCATTGCGCCGATGTGTGCGCTTCTTGCGCTGACAGCTGTGACCGCATGGCGCGGATGGGGAGCGACGAGTAGGTCGTGGGGTACCAAGAAACATGAGAAAACTCAGTCGTAGCGTGTTGGTCACCATGGTGGCCGCGTCGCTCGGGGCGGCGCCGGCATTCGCGCAGGTGCGTGTGTCGGAGCGCGGACAGCCAAAGACTCCGTTCAGCACGACCGACTTCGGTCGCTTGCGATGGCTCGAGGGAAGCTGGGTCGGGACCGCCGCCGGCGAACCGTCGGTCTATGAGCGCTACCACATTTCGAGTGATTCCACGATCGACGTCACGTATTACCGCGACTCGGCCTTTACGCAGGAGGCCGGAACGGGTCGCGTCTATCTCGCCGCGGGTCGCGTGTACCAGGCATTTGGTCCAGGCCGATGGGGCGCGACGCAGGTTGACAGCGCCGGTGCGTACTTCGTCCCACAGGTAAACGCTCACAACACATTTGCCTGGTCGGTCGTTTCACCCGACGAATGGACGGCGACAATGCGGACTGGGCTGAGTGGCCGTGAACGCATAACCGTCTACCGAATGCGGCGCGTCGGCCCGCGGCGGTAGGCCGCCCTCTTGCACTAGCATCGCGGTGATGTCTGACCGCGATTCGTCGATTCCGCTGGGGCGCGAGCCCGCTGACGACGACCGTCGGAACTCCGGCGATCGCCGCCGCGAGGTAACGCTCGGCCGCCGAGTTCGTCGCGATCCGCTCAAGACACTGTTCGGCATCGCGACTCGCGACGTCGCGATCATCATCGGCTGTCTCGCGGCGATCATCGTTGCGGTCCGCTTCATCCATCCGATCTTCGCCAACCAGCCGACCGTCGCGCAGGCGATCACGCAAAAGCTTCCGGCGACGAAAGCTGTGCTCGCCCCGACGCCGCCCGACACGGACCGCCTGGCGCAACTCCTCAAATCACCACAGTTCGAGACCGACCGCCAAGCGTTCGCCGCGAGCTTGGTGAAGACGGGACGAATGAACCAGGCCCGGGCGGATTCGATCTCGTACTACGCGGTCCGTGAGTCGTATCGCTACGGCATTCCGCCCGCCGTCGTCTTCGGTGTCATGCTGACCGAGAACGCGCTGTTCGTGAGCAGCGCGATGTCCAACGTCGGCGCGGTCGGCCTGATGCAGGTCTATCCGAAAATCTGGCTCAAGGAGTTGCGGAACAAGTTCGGCTCCGACTTGGCCGCTGATTCCACGAACTTGAAATACGGGATTTACATCCTCAGCACGTACATCAAACATTCGTCCGATTCTGGCGGCGTCGCGGCCGGAGATCTCAGCAAGGGACTGCTGAGGTACAACGGCTGTGTCCATGGAAGCAACACTCCGAACTGCGGAACCTATCCTGCCAAGGTGAAGACCTACGTCGAGAAGCAGGGCGGCTCAATCTGCGGCGACAAGGGTTTCTACGACTGCATCGCTCGGCCGTTCATCGCCGGTCTGTTCGGAAAGGGCCTGTTGGCGGACCGGTCGCCTCCCGACTCGGCGAAGACCAAATAGACGCGCACGCTCAGTGTACGCGCAGCACGACCTTGCCGAATGACGCGTTTCCGGCAACGCGCTCGTGCGCCACGCCCGCCTGATCGAGGTCGAATACGCTGTCGATCGTCGGCGTCAGCGTGCCGGCGTCGAACAGCGGCACAACCTCGGCCGCGAATGCCGCGGCAACCGCGCGCTTCTCCTCCAATGAACGCGCTCGGAGCACCGTACCGCGCAGCGTGAGCCGCTTGCCGAGTACCATCCCTGTTGGAATCGTGGACTGACGCCCGGCCACAGTGCCAACGAGCATGATTCGCCCGCGAAGCGCCGACGCGCGAATGCTCGCGCCGAGATAGTCGCCGCCGACCAGATCCAGCGTCACGTCGATGCCCTTCCCCGACGTCCATCGTTCGCACGCCGGGACGAACGCGTCGACATCATTCCCGATTACGATGCCGTCCGCGAGACCATGGCCCTTCGCCTTCTCCACTTTCTCGGCGGTGCGCGCGGTGCCGAAGGGCGTTGCACCCCAAGCCTGCGCGATTTGTACGCCGGCCAATCCGACGCCGCTCCCGACCGCGTGGATGAGGACCGACTCGCCGCGCTGCAATCGCGCCTGTACGACGAGTGCGTCGTGCGCGGTAATGAAGGCTTCCGGCACGGCCGCCGCTTCGTTCCAATCCAAGCGGTCGGGAATCCGGGCCGCGGTTTCCGCGTCCACCGTCACGAACTCGGCGTACGCACCACCCCCGGTGATCCCGAATACGCGATCGCCTTCCTTCCATCGTGTGACACCCGGACTCACCGCGGCCACTTCCCCCGCGTACTCCAAGCCGGGAATGTCCGTCGGCGCGCCGGGCGGAGCGGGATATAGCCCCTGTCGCTGCAGCAAATCAGCGCGATTGATCGCCGAGGCGCGAACCCGCACGAGAATCTCGCCCGCGCGCGGAATAGGCGTCGGGCGCTCCTGAATCTCGAGGATTTCCGGACCACCAGGTCGAGTGATGACGACGGCGCGCATGGGGACTCGCTCTCAAGGTACGATCGGCGGCGCGGTAACGAGCACGGCCGGCACGTTCAATTCCCGCATCAATGCGTTGAAGGCCGCGAGGTCGGTCGACTCGATCGCGCGCAGGCGCGTGAGCTGTGCATCGACCTTCGGCGCAATATCCCGATAGATCGCGCCTTCCTGCTGTGTCGGCGCCATGTCGGCGCTCTGCACCATGCCGGCGAGCGACAACAGCATGTTGTAGTATCGAACGGGATAGTGGAGCGTGATCTGGTCCGCGTGCGAATGGATCTCGACGAGCGAATCGCGCACCGCCTCGAGCTTGTCGTGCAACGGCTTCACGGCGTCAGTTATTCGCTTCGCGTACGACTGCCCCTTCGCCGCCGACGCCCGTTCGTCGAGCGCGCGCTCGACGACGAGAATGCGCGTCACCGCGTCTGACAGCTCGTTCGTTTTGGCTTGAACGTCGAGGGCGAGCTTGAGTTGTGCATCATAGTCGGCTTGAGTCGTCGGGAGCCGCGGGTCTCCTCGCACGATGAACGGCTGCGAATACGTTTGGCCCCTTGCGATCAGCCGAACGGTGTAGCGTCCCGGCGAAACGAACGGTCCCTTCGTCGAACCCTCGTCGTTCACAACGTCTTTGGCTTCGCGCGTGTCGGGGTAGCGAAGATCCCAGACGAAGCGGTTCAATCCCAGACGTCCGGTCGCCACTGAATCGCTCGGCACGAAGGCGAGCGTGTCATCTTGCAGCTCGCGCGTGCCGCGCGGCTTGTTCGACGCCGTATCGCTCGGCTGCTTGCCGGGCACTGTTCCCTGCCCGCCCGCGGAGTCGGGCCGCATTCGGGCGAAAGCCGCCGAGCTCACCGAATCGGGAGCGGCCCCGCTGGAGAAATGACGAATCACCTTGCCGCTCGGATCGAGAAACTCGATCCGGAGGCTGTCCTTTGGGCTGAGCGCTGCCTTGAGCCAATAGTCGACGATCACGCCGGCCGGCGGGTTTTCGCCGGCACTATTCGTCAGCGCATGTCCCCCGCCGAAACGGATCGCCGTGTCGGGCGCGAACAGAAAGGCCGTCGCCGCACGCACCTCCGACGACAACGCGCGCAACGGACTGATGTCGTCGAGCACCCACATGGCGCGCCCGTGCGTCGCCGCGATGAGATCACTCCCGTGAATGTGAAGGTCGCGCACCGACGCGCGCGGCAAATTGAGCTGCAAAGGTTCCCAGAGGCCGCCGTCGTTCGACGAGTAGTAGATGCCCGTCTCGGTGCCGGTGAAAAGAAGTCCGCGACGGACCGGGTCTTCGCGGATCGCCCGCGTATAGGCGCCGTCGGGAATGCCCCTCGTGATCGCCGTCCACGTCTTTCCGAAATCGCTGGTTTTCAGCAGATACGGCTTGAAGTCGTCGAGTTGGTAGCGATTCGCCGCGACGAACGCCGTTCCCTGGTCGTAGTGCGACGGCTCGATGATCGATATGCGCGTGAACTTTGCAAGCGACGGTGGCGTGACATTCGTCCATGTCTTTCCGCGGTCGCGCGTGACATGAATCAACCCGTCGTCGGAGCCCGCCCACAGCACGTCGGGGTTGAGCGGCGACTCGGCGAGGGCGAACACCGTCGCGTACCACTCCGTGCCGGTCATGTCGTAGGTGATTGGGCCGCCTGCCGGCACGAGCGTCTTCGCGTCGTGCAGCGTCAGGTCGGGGCTGATCGGCTCCCAGCTGTCGCCGTCGTTCGTCGACCGAAAGATGCGATTCGCCGCGACGTAGAGCACGCGCGGATCGTGCTTCGAGTAAAGGATCGGGAAGGTCCACTGGAACCGATTCGGTACGTCTCGCGCCGCCCAGCCATCGTAGTTGTTCAGCCACACGGAGATGTCTTTCGTCTGCTTCGTTCGCACGTCGTAGCGCGTGAGCGTGCCGGTGTACGTTCCGGCGATCACGATGTTCGGATCGCCTGGCTTCGGCGCGATGTAGCCGGATTCGCCACCGCCGACTGGATACCAGTCGTCGGCGGTTATGACGCCGTTGTCAGAGCGGCTCACGATCGAGACCGTCGTATTGTCCTGCTGCGCGCCGTAGATGCGGTAGGGCCACTGATCGTCTGTCGTGACGTGATAGAACTGCGCCGTCGGCTGATTCATGATCGAAGACCACGTACCGCCCCCGTCAAAGCTGATCGTCGCGCCCCCATCATTGCCGCTGATCATTCGCCGGGAGTCTCGTGGATCGATCCACAGCGCATGCGTGTCACCGTGCGGCAGGCGAATTCGCGAGAACGTCCGTCCTCCGTCCGTGGACTTCCACGTCGAGAGATTCATCAGGAACACGGTGTTCGTGTCCGACGGATCCGCGGTAACGACGCTGTAGTACCACGGCCGGACCATCCAGCGCTGATCGCCGCTCGTGCGCTGCCACGTCGCGCCGCCGTCGTCGGAGCGAAAGACGCCGCCAGTGGAATCCTCAGGCGGACATTCGATCGTCGCGTAGACGCGCTGCGGATTCGCCGGGGAGACGGAGAGACCGATGCGCCCGAGCGGATTTTTCGGGATGCCCGGGTTGTGCGAGATATCGCGCCAACTGTCGCCGCCGTCCGTCGTCTTCCAGAGACTTCCATGGCCGGCAGTGAACCCCCAAGGCGTGCGCTGCATGTGCCAGAGCGCCGCGTACGCGATACGCGCGTTGCCGGGATCCATCGCGATGTCGATCGCGCCGGTGGAGTCGTCGCTGTACAGCACCCGCTGCCAGCTCTTGCCACCGTCGTTCGACCGATATATGCCGCGCGTGGTGTTCTTCCCGCTGCCGTGTCCGAGGGCAGCGACGAATACTCGATCCGGATTCCGCGGATCGACGACAATGCGCGCGATGTGGCGGGCGTCGTCGAGTCCGAGATGTGTCCACGTTTCACCGGCGTCCGTCGAGCGATACATGCCGTCGCCGTATGTCCAATCCTCGCGCATGTCCGCTTCGCCGCTGCCGACGTAGACGACGTTCGGGTCCGACGGTGCCACGGTGATCGCACCAACCGACGCGATCCTCGACCCACCGTCGCTGACGTTGCGCCAGCTTGTTCCGCCGTTTGTCGTCTTCCATACGCCGCCGTCCACGGCGCCGAAGTAGAAGACGTTCCGGTTCGCCGGATCCCCGGTGACGGCGACAGCGCGGCCGCCTCGGAATGGGCCGACCAATCGCCAGCGAAGCCCCCGCACGTCCGCCGCCGACGGGGCGTATCGGGAGCTATCGAGGAGAGCGGCTTCATCCCGAGTGGGTGTGCGCCGGGCGGTCTGTTGCGCGCGGATGTTCGCTGAAACCAACGACAGCAGCGCGGCAGCGAGTGTGAGTCGATGCATGGGTTGGGGCGAAATTGAAAACGCGAACGGGTTATTTCGCGGAAGCTGCTTCGAGATGTAACCGGGGACCCGGCGTTGCGACACGTCGTAACGTCAAAGTAAAGCAGCTCCCCTCGCCAACGCGGCTGTCGACCGTCAGATCGCCGCCCATCGCGCGCGCCAAATCACGGCTGATCGCCAGCCCGAGGCCGACGCCTTCGTGCGTTCGCGTGAGCCGGGTGTCGACCTGAACGAACGGCTCGAAAATCGTCCCCAGCTTGTCGGCGGGGATTCCGATGCCCGTGTCCGTAACCGTCAGCCGCACCGAGCTTCCATCGGCAACGCATGCGAGGGCGATCGAGCCACCAGGCGGCGTGAACTTGATCGCATTGGTCACCAGGTTGACGAGGATTTGCTGGGCTTTATCACGATCCACCTCGACAGACACCCCGGGTTCGCATCCGCTCAAGTCGAGCCGGAGGCCGCGCGACAGAATCTGGGGGGCGACGAGTGCTTCCGTCGTCGTTACCAGCTCGAGGGTGTCCAATGTCACCAGGTCGAATTTGAGTTGTCCTGTCTCGACGCGCGCGTACGTCAGCACGTCTTCGATCAGGCCGAGCAGGTGCCGCTCGCTCTTCTGGATGCGACGCAAAGCCTCCCGCTGCGCTGCAGAGAGCTCACCGTGAATTCCGAGATCGAGCAGGTCGCTGTAGCCGGCGATCGCGTTGAGGGGCGTTCTCAGCTCGTGGCTCATCACGGCAAGAAACCGGCTCTTCGAGCGATTGGCCTCTTCCGCGTCGGCGCGCGCCGCGCGCTCGGACTCGAGGAGCCGCTCACGCTCGGCGAGGTAGTCCCGGATCTCGAATTGACGTTCGCGCGCTCGCAACGCCGATCGGACCGCGGTGACGAGCATGCCGACGCGGATCGGCCGCTCGAGCAGGACCACGTTGCCGCGCTCCGCCGCCGCCTCGATGCCGCGGGTGATCGAGCGCGACAATTCTCCTTCCGCCGTCAGCACGATGAGTGGCACGTCCGACCAGGACGGCTGTGCGTCGAGGGACGAGAAAAGACGGTCTCGGGTTTGCGGCGTCAGGGCTTCTTCCGCAATGAGGACGACGCCAATGCCGCCGGCGATTGTGGAGCACAATGTCTCGATGTCAGGACACAGCACAGCGTCGAGCCGCCAGCGCCCGAGCAACTCTACGGCGAGGGGGCCATCCCGACCTGTCGGCGCGTGAACGGCGACGCGCCGGCTGCGCTCAAGCATTGCGGCGCCGACCGCGCGACTTGGGCGCGTCATCCGCCATCCGCTCCATGAGCGGTTCCTCGCGGCCTTCATACTCCGGAATTCCGGTAAGCACTCCACGGAAGGTTGCCAACGGCTCGCCGACCTGCACGCCGAGGCGATCGATTCTGAATTCTCGAATCGTTCGCTCGTGGCGCCCACTCCGCTTTTTCACGGTAGACATCGCCTGGCGCACAGCGCCGGCGTGTTCGAAGTAGCGCAGCAGAATGACGGTGTCCGCAAGGTAGCTGACCTCCGCGGCTTCCTCGATCGGCCCTCCAAAAATGCCGCGCTGGACAAGCGTCAAGATGCTCGTGACGTTGTGATTCGCGAGGTAGCTCAGGAGCTCGTGCACCTGGATCGAGAGCAGCTGCTCCGCCGGCATTGCCTGAAGGTAGCCGTTGATCGAATCGATGACGATCATGTTCGCGCGGTCCCGTTCAACCGCCGCGCGTACCAGATGAGAGAACTCGCCGGGCGACATCTGCGTCGGCTCGATCTGATGCACGACGACCTTGCCCGATTTCTCCGCCGCACGAAGCGGCAGACCCAGTGCTTCGGCTCGGGCACGGAAGACCGCGATGCGCTCGTCGAACAAATAGAATCGCACAGTTTCGCCGCGCTTCGCGGCGGCGAGCCCGTAGTGCATGCAGAGGATCGATTTGCCGGTGCCGGCCGGGCCGGTCAAGAGGGTGCTCGTCCCGGAGGTGAGACCGCCGCCGAGCATCGCATCGAGCTCCGCAACCCCGCTTTCGATGGTCTTCGCCAAGAGCCCTTCGACCGGGACGCCGGTCTCGAGGCGGGGATACACGATCAACCCGCCTGTTCGGATTCGAAAATCGTGAAAACCGCCGACGAACTGTGATCCGCGGAGCTTTCGCACCTCGAGCCGGCGGCGATCCGCTCCGTACTCCATCGCCAGGTGCTCGAGGACGATCACGCCGTGCGCCAAACTGTGCAGTTGCATGTCACCGTCGGGCGCACTTCGATCGTCGAGCAACAACGCCGTGCAGCACCGCCCGACGAAGAACTGCTTCAGGCTGAGAATCTGGCGTCGAAAACGCAGCGGATCGCGCGCGAGAAGACGCATCTCGGACAGCGAGTCGACGACGATACGCGCCGGGGATTTTTCCTCGATCGCACGGAGAATGATCTCCACCGTCTCCTGCAACTCCACCTCGGACGGATGAAACAGCGTGTACGCCTCGTCGACCCGCGGTTGAAGCTCGTTCAACTCGATGACGTCGATGTCGTTCAGGGACCACCCATGCGATGACGCGGTCGAGCGAAGCTCCTCCGCAGTTTCCGACAGCGTGACGTACATCCCGCGCTCGCCGGCGGCACGGCCCGCCAGGAGGAACTGCAAGCCGAGGGTGGTCTTCCCGGTCCCTGGTTCGCCGTCGATGAGGTAGACACGGTCAGGTGACAGACCACCGCAGAGAATTTCGTCGAGCCCGGGAACACCTGTATCACACAGACCCGAAAGCTGTGTCGCCGGCTCGACCTTTGTTCGTTTTGCCAGAATCCGATCCTGAAGAGGGCGCTTGGCGGAAGCTGCGTGCCGCGGATACTACCGCACCTGGCATACCAAGCCCATCGAGGAACGAGTTACCGGCTGACGGTCGCCCCGAACGTCAGCATCGATGGCGCACTCGCGGCCCCCGTTGCGCCGACGGCAGAGACGGCAATCTCATCCGGCACTGTTCCGCCAAACATGTCGAGGGTCATCTGTCCAACGGCGGCCGGGCGAAGATCGGTGGTCCAGTTGCCGTCCTTCCCGCGCGCCTGAATCAGCCACCACCGCACGGGGATCGTATCGCCTGCCGCTATGGTGAATGCCGCGGGGCCATCGGTTGAAACCGCGGCAACCGTGGGCGACGCGGGCGCGACAGCGCCGAGCCAAGGAAAGGCCGGCACGAGCGCCCGCTGAACGTATTCCGGGGCGATCTGTCCGGCGATTCGATCGTTGTCGGCGAAAAGTGCCGCGAGGCGGAAGTGAATGTGTCCCGGGACATCGTTCGTCCCACTGCGCGCGTCGCGAATCGTCGCGATTTGCTTCTCGATCTCCGCGGCCGGCCACGGGTCCGTGCCGCCGTACACATGGGACGTGTAAATCCCCGGCCAGATGTATCGGCCGAGGGGATTCTGTGTCCGCCACCAGGCGTCGAGCACGCGAAAGCGATCCTGAACGCCGCTTACTTCCCAGTAAAGCTGCGGCGCCAGATAATCCACCCATCCTTCGGTGAGCCAGCGCCGCGCGTCCGCGTAGATCTCGCTGAACGCGTCGAGTCCCGTAACGCCGGCCGGCGTTCCGGACCTCCATATGCCGAACGGGCTGATGCCAACGAGAACCGCGGGCTTCGTTGCTTTGACGTCTTGGTAGAGCGACCGGATGAAGTCGTCGATGTTCGCTCGGCGCCAGCTATCGCGGTTCGTCCAGCCTTTCGCGACACCGTACCGCTTCCAGCTCTTGGCGTCGGCGAATTCGATCTCCCGAGTGACGCGCACCCTTTTCTTCTTGGCGCGTCTCACCGTCGTGCGCGTCTCGCGGTAGGGATAGAAGTAGTCGTCCAAGTGCACGCCATCGACGTCGTAGCGTTTGACGACGTCGAGAATCGTCTCGAGCACATACTTCCGCGCCGCCGGATTGCCCGGATCGATCCAGGTTTGGGTACCGTATTTCACGATCCAGTCCGGGTGCGCGCGGGTCACGTGGTTTGGCGCGGCTTTCCCGGCAAAGATCGGAAGCATCGCCCGGAATGGGTTGAACCACGCGTGCAGCTGAAGTCCACGGGCGTGCGCTTCGCTCACCGCATAGGCAAGCGGATCGTACATCGGCGCCGGTCCCGTCCCCGACGTTCCCGAGAGATACGCCGACCAGGGCGCGTAGTTCGTCGGATAGAGCGCGTCGCCGGCCAAGCGCACGTGCAGGATCACGGCGTTCAACCCAATCGACGCCGCATGATCGAGCAGTACGCGCAGCTCGGCGCGCTGTGAATCCGGTGAAAGGCCGGGAGCTGACGGCCAGTCTTTGAATCCACGATCCCAGAGCGGCGTAACCCATGCCGCACGAAACTCGCGCGGAACTGCGGGCGGATCGTACACAACCGGCGCCGCCTGAGGCAGTTGAGCGGCGACGCGCGTCGCCAGCGGAAGCGCGACGAGCAACAAGACTCGGCGAATCATCTCATGCAACACTACACATCGGCCGCGGTCGAATGGAGGGAGACGTTGGGATTAGCGGTGGTGTCACATCTACGCGAGACGGGCCAGCGGCGTTCCCTGTGCATCTGCGTCGAGGCAGCTACGCCACCACAAGCGGGCTGATGCGACGAACGCCGATCGACGGTCGACGTGTGGCACGAACAGTGCTCTACATGAACCTCGGCGAGACCGCGAAAGGGAGGGCCGCTCAGCGGCTGAAGGTGGGGCGCGGCTCGTCAAGTGGGGGAGAGAGCGTGTACGGGGGGCGTGAACATACCGCCTCCCGTACCGTTTTTATGGGGGTGGAAATCGGCGAGATGGGTTCAGCCGCCGGGTGCGGGCGGGTGGTGGGTGGCTGGTGGTGGGTTACGAGTTGTTAGGCGTGGAGATGGACCCCGCGACGAATCGGTGCCCGACTCGCGGCTTATCCGCGCTCCTCGCGCGATTCAAGGTCCGAACCGGCACCGTCCGTTGCTTCGCCGTTAGGCTGCGCCGAGCAAGTATTCACCATTCCCGCACCGACCCGTCGCGGTCCACCTCCACACCAAACGACCCGCAACCCAAAAACGAATCACTCGCCACCCGCCCGGCCCCGCCACCCGAAGCGATCAGTTAACCGAGCCGCCAGCGCCGTTTGGCCGTTTCAGCCTTCACTTTAACGGCGGCACGCTCGCCGGCTCGCGTCTCCACTTCGTCGCTTGTTCGTAGCCGTAGGCGAGCTTGATCAGGCGAGACTCGTCGAACGCTCGGCCGAAGAACGTCATTCCCGCGGGCAACGTGTTGCCGCGCGTGTAGCCCATTGGAACCGTCATCGCCGGCATCCCTGTCGTCGGCGAGAAAACCTGGCTGTTGTCCCCCGCCGGTGTATTGAGATCGCCGATCAATCGTGGTGGATTGCTCCACGTCGGGTAGACAAGCGCGTCGAGCTGAAGCTTGTCCATTGTTCGCGTCACCGCGTCGCGCAAGCCGTCTCGGACTCGTTGGCGACCTTGGCATCCGGGAACCGAGTCCGGTGGTAGCTGTACGTTGTTCCCGGCCTCGAGCCGAGCCTGGATGGCCGGGTGATATCGCCGCGAGCGAACAATTTCGTCGAGCGTTTTCACGGGAGCACGGTCGCCCTGCTGGGCGAGCCACGCGTTGAACTCGTACTTGAACGGGTTGCATCCACCGCGGTTCGATCGGAGCACGGAATCCATCTCGACGACCATCACCGTGTCGAGCACGGTTGCGCCGGCACGGCGGAGATCCTCGATCGCACGACCGAATACCGCTCGCACTTCCGGATCTACCGTCGGCCCCTCGAAGGCCTGGCGAAGCACACCGATGCGCGCACCCTTCAATCCGTCGCGCACGAGCGACAACGAATAGTTGGGAATCGCTTTCCCCTTCACGGCTTCGGTGGCGGGGTCGTCCGGGTCATAACCCGCGACCACCTGGAAAACGGCCACGGCATCCGCAACGCTTCGCGCCATCGGTCCCGCGATATCGGCGAACAGACTCAGCGGCGCGATTCCCGCGCGACTCGTCAAGCCCATCGTCGATCGGATGCCGACGAGTGAGTTGTGCGAGCTCGGACCGCGAATGGAATTACCCGTATCCGTGCCCAGCCCGACTTCGCCGAGGTTCGCCGAGACCGCCGCGGCCGTACCACCAGACGAACCGGCGGTCACCCGGTCGAGGGCGAAGGGATTCTTCGTGTAGCCGGGAAGGACCGAGCTCACGGTCTCGTAGGGGCTGAACGCGAACTCGGCCATGTTCGACTTGGCAATGATGATCGCGCCGGCCTCTTTGATCCGCTTCACCTGAAATGCATCCGCCGACGGCTGGTATCCCTTGAGCGCGAGATTCCCCGCGGCCGTCTGCATTCCGATCGTCTGGAAGTTGTCCTTCACAATCATCGGAACGCAGTGAAGCGGTCCGCTCAGCTGACGTGTCTCACGAAACCGCCGGTCGAGCGAATCGGCAATCGTGAGTGCGTCGGTGTTGAGCACTGTGATCGCGTTGATCGCCGGACCTTTCTTGTCATAGGCGTCGATTCGGCGGAGATACGCCTCGACGAGCGCCCGGCAGGTCAGCGACCCGGCCCGCATCGCCGAGTGGATGTCATTGATGGTCGTCTCGTCGACGCTGAAGGCGCGCTGCGCGTGAATGTTTGGCGCGATCAATACCAGAATTAGCGTCGCAAGGCGCGTCCTGCGCTGTGGGGACAAGGTCGGGCCTCCTGCACCAGCTCGGCGCTTCGCGGATTGGCAGCGGAGCAACAGCCGATAATGAAACCTGTCGGCAATTACGAAAGCGGCAGCGACCATCGGTCGCTGCCGCTCATCGGGTCTGTCAGCTTCAGCGATTTGCTGATCGCTGTCCGCTCGAACATCAGCCCTTCGCCAAATCCCTCAACGCCTGCTGCGCCTGACGAACCTGGTCATTCGGCACTGCGACGTTGGACAGCTCGGCGACCAACTTGTTGTCGCGCTCGTAGAGATCGTTTCCAAAGCCGAGTTGTCCGTTCTCGACGAACGTCGTGAAATACACGATGTAGACGGGAATCTTGTGCGGCAGATTGACCTGCTTGTTGTTCGGTCCATTCTGCATCGCCTGCTGCACCCGATCCGCCGGCCATCCGAGGACCCATTGCGCCAACTCGGCTGGTTTCTCGAGACGAATGCAGCCGTGGCTGAACGCGCGCACGTCCTTCTTGAACAACTCGTCGTTCGGCGTGTCGTGCAAATAGATGTTGAAATCGTTCGGGAACATGAACTTCACGAGGCCGAGCGAGTTCTTGGGGCCGGGCAACTGACGCACTGCCTGCCGGCCGTGATCGTTGTAGACCTCCATGTTATTCGCGGCGAGGTAGCCAGGGTTTGCCGCTTCCTTCGGGAAGATTTCCTTCGCGGCAATCGTCGGCGTCACGTTCCAGTACGGACGGAAGACGACGAACTCCATCGAGTCGCTGAACACCGGCGTCGCCTTTTCCTCGTATTCCTGGCCGACGATGACCTTCATGTCGAGGACTTTCTGCCCGCTGTCGTACGCGTGCAGATAGAACTGCGGCACGTTCACGAGGATGTATCGAGTGCCGAGGTCGCGCGGCATCCACCGATGGCGTTCGAGATTCGCCGCGATCTGCGCGAGACGGTAGGTCGGCGTCACGTTCATCGCGTCCAACGTTTCCTTGCCAAGCATGCTGTCCACGACGATGCCGTGGCGCGCCTGGAATTGCGCGACCGCGGCGGCCAGCTGGTGGTCGTAGACGGGGCGCGTAGATGTTCGCGTCGCGGCCGCTTTCGTGTTCGCCGAGTCGACGGGCGCCGCCGGTGTGCTGTCGGCGAGGTATCCCTCCGCGGCCAGTCGCGCCCGCAACGCACTGAGTCGCGCCGGTGAGTCGGCCACACCCCGCTTCAGCGCTTTGCCGTCGGGCACCGGCTGCCATCCACCGCGCGACACGAGCTCGCGATACTTCGCGTATTCGGCGCGCAGCGAGTCGTACATCGGGTCCTGCGGGCGCATGCGGCCCAATCCGGCGCTGAAGTCGTCGGTGCGCAGCGTGAGCGTCAGCGCGCTGTCGATCCGCTCCTCGCGGCGGCTGATATGCCAGCTTTGGTTGAACTTCGACGGGTCCAGCTCCCCCGTGAGCATGTTCTCGCCATAGGTCACGTAGGCGGACGACAGAAGAACGTCCGCGTTCGCCAACTGCTCGGCCGTCGGATGCTTGTCGACTGCGCGCAACGACTGGGCGAGATCCTGCAACGGAAACGCATCCAGGCGCATTGCGTCACTATCGGCATTCGCGATGGCGTTGAGCAGCGCGCTCACCCGCGGTTGATGCACCCCTTTGTCGTCGAGCCAGAGCAGCGTCTGATTGAACCGCGTGTAGAGGCTCTTCACGTGCTTCCATTCATCCGCCGAGACTGGCTGCGGCGGCGCGCCGGCGAGGCGGCTCTTGATCGCGGCCTGCACCTCGGCGGCGTTGACGCCCATGTACTGTTGCTGCTGCACGGGCATCCAGTTTCGGCTCACCTCGCCCGCCGCGCGGTTCTCTTTCTTGCAGGCCAGCGGCGCGATTACCGCGAGAGCCACGGCTAATTTGGTTAGCCGACCATTCGAGCTCATCCGTCGCATCTATTTATCCTCGGCACCAATTCGTAAACGCTCTCGTCATATGCCGCGGTAAAGGCGAAATACGGGCCATTGGCGCGCTCGACAGTCTTCGGCGAAATTTCCCGGCAATGACCGTCCTGACCCTCGCGCTTCTCGTAGCCGGCGGATCCTTCTGCGCCGGTCTACTCGGCGCCCTCACCGGGCTGGGCGGTGGCATCGTCGTGGTGCCGATGTTGACGCTGTTGTTCCACGTCGATCTGCGTTATGCCGTGGGGGCGTCGCTTGTCTCGGTGATCGCCACCTCATCCGGCGCCGCGGCGGCGTACGTCCGCGAGGGCTTCACCAATGTGCGCGTCGGCATTCTGCTGGAGGTGGCGACGACTGTCGGCGCGCTCGTCGGCGCCGCCGTCGCCCGGTTCACCCCGACGAGCGCGCTCGCCATGCTGTTCGGCGCTGTCCTCTTCTACACCGCGATTCGATCGATGCGCCGGCGGGTCGAGCACACGGTCCTCACGACGCCAGACGAATGGTCGGCGCGGCTCCGGCTCGACTCGGACTATCCAACGCCGCGTGGCCGCCAGCCTTATTCCGTTCGGCGAGTGCCCGCCGGCTTCGGCATCATGTTCGGCGCGGGCGTGCTCTCGGCGCTGCTGGGAATCGGTTCAGGGATCTTGAAAGTGCTGGCGATGGATCAGGTCATGGGCCTGCCGTTCAAGGTCTCGACGACGACGAGCAATTTCATGATCGGCGTGACGGCCGCAGCGAGCGCCGGCGTATATCTGCACCGCGGCTACATTGACCCGGCAATCGCCTTCCCCGTCATGCTGGGCGTGCTCGGCGGCGCGCTCCTCGGCGCGCGGGTCCTCACGCGAGCCAACCCCGAGTGGCTGCGCAAGGTTTTTACGGTGATCGTCGTCGTGATGGCGATTGAGATGCTCTACAAGGGCTTCACCGGATCATTATGAGCGACCGCGGTTCGCGAGTTAGCGACGACACCGTCGAGCAGTTCATCGGCCGGCTGTTGCAGATCGGTGTTCTCTTTGCCGCGATGGTCACACTCGTCGGCGGTGCGATCCTCTTGGTGCAACACGGTCGATCGCCCACTGATTACGCGACGTTTCGGGGGGAACCGGCCTTCCTGCGGTCGTTGGCCGGGATCGTCACCGCGGCCCTGTCGGGCGACAGCCGCGCCATCGTGCAGCTCGGCCTCGTCCTCCTCATCGCGACGCCGATCGCTCGCGTCGCGTTCACCTTGGTCGCGTTCGCGCTGCAGCGCGATCGGGTGTACGTTGGCGTCACCGCGATTGTTTTGGCACTCCTTCTCTTCGGACTCTTTTTCGGTATCGCATGAAGCGACACCACGCCGTCGTCCGGATCACCCACTGGGTCAACGTGATCGCGCTGACGATCATGATCGGGAGTGGGCTGCGCATCTTCAACGCGTATCCGGCGTTCGCGCGTCGCGGTGAGAGCTTCTGCTGCTATCCGTTCGAGCACCAGCCGATCCCCGCAGCGCTCACCTTCGGCGGTTGGCTCGCCGGAGCGCGGAACTGGCATTTCGCGATGATGTGGGTGCTAGGCATCAATGGGCTGGTCTATCTCGCCTTCATCTACCTGCATGGCGAGTGGCGCGATCTTGTACCGCGCCGAGGCATCGTGCGCGACGCCCGTGAGATGGTGAAGTTCTATCTCACCGTCAGGAAGGATCACCCGGTTCAAGGAAAGCACAACGCCCTGCAACGGCTCGCCTACTTCTCGATGCCGATCGTCGGCATCATGGCCGTCGTGACGGGCATCGCGATCTGGAAGCCGGTGCAACTGGCGTGGCTCACCAATCTCATGGGCGGCTACGTCTGGGCGAGGTACTGGCATTTCTGGGCGATGCTGCTGCTCGTCGTGCTCACCGTCGGTCACGTCTTCATGGTGTTCACCGTGGATCCGTACTCGATCCCGTCGATCATCACGGGGAAGTACCGGCCGGAGTTGTCGCCGGAAGCACGCAACGCGCGACCGTTCGTTCATCTTCTCCCGACGCACCATGAGCCGCCGGCCGGATCGTAGCGAGCCACCGATTCGTCTACCGTCACACGCCGCCGAGCGCGTGGGCCTCGACCGTCGGCGTTTTCTCGCCGCGGCGAGCGGTGCACTTGGCACATTGGCGCTCGCCGCCTGCGACTCGATGGGCCCGCGATCCGCGAAGGGTGTCTTGATGTTCGCCGAGTCGGGAAATGAGAAGCTCGAGCGCGTTCTATTTCATCACTCGTCGATCGACGTCCCGCGCTCCAGCGCGGCCACGGCCGGCTCCCATTTTCCAGCGTACTTCGTTTCCGACCAGGTTCCCGTGTGGGACGAAGCTGCGCATGGCGTGTGGCGTCTCGAGGTGAGCGGGATGGTGAACACGCCCCTCTCCCTGTCCCTCTCCGATCTTTCTTCGCTTCCACGGACCGGCTACAAGCTCGATCATTTCTGCGTCGAGGGATGGACGGCTGTCGCGACGCGCACCGGCGTTCGCCTCGCCGACCTGGCGAAGCTCGCCGGCGTTCGGCCCGGTGCGCGTTACGTCGATTTCCAATCGTTCGACAGCGACTATCACGAGAGCTGGGACATCGAGAGCGCGATGCATCCTCAGACACTCATCGTGTACGCGCAGGACGGCCACTATTTGAATTCAGCCTGGGGTGCCCCGGCGCGCGTCTATTCGCCCGTCAAGCTCGGGTACAAGAACACGAAGTACTTGACGAAGATCGCGTTCTTGCCGGAGCGGAACGGCGGGTATTGGTCGGATCGGGGATACGAGTGGTATGGGGGGGTGTAACGGGACGCTCCCAGGCCGCGCGAGCGGCTGTGCTCCCACTCCTATTTCTTCAACGCGTAGACGATCGAAATCACGGGACTAGCACTCACCTGCAAAGTGAGCGTTCCGGTATTACTCCACGCCGCCTGCACCTGCGACCCATCGGACCCATCGGTGAAGGCGACGGACGTTCCGTTCCGTAGCCAATTGCCGCCGCTGCTATCCGAGTAGGTCGAAATGATGCCGGCGATGGTTTGGCGGTAGTTCGTGATGACCGTGTACTTGCCGCCGGTCTGAACGCCGAGCGAACCGGTCAGGACCTCGAGCTTGTAGCCGCCCGTGTCCGAGAAGATCGCCATCGGAACTGCCTTACCGTTGATCGTCGAGATCGTATAGTTCCCTTCCGGCGACGTGGCCGTTGCCGGACCACTCGGCGCGTCGGTGCTGCCGCCGCAGGCCGTGAGGATCGTCGCGACGAGAGCGACCGCTAACGTCCGAACCCCGCCGGTCGTCAACCGGAATGAAGCGTCTAGTTGTCTGACTCTCTTCATAGGCTCCGCCGTTCTATGCGCCAATCGGTCATCGTGCTTCTCGCTATCGCGGCCGCGTGCGGCTCCGATAGTTCTACGAACCCGTCGGGCGGCGGCAACAAATCCGTCGACGTCTTCACCCTCAGCACCGCGTTCAGTCCCAACTTCGTTCAGATCGCCGCTGGAGACACGATCCTCTTTCACATCGTGCCGTCGAACAACGGAGAAGGCCACGACGTGACGTTCGATGTGAAAGCTGGTGCTCCCGCGAACATCAAGGTGACGCTCAACGGCGACATTCCTCGCGTCTTCACGACTCGCGGAACCTTCCACTACAACTGCTTCGTCCATCCCGGCATGTCCGGCGACGTCGTCGTGCAATAGCCATCGGGCCTGCTGACGTGTTCTATCGAGTCACGCCGAGCATCGTCGGCGTCCAGGTCGGGAAGACGACGTCGAGATTCGGATTGGCGAGCCGTTTTTGCACGATCTCGGCGAGGATGTCGCGGTAATCGACCGTCACCTTGAGATCCTGGCCTGAATCCAGGTTCTCACGCGCCAGCCCCGGCCAATTCTTCGTGAGCACGCGGCCGCCGGCGATCCCCTTCCCCATCGCGAACATCACGGTGCCGCGCCCATGATCAGTGCCCTGGCTGCCATTCTCTCGCACGTTGCGCCCGAACTCGGACACCGCGACGACCGTGACATTGAAGCCGGTCGCGATCACGTCGGCGTAGAAGGCGCCGAGTGAGTTCGAGAAGTCACGCATGGTATTGAACATCGAGCCGCCGATCGGATCCTGGCCCGAGTGCGTGTCCCACCCGCCGATGTCCACCTGCGCCGCCTCGATGCCGATGTCGTTCTTGATCAGCACAGCCACCGAACGCAGCGCCCGTCCGAACGAGCTGTTGGGATACGCCGCGCCATTCGCGGGAAGGTAGCCGCTGAAATTGACCGATTTGAGGAGCGCGACCGTGTTCGTCGCGTCGAGCGCCGCCGAGTGCATCGGCTCGTCCGCGCTGGCATAGTCGCCCTGCAAAAACGCGATGCGCTGCGGCTGCGTCGCCGCCGAGCCACCGATCGAGAAGTTCGTCGGATCGGCGATCGGCAGCGTCTTGGGGCCGCCAACGAGTGTCTTTTGCAACCCGCTCGACACGCCGATGCCTCGCAGCAGCGCATCCGACTTGAGCGGCGGCATGCTCGCCAAATGCCGTCCCAGCCAGCCCGTCACGAGATTCGGATCGACCGGCTTTCCAACTTCCATGTAGCGCTGCGCGTCGAAGTGCGAGCGTGAGTTGTTCAACTGACCGGTCGCCTGCACGATGAGCAGATCGGTAGCCGTGAACGCCGGCATCAATCCGCCGGTGCCCGCCGCATTTCCGGCCATCGCCTGCGGGAACATGAAGAACCCGTCGAGGTTGATGCCCTTCGTTGCCGCCGATGAATCGGGGCGCGGAATCGCGATCGTCGAGCGCGAGGTGTAGTAGTTCGGATCGGCGAACGGAACGGCGATGCTCAGACCGTCCGCGCCACCGCGCATGAACACCGAGACAATGATGTCGCGGTTCGACGCGTAGTGGTTCGACATGACGATCTTCGGCAGCCATGCCGGGAATAACGCCGCCGCGGACAAGCCCGCCGACGCGGTGATGAATTGCCGGCGCGAGAGCTCGTTGTACTCCTCGCAGCCGCAGTCGATGCCGTGTTCGTCGTTCATCGTCGCGTCTCCGGTCAGTACCACTGGAACGCGTTCGCCGACATCGCCAGAGCGATTGTCTCACGAACACGAGTGTCGTTGAACGTGCCGGCCTTGAGGTACGACAGCAGGCCCGTACGCGTCACCAGCGGCATCTCGCCGCCGAAGAAGTTCTGATCGATCAAATCGACTGCCGCGTCGGGAGAGCCGGCGCGATACTGCGTCGTGTCCAACGCAACCGTCGTCGCCGAGTTGAAGTTCGACATCGAGGTGGCGAACGACCATCGGGGAAGGATGTTGCCGGCCCAGTACTCGATCTTGTCGGGATAGCCGTCCGGCGTATCCCACGCAAAGAGCTGTTGGCCGAGGTTCGTCAGCGAGTTGCTGAGCGTCGTGGCGCTCGTAACGCTCACGTTCGTCGATCGCATCGCCGACACGAGGAAATGGGACGGCCGCTTCAGCTTCATCGGCGCCGCCGGCAGCCACGTCTCGTTGAGGATGGCGCGGACCATCGCCTTGATGTCGCCACCCGTCGCGCGATAAGCCGACGCGACCGCAGCGATCTGCGTTTCACTCGGACTCGGCGTGAGCAACCACCTCAGCATCTTGGCGGCGATAAAGCGTGCCGTGCTCGGATGGTTCACGAGCAGGTCGAGCATTTGCTCGCCTTCCTTGATGCCATCCGCGCCGAGTGATGGGGAGCCCGCGGGAATCGTCACTCCGAGTACGGTCTTTGAACCCCAATCGTGCAGCTCGGGACGGAAGACGAACTGACCGCGACCCTGCACGGTCCAACCGGTGAGGACGCGCGACAGCTCGGCGACGTCGTTTTGTGTGTAACCGCCGTCCACACCGAGGGTGTGGAGCTCCATGATCTCGCGCGCGTAGTTCTGATTTGGCGCGGTGTTGCGGCTCGCGTTCTGATCGAGATAGACCATCATCGAGGCGCTGTGCGCACTCGCCTTGAGCAGATCCGGGAACTTGCCGAGCGCGTTCTTGCGAATCACGTCGCGCTGATCGGCAACGAGCAGATAGCCGACCTTGTCGATGTCCTGGTTGAAATGGTCGCTCCAGAGCTCCGTCATGCGCTGGTGCAGCTGTCGCTGCGAAAACGCGGAGCGATAGAGCGTGGAGTCGCGCAACTGCGACTGCATCTGGCCGGCGTCGGCGCTGAACAGCGTATCCGACGACTGGCTCATGAGCGGCCATTTCTGCGCGATGATATTCTCGACCGCCGTGTCGTCGATGCGCGACGAGTTGAGCTGATAGTTCAGGTAGCCCTGATAGCCCATCGAATTGACGCGCTGCACTTCCGCCGGCGTAATGCCGAGCGTGACGCGGCGCACCAGTCGCGTTCCGCCGCTGTCCCACTCGGCGAACGCGCCGACCATCTCATTCGGCTGAATTCCAGCCAGTGGTTCGGTCGTCGGCGTATCGGTGGGGGCTGTGCGTCGCCGCCGGATCGCCTGCGCCGACGCGCGCTTCGGGAACACCGCCGCCGCGGCGAGGGCGCCGAGGAAGACGAACGACCGACGAGAGGGCCGATCAGCTGAGGACTCCTCGGAGCCGGCCGCGTCCACCTCGTCCTGCGGTTCGTCGCTTGCGGAAACTGCGGCGCCAGATCGTGTCGTCATGCGCATGCGGATTCCCTCGGCTTCATGAGGTCACTCAGACCGCAACAGTGTCGGGTGACGCCCGGAGTTGCCTCAACGTTAAGGTCGGACCCGGCGTCCGCCCGTCACGCTCAACCGGCATATCCTCCAGACGATTGTCAAACCCCGACGTCGCACCACATTGTAAGGCCATGAATTCCTACCGACTGTCAACCATCCTCCTGCTTGTCCCGGCACTTGCTGCCGCACAGGCCCGATGGAAAGAAATCGGCAAGACGGCCAATGGTAACTCCGTGTACGTTGACCCGCGCAGTGTGAAAAAGGTCAACGGCATCATCACCGCGCGGGTTCGAGTGAGGTTCGATCCGCCGGTAAAGACGCCGCAGGGTATGTGGGCCAGCTCACAGACGCTCGCGATGTTCGACTGCGCCAAGTCGGCGATCGCCGCGAAGGAAAACGTCTATTACGCTGACGATAAAGGCGTGAAGGTCGTCGAACGGAAGGTGAACGCGCAGCCGGGATTCGGACCGGTGCTGGGCGGCTCGATGGCCAAATTGGCTCTGGACTATCTATGCACGCCGACGCCGCCCAAATGAGCTAGGCGCTTCGGCGGATCTCGAAGCGGCAACGCGCGCTGCCGTCGCTCCGGTCGCAGCACTCACGGACCTCGGCGCCGGTCACTCCGGCGACCAGTTCCTCCATCGCGCGACAGACGCCTGGCTGCACACGAACCGCGCTCGCGATCGGACAAGCATGGCCGCGAATGACGAACCCTGCGTCATTGCTTTCGACATCGACTTCCGCGCCGAGCTCGCCAAGCAGTGACGCGGCCAATCGGGCACGCGCCGCGAGCGATGCGGATTTCGGCGCGGATTCTTGATCCTCGGCGAGCTTCCGGCCGACTTCACGGAAAAGCGCGTCCAGCTCCTTGCTGTCGAGCCGGTGTTCGAGAGCGACAAGCAGCGCTTCGAGGATCGGCGCGTACGCCGCCGAGAGATGTGGCTCGGCGTCCGGAGAAATCCGGTAGACGGTCGCCGGCTTGCCCGGCGTTCCCGTTCGCCGGATGCTGGACTGCTCGACGACGCCGGCGCCCTCGAGCACGGTGAGGTGTGACCGCACGCCGTTATCGGTCACGTCGAGTTCGGCCGCCAATTCGTCCACGGTTTTCTCGCCGCGACGCAACAGCCGGATGATGCGACCACGCATCGCTCCGCCAATCGTCGTTTCCCACCAACGCATGCGCACCTCCGCACCAAGCAATCTATCCCGCGCGAATAATTAGTCAATGAATTTCTTGACAAATACCGGGGACGCCCATACGATGTCGGACAGACGATTCACCTGTCGTCGAACTTCCACTAACGCAAAGGAATGGTGCACATGACGTCATTTCAGCTCTCGCGGTGGTCGCTGGTGGCCGCGGCCGTTGTCGCGATCTCACCGGTGTACGCGCAGACCAAGTCGGCGAAACTCGACGATCCGACCATCGTTGCGATCTTCGACGCCGCGAACACGTGGGACATTCAGACCGGCCAGCTTGCCGAAAAGAAAGGGTCGACGAAGGAGATCCGCGACTTCGGCGCGATGCTCGCACGTGACCACAAGAACGTCCGTCAGCAAGGACGCGATCTCGCCAAGAAGCTCGGCGTGACGCCGACGCCGCCGAAGGACTTCGCGATGACGAAGGACCACGAGGCAGCGATGAAGAAGCTCGAGTCACTCAAGGGCAAAGAGTTCGACAAGGCGTTCCTGGAGCACGAAGTCGCCTACCATAAGGCGGTGATCGACGCCATGACGACGACGCTTCTCCCCGCCCTCCAGAACGCCGAGGTGAAGGACTTGGTCACCAAGGTCGCGCCGGCCTTCAAGGCGCATGAAGACGCCGCGCAAAACATGCTCAACAAGATGTCGTAACCGGCTCGCGCACTTCCCGACTGCACCCGTCGGCAGTAATCTATTTTCGGGCTTTCTTCGGGTGCAGAATGAAGCGGATTTGGTTCGCGACCGACGGTCGGCCGCACGACGCAGTCTTGGGCGTGTTCACCACCAAGGAGGGCGCGGAGCGGTATTGCGAGACCTTGATCGAGCGCTATTCGCTCGGGAAAAACCTCAGCGTCATGGGCAAACCATTAGCCCATGACGCTGACGCTTGGCGGCTCGGTCTTGGCCCGACGGTATCTCCCGCGAACCTCGACGAGGAGGTCGAGTTTCTCCGCGGCGCATGGGTCGTGAAGGTCGACGAGACCTGTCGCATGGTTGCGTGCGAGTTCAGCACGAAGCTCAAGCCGAACCAACCCCCGTCGATTTACCGCGTCGGCATCCATCGGATCTGCCAGGCCCACGGGCGTACCCCGCACGGGGCTCTCGACGCGGCCCGCAAAGCCATGGTCGCCCACCTCGGCCGCGCCCGCACCTCGCCCCCCTAATGGAAACGGTCCCATTGGGGTCAGACCCTGTTTACAAATATGGTAAACAGGGTCTGACCCCAATGGGATCTTTTGACGGCAGTGGGGCCGTCTGCGACGTAGGGCGGTGTACCGGGCCGGCTGCGACGCTCCCAAGCCTCGGACGGCGCGGTGGGA
>JAICJQ010000231.1 GCA_025928335.1 Gemmatimonadaceae bacterium
ACGAGCTGATCCTCGCGATCCAGAAGAAGCTCGCCGCGTATCCGGGCATCACGTTCAACTACACGCAGCCCGCCGAGGACGCCGTCGACGAGGCGCTCACGGGGCTCAAGGCGTCGCTCGACGTGAAGGTGTTCGGCACCGACCTCGCGGTGCTCGAGGAGCGCGGACGCGCTCGAGGGCGCGCTTGACCTCGACTCCCTTCTGCTCGAGCACCGCGAGGTCGGTGCCGAACACCTTGACGTCGAGCGACGCCTTGAGGCCCGTCAATGCCTCGTCGACCGCGTCCTCGGCGGGCTGAGTAAAGTTAAATGTGATCCCTGGAAAGCCCTCGAGCTTCTTGTGGACGGCGGCGATCAAATCGTCCTTCGAGTGAAAGGCGCCGTTCCACTCGCGGTACGGCTTGAGGCCGACGTAAAACTCGGCGTTGAAGAAGCCGGTGGGGTCGGTGCCGGCGTCGTCGCGACCATGCTCCGAGGCGACGACCGTCACCTCGGGGAAGCTCTGCAAGATCGCCCGAATCTGTGGGACGATCGCCGATGATTCCTCGAATGAGATGGTGTACGGCATGGTCGCGCGTACCCACAGCGCGCCCTCGTCGAGCTTGGGCATGAACTCGCCGCCGCGGGTATAGGCGATGCCGGCCGACGCGGCGAACAACACGAGGCTCGCGATCACCGTCTCGCGCACATGCGCCAAGCACCAATCGAGGCCGCTCGCATAACGGTCGCGCAGCCACTCGAAGGCATGATTCGTTCGTTCGCGAACCCCTTTGCGCAGGAAGATCGCGCAGAGGACTGGAATCACCGTCAGGGTGAGGAAGAGCGAACCAAGAAGCGCGTAGATCGTCGTGTCGGCCATCGGGCGGAAGAGTTTGCCCGACGGGCCGGTCAGCGCGTAGATGGGAAGGAAGCCGGCGACGATCACGGCGATCGCGTAGACGATCGGCCGGTTGACCTCCGACGCCGCGTCGAAGATCACGTCGCGGATCTTGTACTCCGTACCGTGCCGCCGCGCCAGCTGCCGATAGATGTTCTCGACCATGACGACGGCGCCGTCGACCAGAATACCAAAGTCGATCGCTCCGATCGACAACAGGTTGGCCGGAATGCTCCGCAGATCGAGACACATGAACGCGATGAGCAGCGACAACGGCACCGTGACGGCGACGATCAGGCCCGACCGGATGTCGTAGAGGAAGAAGATCAACACGACGACGACGAGCAGAATACCGCGAACGAGGTTGTCGGCCACGGTGCGCGTCGTGAGCGAGACCAGGTCGCGCCGGTCGTAGTACGGAACGACCTTCACGTCCTTGGGGAGGACGTGGTCGTTCAGCTCACCCGTCTTCGCCTCGACGCGTTTGAGAATGACCTGGGCCTGCTCGCCCGTGCGCATGAGGATCACGCCTTCCACGGCATCATTCTGCTTGTTGAAGCCGAACTGACCGAGCCGCGGTGCATGACCGATCTCGACCGAGCCGATGTCCTTGATCAGGACCGGGACCCCATTCTTCACGGCGATGACGATGTTGCCGATGTCCTCGAGCGTCACGACGCGGCCGAGGCCGCGCACGTAGAAGAACTGCCCGCCCTCCGAGATGAAGCCGCCGCCGCCGTTGCTGTTGTTCGATGTGAGCGCGTCGGACACGTCGCTGATCGAGAGGCCGGCGCCGGCGAGCTTGGTCGGATCGACGAGGACCTGGTACTGCATCGTCTCCCCACCGAGCGACGCGACGTCGGCGACGCCGGGAACCGCGCGATACGCCTTGTCGAGCACCCAGTCCTGTAACACGTGGAGCTCCGCGGCCGAGCGGTCGGGACTCTGGAGCACGTAGCGATAGACGAGGCCCGACGGTGAGAACGGCGCTTCGATTTCCGTATCGACGCCCTCGGGCAGACCGGCGCCGCTCAGCCGCTCGAATACTTGTTGGCGGGCGAAGTAGAGATCCGTCCCGTCCGTGAACGTCACGCGGATGTTCGATAGTCCGTACAAGCTGACCGAGCGCATGACGACGAGATTCGGCAGCCCGTTCAGCTCCGTCTCGATCGGGACGGTGATCAATCGCTCGACCTCTTCGGCAGCGTGCCCGGGCCATTGCGCCGTCATCTCGACGCCGGGCGGCGAGACGTCGGGATACGCATCGACCGGAAGGCGCCGCAACGACCAGATGCCGACGCCGATGATGGCCAGGGTCACGAGGCCCACGAGCAGCGGCTGTCCGACCGCTGCCTCGACTAAACGCTGAATCGCTCCGCGGCGACCCTGACCGCTACTCGACGGAAGTGGCTCGCGCGGAGGCCGTGTCGGCTCCGTTGGTTCGCTCACTGCGTCTCCGCGAACTGGAGGAAGAGCGCGCCTTCGGCGACGACCTGATCGCCGGCGGCCAATCCAGCGGAAACCTCGTACTTGTCACCCACGCGCGTGCCGAGCGTGATCCGGCGCCGCCCGAATCCCTTGCCCATCACGACAAAGACGAAGGGCAGATTCTGTTCGTCGCGCAGCACCGATGATACCGGCACGAGAATCCCGTGGTGCTCGGCGGCGCTCTTGATCTCGACGCGCACGAACATGTCGCGACGCAACGCATGGCCGTTGTTCGGCGCGACGATACGAACCTGCACCGCCTTGGTGCCGGGATCTGCCAGCGACGCGATGTAGTCCACCTTCCCCGGAATCGGCGTGCGCGAGGCGTCGCTGATCACGTCGACCGACTGACCGACCGACACATCGGGCAGGTCGTTCGCGAAAACGTTCGCCAGCACCCACATCGTGCTGAGATCAGCGATCGTGAAGCAGGGCGTGCTGCCGGCCTGCAAGAGTTGACCGTCGGAGATCAGCTTCTCGACGATCGTTCCGTCGATCGGCGCTTTGACGATGGCGGCAATCGACGTTGTCTTGCCCTCCTTCACCGCCTGGATCTGTGCTTCGTCGACGCCGAGGGCACGCATGTTCTCGACGGCGGCGTCGACATCGGCGTCGGCGGCGGCGAGATCGGCCTGCGCCTGCTCGAGCTCACCGCGGGCCAGCGCGTCGTTCTTGAACAACGCCGAGTCGCGATCGGCGATGCGTTTGGCATTACGGAATGCTGATTGGGCCTTGCGATAATCGGCGACAGCGCTGGCGAAGTCGGGCGAGCTGACGAGCGCGAGTGGCTCGCCACGATGCACGACCATCCCGGGAGCTCCGATCACCTTTGTCGCCGGGCCCGAGACGGGAGACAGAACCTGCGTCGACTTGTCCCCATTGAAGGCGACGTTGCCCGTTGCCTCGACCACCGGCCGGAAGGACACGGTCTCCGCCGGCACGACATGGATGCGTTGGCGCTGCTCGGCCGTGATCGTCAACCCCGGTGGCTGTGAGGCGACCGTGTCGGCAACTGTACCTGCTTCTTTCGAGTCGCAGGCTGCCGTAAACGCGATGAGCGCGGCGGCGGCCCGTCGGGTGATGCGCGTTGTCATCTGGTACGGGTTCCGGTGGTGGAGACGGAGAGGCCAAGCGCTCGATCGAGATCGGCGCGGGCGGTGTTGGCGGCGGCGAGGGCGTCGGCGAGTTGGCTCAGCGCCTGAAGCAGCGCGCTCCGTGCGGTGAGCACCTCGAGCGCCGACGATCCGCCGAGGCCGTAGCTGGTAGAGGCGACGCGATATGCTTCGCTTGCCGAGGGCACCAGCTCGTCGCGCAGGAAGATCGCTTGGCGCATCGCGGTGCTCGCATTGGCGTACGCTGTACGAACGTCCTGGACGACCTGCGCCCGCGTGTCGCGATAGGTGGCCTCGAGCTCCTTCTCGAAGTGCGTCGACTGAGCGATGTCGCCTTTCGCGTGCTGCCAGTAGAGGATGGGGATCGGCAACGAGATCCCGGTGGTAAAGAGTGCCGGGCCGGGCTGGATGTAGTCGCGCGAGACCGCGAAGGTGATATCGGGGAACCAGAATTCCCGGATGAGGCTGGTCGTCGCCCGCGCGCCAAACTGCTGCTGCCGAACCGATTCGATCTCCGGCCGATTGGCAAGCGCGATTTGCTCGATAGTCGACGAATCGGGAAGCGCGGGCGGGATCTCGAGCGAGTCAGCGGGGGAGACGGGGGCCGTGACCTGTCGGCCGAGTGTTCGATTCAACGATGCCTGAGCCGCGGCGATATCGCGCTCGTTGGCGATGAGGTCGTTCTCCGCCTGAGCGACGGCGACCTGTGCTTGAATGACGTCGAGCTTCGCGGCGGTTCCGCCTTCGTATCGCGCCTGCGTTCGGCTCAGAAAGTCGCGTGACAGCTGACGCGCTTCCCGAAGGTTGACTTGGTGTTTGAGAGCAACGAGGAGCGAATCGTAGGTCGCCGACGCTTGCAGGGCGATGGTCTGCTGCTGGAGCCGGTAGTTCGACTCGAAGTTCCCGATGTCGGCGTTACCTATCCGGCTGGTGAGCCGGAATTTGTCGGGGAAGGGGACCGTCAGTCCGATCGACACCGGCCGTGACCCGGCGCCGCCGAACGAGAATGGCGCGGTCGCCTGGTCGAAGCCGGCGTCGAGTTGCGGGTCGGGGACGGCGATTGCCGTCTGGCGTCGGGCTCGTGCCTGGGCCGTCTGCTCGCGCGCGATCTCCAACTGCGCGTTACGGACGAGCGCTTCGGCGATCGCTTGCCGTCTGGTGAGCCGGAGCGAATCCGGTTGCTGTCGGCCGGGCGCTACACGAATTGGTGACGCAACTGCCTGCGTATGTGGCAGCTGCGCCGATGTGGCGCTGCCATACACGGCAAGCGCGCACATTCCAAAGGAAAGGCGCATGTTCTCCTCGAGTGGTCTGAATCGATTACTGCAGCGATGTCAGATCACGCGGGAGGCGCGCGAGGATTGTCCTGTGAGCGGGGTCCGGAAACGACAACGTCGAGCCCGCGCTGACGCGGTGCGGCCGCGGCGATCGCGCCCCGAAAGAGCGGAACGCTCGGCTTGGACGCGGTGCCAAGAATGGATCGAGCCTGGCAGGCCGCGCAGGTCGTTTCGCTGTGGGTGTAATGGGCGACGCCGTTGGCTTCGATGTGCGCGTCGCGACGCTGCTCCTTGCCTTCGTCGAGCGGCGCCAGGGCGACCGCCAACTGCGCCACCATCGCCAACGAGGCGAAGAAGGCGTAGCAGACCCGCTGGAATCGACGAAATGGGGCGGGAACGAGCATCTCTTAACAGTACGGATGATGGCTGCCAGGCGCTACCAGCAGGTCTGGCAGGGCGGCTTATAGATGGACGAATGAGACCGGCAAACGGCGCTTTTCAGGGCATAGACGGCGCATATAAACGGCGCTAGTAAGGGCCGCAGTGGAACTGCGCCGGTAACTGGCGCGTGTAGAGGGCGCTCGCGTCGTTTGTCCGCTGGGCGTGGTTTACCCGCGCTGTTTACGAGCGGCTGTTCCTGCGCAGTTCCCCAGCGTGGTTCCCCAGCGTGGTTCCCCAGCGTGGTTCCCCAGCGTGGTTCCCCAGCGTGGTTCCCTAGCGCCGTTCCCCAGCGCCCTTTATGCCCCAGAAGCGCCTTTTTTTGTCAGTGGGTCAACGCGTATATCAAGTAGTTCACGCCCAGCTTGTACGCCTCGTTGGACTCGGCGATTGGCGTGAAGCCCATCGCGGAGTATTCCCAATAGTTGGAGACGTCGGTGTTGAAGTTGATCATCACCATCAGGCGCTGCTTGGGGTCGTTGTCCTTGAACACGCCGCGAAAAATCGGGGGCCCGCGGTCGTAGTACTGGTGGACGACATCGAACGAATTGATGTCGAAGAACGCGTGGAAGATCGGGTGCGAGG
>JAICJQ010000246.1 GCA_025928335.1 Gemmatimonadaceae bacterium
GACGCCATCCGGTCCTCGACCGACCGCCGCATCGTTTCGCTCGTCGTCACGAACACCGCGATGGGGTGTTGGAAGCGGAGCGAGTGAGCGGACGGGTCGGCCCAGGTGGCCGCCATCTGCGTCGAGTGATAACAACCGGTGAGTGCCACCGCCGCGGCGACAGCCGCGGCGGCGTGTAGGAAGGATGATCGCGCGTTGCGCGACATCATTGCCCATTGGGCTTGATGCCCTTGTTGACGAGCAACTTGATCTCGACGCGGCGGTTCATCGCGCGTCCTTCGGCGCTCGCGTTGTCACCCACCGGCTTTTCTTCGCCGAGTCCTGTCGGCGTGGCGATGCGACGCGGCTGGACGTGTTCCGCTTCCGCGAGATACGTTGCGACGGCCTGAGCACGGCGACGGCTCAGCGCTTGATTCAGCCTTTCCGATCCGGTGTTATCAGTGTAGCCGATGACCTCGAAGAGGAAGCCGTCCATGCCCTGGCTTCGCCCGACGATGTCGTCGATGGTCTTCTTTGCTTCGTCGGTCAACTGAGCGCTGCCGACGGCGAAGTTGATGCTCGACGCGAAGCGCGTGTCGTAGTTGTCGAGGTTGCCGATGCGGTCGTTGAACGACTTGTTCAGTGCGTTCAGGCTATCGCGGGCGCGAGCAGTCATCGCCTCGAGCGTATCCTTGGCGCGCGCCGTCACGGCGGCGAGGCTGTCCGCGGTGCGCTTCTGCATCGCCTTGAGATCGACTTCACCCGCGGCAACGCCCTGCGCGATGCGCTGCGAACGGCCGTGGAAGCTGATCTTGGTGGCCACGATCTCACCGTTGTCACCGCCGGCGCCCTTCACTTCGACCTTGAGCCCAGGGAGCAGCTCTGTCGCGTCCCGCGCCTTGCGATCGAGGTCCATCACGCCGGCTTTTTCGGTGATCTTTGTGTCCTGCGTTACGCTCACGACGCTGAGCTGTTGGGTGGTCTCGTCGCGCACCAGCAGATCATTGCCGCGCCGGCTGATGATCCAGCCGCTTACCTTGGCCTTCTCGCCCTGCGGGTGCGACAACGTCGGCGGTCCCGGTTGCGGCTGTGCCTGCGCTGAATCCTGCGCCCCTGCCGGCATCGCCAGCGTCACGGCGGCGGTCGCCGCGAGCACTCGCGAGATGATCGCGCCTCGGTTGTTCGGTCGTTCTGCTATGGCCCTCTGCGTCAACCGCATATCGTCACTCCCTCACTCGAACGTCGGTGCGTGGTCACGCGCGGCGACCCGATCGCCCCGCGATCACGCGTCTCGAACGCAAGGTGCCAATCGTTAGAGCGCGTCGTCATTGGACGAATGGTGATGGGCGCTCCGGCGTAGGCTCTACGCCCAATACACCACCCTCGCACCCCGTCCGAGGTTGAGCGTGACGGTGTGTGCTCGGCCGAGGCGCGATCCTCACGTTCCGGTCGTGCGCCGCTACAAGCTGTGAGGGAGGAACGATGTGGTCGGGACATGTTACAGCCTCGACAACGCGAGTCACATTGCTCGCGTTTGTCATCGCATTCAACGCGCGCATCGGCGGCGCGCAAACGACCGCCGCCGCGGAGCCGCGCTTTCAACCGCTGACGTGCAACACCACCTTCGGCGCCGGCTCGGTTCCCGGGATACCGCCCACGGCGGTGCGGTGCGGCACCGTCGTCGTGCCGCAGAATCGCCGCACTCCCAACGACGCGAGTCTTCAGTCGGTCGTCCTGCCGGTGGTGGTGTACGCGATGCCGGGTGCGACCGGAACGCCGCTCATCTTTCTCGCCGGCGGCCCGGGCGAGTCGTCGATCGAGGGGTTGCAAAAGGTTTTCCTTCGCACGACCACCGGTCAGCTCCTGCTGCGCGAGCGACCGATCATCGCCTTCGAGCCGCGCGGCCATTCGCCGGTGTTCGATCGCGCCTCTCCGGAGCTCGGAAGCATTCTGTTCCGGCCGCGCAATCCACGTTCGCTGGGCATCGCGCCGCTTCACGATTCTCTGACCAAGCGCCACGACGACTTGAAAAAGCACGGCGTCGAGGCGTCGAACTTTACGACGCGTGAAGTGATCGAGGATATCGCCGACGTCGCCAAAGCCCTTCACTACGACAAGCTCGTGCTGTTCGGCGTCTCGTACGGTTCGCACTACGCGCTCCGCTTCATGGACGAACATCCGGCAATGGTCGAGTCGTCGATCCTCGACGCCGTGGCGCCCCCGGAAGCGACGCAGCTCCTGGACTCGGCGTTCGTCGCAACCGCCGGTCGCGCCATCGTCCAGCAGGTCGTCGCTGACTGTCGCACCGATTCTTTCTGCGCGACGCAATATCAGGATCTCACGGACGCGGTGACGCGGCTGTCGAACGCGACGTCGCTTCGAAAGACGGTCATCGCACCCGGAACCGGCGACTGGCGCACACTCGAGGTGAGCGGGCCGACGATCCTCAGCGTGCTCGGCATCTCGGCGGGATCGGAGGACGTGCTCGCCAATATCCCGCGCATCCTCACGCATTTCGTCGCCACGGATACGCTCCGCGATGATCTGTCGCCGCGCGTCGTGATCGCCGCCGCGGTCGATCCGGCCCTGCAAACAGCGACGTGGCAAGCCGTGCCACTCACCTACTGGATCACGCTGTGCGGCGATCGCCCGAACGGCGAACCGTTGGCGACCAATCGGCAGCTCTGCGACGCGCTCGGCGTTCCGTACGACGGGCCCAAGGCCAGCGCGCCGGTGCACAGTGATATTCCGACGTTACTCATCTCGTCGGGGTATGACGCGCAGACACCCGCCGCGCTCGCCGATAGCACGGCGCGCCTGCTGCCGCGATCGCAGCGCGTTCACTTCGCGCGCGTCGGGCACGTCGCATTCGCGCGGAACACGGTCATGGCCTGCGCGGCAACGATCATTCAATCATTCCTCCAGCGTCCCGATCAGCCGCCCCCGACCGCGTGCGTGAACACGGTCGCGCCTGCGTTCATGCCGCGCAGCGACGGCCGCTAGCGTGATCTCCTGGCGTTCGTCTGTTCAACAACGACGGCCCGGCGATGTTTGCCGGGCCGTCGTTCTGCTTCGGAAACCTTTATTGTCGAGGGCTTCCTACTGTGGCGGATTGACGACGACGTACTCCGTCGTCGTGCCGCTGAACTGCGGCATGTACCACGTGCCGCCGCAGTCGTTGTAGGCAATGCCATTGACCACTGTCGTCACGCACCCGGCGGGAAGTGCATAAACCGTGGTACCGATCGCCGCGGCGGCGACTGTCGCGCCGACGACCGCACCGGCCGCGGCAGCACCCCAGCCACCCCAGCCGCAACAGCCGTCGTAATGGTCGTCCCAATCCCCGCCGTAGCCGCCATGGTTGATGTCGACGTTGTTGAAGTTGTTCTCGCGGTTGGCGATGTTCGTCCGGTCGCCGCCCGAAATGTTCGTCCGGTTGCCGATGTCGTTCCGGTTGCCGCCGCCGATGTTGCCGCGGTTACCGATGTCGGTTCGGTTCCCGATGTTGCCCGGACGATTCCCGGCCGACGGCAAGCTCGGACGGTTTCCGCCACCGATGCCGCCCCCTCCAACGGACGGCCGCGAGGCCGGGCGGCTGACCGACGGACGCGCGGACCCGCGCATCCCACCGCCGCCGCCCCGCATTCCGCCACCACCGCGCATGCCACCACCGCGTCCACCACCGCCGCGGCCACCGCGCTGCGCGTCCGCGGTCTGCGCCGTCACCGCGAGCGCGAGCGCGAGCACAGGCAGGTATCGAGTGATTCTGATCATTTCTTGTCCTCCCCGCGTTTCTTGATCGCGACCACCGGCGGGCCGGCTTCCTTGAGCGTGATTTTTTTCGCGTCAGCCGGCGCGACGAAGGCGAACGCCTTTTCGTTATACGAGGGCGCCAGATTCCACGTGTACTCGCTCTCGTGCTGCGGTCGCGCATCGTCATCCGTCGTCGTCAACACGGTGCGGAGCGGCAGCGGAAAGTCACCGGTCTGAATCCAGACTTGCCAATCCAGTCCGTCCTGGCGGAACGCGTACTGCTCGGCCGTAATGCCGTTGACCACGGCTGGTCCGACGTCCATCGCGTCCGTGATCTCGTTCGTGTTTGCGTCGGGCGTTCCCCACTTGAACAAGTCGACGAACGGCATCTCGATGTCGTACTTGTCCTCGAGCTTCAGGAACAGCTCGCGAGCCGTTGCCGGTGCGGGCACCGTCGCGTAGTACTTGAGGCGCGGGGCCCACAGAGTGAAGTCCTTGCCGTCGTAATAAAACGTGCGCGGCTGTCTGTTGTTCACGACCTCGACGCGCAGTCGGTCGGGACGCTTCGCGATCATGTCCGCATGCGTCATGAGCTGAACCTTCTGGCCGTCGTTCGTGACGTCTTCGGTCGTGATGTCGGCCTTGACCTGGAACGCGTTCAGCGTTCTCAGATAGTCGCCCATCCTTTTGAGCGCGGCCATGGCGTCCGGATCGATTCGTTCGGTGTCCGGCACCGCCGCGCGGGCCTTGACGGAATCCGCCTGCGCGCCCGCCGTGGCCGCGCTCGCGACGATCGCCGTCAGTGCCGCCCCGAATAGGTAGTGCTGCTTACCCATCATTACTGCTCTCCCACTGAGGAACCGATTTCAAGCTCAGTGAAGAGCAAGGCGCGACAAATGGGACTTTGAGGCTCGGCCGTGACATGGCACGGCCGCGCACCGGGCTAGAGCCCACCCCCACATGCAGCCCTAGCGCGGCGGCGACCGCACCC
>JAICJQ010000120.1 GCA_025928335.1 Gemmatimonadaceae bacterium
CGCTGCCGTTCGCGATCCGGCAAAACCGACCCGCATGCTTCCGGCGTATGACTCGGGTGATTCGCTCCATCCGAGCGATGCCGGATACCTGGCGATGGCGAACGCAATCGACCTCGCCCTGTTCCGCCGCCGTCGAAACTAGCGACGAGAACGTTTCGTCGTCGCGTTTCAAGCGAGTCTCTTGACGTTTCGTGAGTCGGCCGTGATCGCACGAGCGTAGCGCGCCCTCGATCGCTACGACCTTTCGACACGCGAAGTTAGGCCCGCGTGCTCGGGCAAAGACTCCTCCGGTGTTCCGCTTGCCAAACGAGCGGCCATCGCTCGACCGCATCGGCGAGCGAGTCCCAACACCAACCCGAGGAGAGTATTTCCATGCGCATCCTTCCACTCATCGCGCTCGGCGTGGCCGTCGCCGCCTGCTCGATGGATCAGGACTCGAGCCGATCATTCCCGCTGTCGCCATCGCTCGATCGCTCCAGCAATGTCGTCGGTCAGGTGTACAGCATGTCGAATGCGACGGGCGGCAACGCCGTTCTCGCCTACAACCGATCGGCCGATGGGTCGCTCACCTACTCGGCATCCTATTCTACGGGTGGACTCGGGACGGGCGGCGGATTGGGCAACCAGGGCGGCATCCAGCTCGACCAGTCGGGTAAGACGCTCGTCGTCGTGGACGCCGGCAGCAATGAGATCTCGTCGTTTCGCGTGAACGGCGACGGCTCGCTCACCCTCGCCGATAAAGTCGCGTCGGGCGGCGTCATGCCGATCAGCGTCACCATCTCGGGTCAGCTCGTGTACGTGCTCAATGCGGGCGGTGCGGGCAACATCTCGGGGTTTACGCTGTCGTCGCAGGGCGATCTCGGCGCCATCGCCGGCTCGACGCGCCCGCTCAGCACGAACGACGCCGGTCCAGCGGAGGTCGCGTTCGACCCGACCGGTACGAAGCTCGTCGTCACGGAGAAGAACACGAACCGCTTGAGCACCTATTCCGTCGACGCAAACGGGGTAGCGCATGGTCCGACCCTAACGCCAGCGGCCGGCGTCACGCCGTTCGGATTCGCGTTCACGAACAGCGGGACGCTCGTCGTGTCCGAGGCGTTCGGCGGCGCGGCGAATTCGAGCGCGGTTTCGTCGTACGCTCCGGCCGGCGACGCCTGGTCAGTGATCAGCGCATCCATACCCACCACTGAGACGTCAGCGTGCTGGATCGCGATCACGAATAGCGGCCGCTTCGCCTACACGACGAACGCGACGAGTGGAACGATCACCGGCTACGCCATTCACGACGGCGCGCTGACGCGGCTCGATGCCGATGGCGTCACAGGCAACATCGGAGCGGGCAGCGCTCCGACGGAGATGGCCATCTCCCGCGACAGCAGATTCATTTACGCCTTCTCGGGAACGACGCATCGCATCGCGGCGTTCGCGATCGGTGGCGACGGCTCGCTGACGGCGCTTCCGGATTGGGCCGGGGGTCTCCCGGCAAGCGCCAACGGTCTGGCTGCGCGCTGACCGTCGTTCTACGTTATCTCGCTGGGACGTCCGTGTCGCCAAATTCGGACGTCCCAGCGAACCGTTATCCCGAGGCGCAAGCCGCCGAGGGAGCCAGCATCCCGAACGCGTGGCCGATCTGATGCCCGCACGTCTCACCCTCCAGCGCGCGCTGCTCGGAACGATCGCTCTGGCGCTTCTCGTCGGCATCGTTCCGGCCGGCATCGCGCTCGATCGTACGCTCGTTTCCGCATTACTCGCGAAAGCGCGAACCGATCTCGAGATGGCGCCGGGCGTGCTGGCCGATCGCACGGCTTCACGCATAGACATGCTGCGCATGCACGCCGCGGACTTCGCCCGCGTTCCCGGTCTTGCCGAGGCAATCGTCCGCGGTGATGCCGCGACGGTCAAGCAACTCGTCGACAAGAACCGCGCCTTGCTCGGCGGCGGCGAGCCGTTGATCGTCGATTCGGCCGGGCATTCACTCGTTGGACCGTCGCCGCGCTCGGACTGGATCGATCAGACGCGTCGTGGCGGAGCGCCCGTCGCGGTGGGAGTAAAAGTCGACAGCAGCGCGATTGTCAATGTGGCACTTGCGCCGATCCAAACCGGTGGACGATGGACGGGTGCTGTCGGCGTGCTCGAACCCATCGACGATCGTGCCGCTGACGCCCTCGCGCGACTGACACGCTCGGATATCACCGTGCTCGTCGGCCCCGGGGATTCGATCTCCGTGACGACGCTCGACACAGCGCAGGCCAGCGCGCTCCGTCGAGGCTTGTCGACGATGCACGATTCGGCGCGCGCGCACGATGTCCAAGCGGGAAACCACACGCTGATCGCCGTGGCAGCGCCGCTCGGGCAGTCTTCTCGCGTCGTGTTTTCAAGAGCACGCGACGCCGAGCTCGCGGTTGTCCCGCAGCTGCACCAAGTCGCCGGCGTCAGCGCTCTCGTCGCGCTCGGCGTGGCGTTGCTGCTTGGCGCCTGGATGTCGGCGCGGGTCAGTCGCCCGGCGCGCGAACTGTCGAACGCCGCATCGGCAATGGCGCGCGGCTCGTTCGACGCCCCGCTCCCGACCTCGCGCATCGATGAGCTGGCCCGCGTCGCCGAACAATTCGCCGAGATGCGCGCCACGCTCGCTCGACAAATGGCCGAGCTGCGCGAGGGGAACGACGCGCTCGCCGAGAGGAATGCGCGCCTCGTGACACTCCAGGCGGACTTGATGCAGCGCGACCGCCTTGCCGCAACGGGACGGCTCGTCGCCAACCTCGCGCACGAGATCCGCAATCCGGTGGCGAACCTACGGAACCTTCTCGAGTTGATTCGGCGCCGAACCACGAACGATCAGCAGGTGCACGACTACGCCGAGCTGGCGATCGACGAATTGCTTCGCATGCACGAGTTGGCCGAGCAGATGTTGGACCTGAACCGTCCGCGCGATCCAAAGTCACAGCGCGCCGACGCGCTGACCGTCGCCCGTGAAGTCGCACGCCTGGCGACAGCCGGCGCGGGTTCAGATGGTATCGAGATCGCGGTGAGCGGAGAGTCGTCCCGCGCCGGCGCGATTGCGCCTGACGCGCTCAAACAGGTGCTACTCAACCTGGTCCAGAATGCGCGCGAGGCGGTCACACAGGCGGGGAAGGGCGTGCCGCGAATTACGATTGAGCTGCGCGACAAGGACGACGACGTCTCGATCCGCGTCAGCGACAACGGCCCCGGAGTCCCCGAGGAGCTTCGCGCGCGCATCTTCGATCCGTTCTTCACGACGAAGAGTGCGGTGGACGGCGTTGGCCTGGGGCTGTTCGTTGCCGAAGGCCTCATTCGCAGCGCCGGTGGCCGGCTCTTGGTCGACGGCAGCTCGAGCGCCGGCGCGACGTTCGTCATCGAGTTGCCGGCGGCGTCGGCATCGATTGAGCAATCTCAAACAGCCACGGCATGAGCGGCGCGCGCATCCTCGTCGTCGACGACGACGCAACGTTTCGCATGACGACGGCTGCCCTCCTCGAGGCCGACGGCTACGACGTCGACACGGCATCGGACGGGCAGCAGGCGGCCGATCGTCTCAAAGATCATCAGTTCGACTTGCTGCTCGTCGATCTGCGAATGCCCGGCATCGACGGCATCTCGCTCGTCGAAGCGCTTCGACTGTGGGGTCACGGTGTCCCGATTCTGATGATCTCGGGGTTCGGCACGGTGGACAGCGCCGTGCGCGCGCTACAGACGGGCGTCGACGACTTCCTTCTGAAACCGGTCGAGCCGGACGTGCTGAGTGCTCGCGTTGCCGACCTGCTCGAGCGTCGCCCACAACAAGCACGCGTCGAACCGACAGCGGTGGGAATCGTCGGTCGCTCGGCACCGATGCGCGCGCTACTCGAGCGCATGAAACGCGTCGCCGTCACCGACACCACGGTGCTCATCACCGGCGAGACGGGAACGGGAAAGGAGCTCGTCGCGCGCGGGGTGCATGGTCTTTCGCCGCGCACCAGAAAGCCTTTCGTCGCCGTGAACTGTTCGGCACTCGCCGAGGGACTCCTCGAGAGCGAGCTGTTTGGGCATGTGCGCGGAGCGTTTACGGGGGCGGCTCGCGATCGCGCCGGCGTGTTCGAGGCGGCGGACGGAGGCACGCTCTTCCTCGACGAAATCGGCACCACGACGGCGGCGCTCCAATCGCGCCTCCTTCGCGCGCTGCAGGAGCGCGAGATCACACGTGTCGGATCGTCGACGCCGATTCGTGTCGACGTTCGCGTGATCGCGGCGACGAACGTCGATCTCAAGTCGCTGGTGAGCGACGGGAAATTTCGCGAGGATCTCTATTATCGTCTCGCGGTCTATCCTCTCATGGTCCCGCCGCTGCGTGAGCGAGCGATTGATATTCCGCTCCTCGTCGAGCACTCGCTCACACAGTTGCGTACACGAATTCCAACGGCGGGCACACTCACCGTGTCGCCGCTGGCCATGCGGCTGCTGCGCCAGTACTCATGGCCGGGCAACGTGCGCCAGTTGCTCGCCGCGCTGGAGAGCGCCGCGATCTCGGCCGGCGATGGCGGTCGGATCGAGGCCCAGCATCTCCCGGACGAGATTCGCGAGGCGCAGGATAACGCGCACTCCGGTGCACGGTACAAAGCCGCGTCCGCTCCGGACGACGAGCGCGCGGCGATCGAAGCGGCGCTCGCACACACCGGTGGCACCCTTTCTCGCGCCGCCGAGCTCCTTGGCATGGGACGCACGACGCTTTGGCGGAAGATGCGCGCCTACGGCCTCTCCAGCCCAACCCTGGACGAGACCTGACCCTCGTTTCAACAACCCGTTTCATGATGACTGGGAGGATTTCCATGAAACGCGTTCGATGTGTGTTTCGCGGATCGACTCTTCACGAACTGATTGTCCCAGCGTCGGTTGGGATCCGCACGGCGGACCACTCCGCGTCGGTGCCCGGATTGCCATTACACAGGGCGTCACCCAATCCGAGGACACCATGTTCCGAATGCTCTTTTCGCCACTCGCGACAATGGTCGCCGGCGTCGTCAGCACCCATTCGCCGCGCACCGAGCAGGTGGCGGTGTTTTCCGGCGGCTGCTTCTGGGGAGTCCAAGCGGTTTTCCAACATGTCGTCGGCGTGACGAATGCCATTTCGGGCTACGCCGGCGGGGATGCTACGACGGCGCATTACGATCGCGTGAGCGAGGGCAACACTGGCCACGCCGAGTCGGTGCGGGTGACCTTCGACCCGTCGCAGGTGAGCTACGAACAACTTCTGCAGGTCTTCTTCAACGTCGCGCACGATCCGACGCAGCTCAACTATCAGGGCCCCGATCACGGACCGCAGTATCGCTCGGCGATCTGGTTCACGAGCGCGGAGCAGCAGACGGAGGCGAAGACCTACATCGCGCAGCTCACGAAGGCGAAGGCATTCCCTCGCCCGATCGTCACGGAGGTCTCAGCGCTCGGCACGTTCTATCCAGCGGAGTCGTACCACCAGGACTACGCGACGACTCATCCGTATCAACAATACATCCTGTTCAACGACACACCGAAGGTGTCGCGACTCAAGAGACAGTTGCCCGCGCTGTATCGCGACAAGCCGGTGCTCGTGAGCGAAAGCAAAAAGGAGTCAGCGATGCGCGAATACACCAAGCCCGCCGACCCGGAGCTCAAGAAAAAGCTCACGGCGATGCAATACCAGGTCACGCAGCACGAGGGCACCGAGCCGGCGTTTCACAATGAATATTGGAGCAACCACGAGCCGGGGATTTACGTCGACATCGTGAGCGGCGAGCCGCTCTTCAGCTCAGTCGACAAGTACGATTCCGGGACGGGGTGGCCGAGCTTCACGAAGCCGCTGGTGCCCGAGAACATCACGACGAAGACGGATCGGCAGTTCGGCATGGTTCGCACGGAGGTTCGGTCGGCGCATGCGAACTCGCACCTTGGCCACCTCTTCGACGACGGCCCGCGGCCGACGGGACTTCGCTACTGCATGAACTCCGCGTCGATGCGGTTCATCCCGGCCGCCAGTCTCGAGGCGGAGGGCTACGGGCAGTACAGCAAGTTGTTCGAGAAGCCGTAACAGACCGTCAGCGCCGCCGTCGGGTGCCCTATCCCGCCGGCGGCGCACGCCCTTCGCAGGGCTATCGAACACATGGCGGCCGGCTCATTGCAAGCAGTCGACACGGATTATCGTTAGAGAAGATGGAGGAAGCCCGGAATAGCGAGCGCGATGGGAACCTCAGGTACGACGGACGTGACGAATCCGGTGGCGGCCGTCGGCCCTCGCTCGAGCTGGCTCGTGCGCGTCACGGGGCTCGTGGAGGATCTGCGTCGCCGAGAGGACAGGCTGGCGCTCTTTCTCAGCTTGCTGATCGGTGCGCTCGTTGGACTCGTCGTCGTCGCGTTCATTCTGCTCACCGGCCGGCTCGCGGCGCACATGTATCCGCCGGGGCACGACTCCTCGTGGCGCCGCGTCATGGTGCCGACGCTCGGTGCGCTCGTCACGGGGTTTCTGCTTTTCCGTTTCTTCCCGAACGCGCGCGGCAGCGGCATTCCACAAACGCGAGCCGCCATCTTCATCGAAGACGGCCGAATCACCTTCCGCACCGTCGTCGGGAAATTCGTTTGCTGCTCGGCGTCGCTCGCCAGCGGAATCGCGCTGGGGCGAGAGGGACCGTCCGTGCACATCGGCGCCGGGATCGCCTCGGTCATCGCGCGCCGGCTCGGGCTCAGTGCCCCGCAGGTACGTTGGCTTCTCCCCGTCGGCGCGTCGGCCGCGCTGGCCGCGGCATTCAACACGCCAATCGCGGCGGTTCTTTTCTCGCTCGAAGAAATCATGGGCGACATGCACGCGCCGATCCTCGGCTCTGTCGTCCTGAGCTCAACGACGTCGTGGATGGTGCTGCATCTCGTGCTCGGCGACGAGCCTCTGTTTCACGTCGCCGGATACCACCTCGTTGACCCGCGTGAGCTGCTCGTCTACGCCGTGCTCGGCGTTGTCGGCGGCATCGGATCCGTGGCGTTCGTTCGACTTCTCCTCGGGCTGCGAACCGCGTTCGCGAAGCTGCCGCGTTCAACGGTCTGGATCCAGCCGACGGTGGGCGGGTTGTGTGTCGGAATTCTGGGGTACTTCGTTCCCGCGGTCCTCGGCGTGGGCTACGATCAGGTGGAGCGAGCGCTCGGCGGCGAGTTGGTGCTTCAGGCCGTTGCGGTGCTCGCCGTACTCAAGATTCTGGCGACCGCGGTGTGCTACGCCTCGGGCAATGCGGGTGGAATCTTCGGACCAAGCCTGTTCATCGGGGCGATGATCGGTGCGGCGGTGGGACATGTCGCCCATCAGCTCTTTCCGGCAACGACGGCCGGCGCGGGCGCTTACGCGCTGGTCGGGATGGGGACGGCGTTCGCCGGAATTGTTCGCACGCCGCTCACCTCGGTGATCATGATCTTCGAGGTCACGCGGAACTACACGATCATCGTGCCATTGATGGTCTCGAACCTCGTGGCGTTCTATATCTCGCAGCGATTGCAGCGCGAGCCGATCTATGAAGCGCTCGCCCGTCAGGACGGACTGCATCTTCCGACGGGCGAATTCAGAAGACTCGCTCGACAATTCCGAGTAAGCTCGGCCCTGCAACCCGCTCCGACACCGCTCGACATCGGGCTGTCGATTGTCGACGCCCAGACACGAATTGCGAACGGCGACTTTGGATCATGGCCGGTCGTGGATCGGCGGGGCCTGGCCGGGATGGTTCGCGTCAGTGACCTCGCGGCGGCGATCGCGGAAGGGCGGGGCGGCGTGACGCTCGCGTCGCTTTTGGACGAACACCCGCATGACGACGAATCGCCGCCGCACGTGCACGCCGATCAACCACTCGGGCTGGCGCTCTCCAGGATGGGTGCGAGCAATCACACCGTCCTGCCGGTCGTCAGCCGAGCAAACGTGCGCACGCTGCTCGGTGTGGTGACGCTCCCCGACATTCTTCGCGCGTACGGCGTCGAGCAAGCGAGCGATCTGGCGGCTTTCGACGGCGAACACCGTGATTGACGGAGCAATCGAGGAGCGCCCGCCGACGCTTCGTCCTCTGCCGGGATTCGTCGGCACGCTGGCGCTCGTCCTGCTGAGCATCGCCGCGTTCATGTTTTTCGATTTGTCGTTGGCCGCGATCGACCGGGGGGAGTCGGCGGCGCACGCCGCGTCATCGTACGATCAAGGGCTGCGTCTGCTGCGAAGCAAAAACCCTGATGCTGCGCTCGATCAATTTCGAATCGCCGTTGGCTTGGACCGGGCGAACGTCGGCTACGCGCTGGCGCTGGCGGAGGCGATGCTCGAGGCAGGACACGCGAGCGACGCCGAATCGACGCTCACAGTGTTGCTCACCCGGACCGAGAATGAAGGCGCGGTGAATCTGACCATGGCGCACGTCATGATCCGCGAGGGGCGCACCAACGACGCGAAAGCGTACTTTCACCGCGCGATCTTTGGGCGCTGGGGCGCCGATTCGGCGCAGCGGCGAACCCAGGCGCGGTTCGAGCTGATTCAACTCATCCAGGAGCACGGCACTTCGCCCGAGCTACTCGCCGAGCTGCTACCGTTCGAGGACGTGTCGCCGGACAGTATCGCACTGCGGCGAGAGCTTGGAAGTCTGTTCCTGCGTGCCGGCTCGCCCCAACGCGCCGCGACGATGTTTCGCAGCGTAGTCCGACGCGACTCGACTGACGCCGACGCCTACGCCGGGCTGGGCGAAGCCGCACTCGCCCTCGGCAATTTTCGAACGGCCAAGGCTGACTTTGCCGAGGCGGCGCTTCGCCGTCCAGACGATACGCGCTTGCGTGGCCGCGTGGCATTCGTCGACACCGTTCTCGCTCTCGATCCAGCCGCGGCGGAACTCGGGGTGGATGAGCGGTACGCGCGAAGCCGGAACCTCCTTGCGCGAGCGATCGCTGTATTGGGGCGTTGCGGTGAGTCGCCGGATGCACAACTGAGCTCGGCGCGCGAATTGCTCGCACACGAATCCTCGCCCGCGGTCAGGCGCGCGGCGGGTGACGCGATGGTCGCGGCGGCGACCGCGTTATGGAACGCCCATTCTTCGCGGTGTAGTGCCGCGGCATCCGACGAGGCGTTGCGCGTCGTCATGGGTCAGCTCGCGGGTTGAACGGCCGACCGCTGGTGATTGTGGTAGAATTCAAGCGGCACGATGCGCTCGCGAGCAGTCCACCTCCACAACCGAGCGGGATACAGCGGCCGGTGAAAGAACGCACGCGAGATGGCGTGACGCGCGTACGCGCGCTGACCAAGAAGTTGCCTGATGTCGAAGAGGGCACCACCTTCGGCTTTCCGGCGTTCAAGGTTGCCGGCAAGACCTTCGCCTGGTTTCCGAAGAAGAAGGAGGTCGAGGCCGGATCGCTCGGCGTGCGCATGAGCATTCTCGAACGCGAATATCGGATCGCGGCCGAACCCGGCATCTATTACGTGACGCCGCACTACAAGGACTACGACTCGGTCCTGGCTCGCGTCGATGAACTATCGGACGCAGCGCTGCGCGAGCTGCTCCAGTCCGGCCACGAGTACATCACGACGCAGACGAAGAGTGCGGGCGCGAAACGCCGAAAGCAGCGTTGACGAGCGTCGTCTCCCAGGCATCCGTCACGCGATCCCACGTGTAGCGAGCGAGCGTTTTGGCGCGCCCACGCTCACCGAAACAAGCGCGCTTCGCGGGGTCGGCGAGAAGATCGAGGATCTTACCGGCGAGATCGGTCGCGTCGAACGGCGTTGCCATCCATCCGTCGACGCCGCTGTCGATGACGCAGCGCGTGGAAGCGATATCGCCGCCGATCACCGGCTTTCCGCACATCCACGCTTCGGCGAACACCATGCCGAACGATTCCTCCACGGACGGCATTGCCACGAGGTCGCATGCTTCCATGATCGATGGTCCGTCGACGTCGGCGAAGTCATCGATCAGCACGAGCTTCGCTCTCTCGCAGTCGGACAGATCGGCGAGCATTTGAGACACACGAGGCTCGCGGTGGGCACTCTGGCCGGCCATCAACAGCACGGCGTCGGGGCGCTGCCGCCACACGATGCGCATCGCATCGATCAGCGTCCCTGCCCCCTTGAGCGCGTCCTGCCGGCCGACGAACCCGACGACAGGTCCGTCACCGATCTGATGGAGCGCTCGGATCCGGCCGCCGTCGCGATCCGCGAACCGGACGGGGTCCACCCCGGCACCCGCTACGGCAATCGAGTTTCCGCCGCGAGCGCGAACGAAATCCCGCTCCGCTTCCGTACACACGATCGCGGCGTCGCAGTCCCGGAGCATCTGCTCGTACAGCGGGTTCGACGCCCAATCGCATTCGATGTGAAGGATGGGAACGGCGACACGCGGAGCGCGGCGCAACGGACGTGGCAGACACGCCCAATACGACGCACCGAAGCACCAGTTGACCGAGGTGACGACGTCGGCACGCAGTGTCGCGATGGCCGGAAGCATGTTGAAGCCGCTAGGGGCCTGAAGTGCCCAGTCGTCCATACCAATGATCCAACCCGTCGTTCGCCAACCGCCAGGCCGCGCCAACCACCATTCATACAGTCGCTGAACCTTGCCGGGGAACGCCGGGACGCGGATGATGTGAACTCCGTTCAATATTTCGCGCCGCGGCAAACCCGCTGGTTTCGATTTCCAGAAATCGAGTTGAGTCGCGCAGTCGAACGTCACGACGGTCACCTGGTGTCCACGCTCGACGAGCCGCTCGGACACGGATTGCAGCAGTCGCTCAGCTCCGCCGATCATGGGAGCATAGGACGGGGCGACCTGAACGACCCTGAGCGGACGCGCCCGATGCCGGTCGTGGGTCACCACGCGACTACCGAAGCCTCGATGGACTCCGGCCGGGACCCGCCAGAGCGCCGACGGCTTCGCCGGCCGCGTGACAACACGACAACACAAACATCAACGGCAGGCTGGCGCGTGCCGCCGGAGTGAGCTTGCTGATCCCCCCCACCGCGCCAACGCCCGTCTTGAACAACAGCCACGCCCCGCGCGCGCGCATCGGCGCTGCAGCCGGAAGACCCGTGGTCGAGCGACCGTTATCGAAATGCGAGAGCATCGTGTTCCAGAAACCGTGCGACTGGACGTGCGTCACGGTCAATCCGTCGTGGACGTGGCATCGGCCTTCACCGAACAGGCGAGGGTTCAGTTCGAGCTCGAGCCAACCGGTCGCGATCGGGCCCGGCCCGATGACGTCGCGCCGGAACGCGACGTTGGCAACGGGGGGACAGCGGTCGTCCTGCGCGCGATTCACCGGCGGATAGAAGGCGCCGAACGTGTGCAGAAAGTTCGCCCAGTCCATCAGGCTATCCGTTGAACCATTCAGGACCGGGCCGGTGACCGACGCCGCGCCGGGATTTTCCCGGAACGCGTCGAGTACCTGGGCGCACCAATCGTCGCCAACGATGACGTGATCCTCCGTCATGGCAACGATCTCTCCACGCGCTTGCTCCGCGCATCGCGCACGCAGCTCAAAGACAGACGCTCCCGGGCGACGCACCCATCGCAACCGCTCCGACGACGATGCCGTCGCCGCGTCCAGCGCCGCGCCATGACCGTCGCCGACGACGATCTCGCCGCCGACAGCCGCGACCTGAGGCTCGAGGACCGCGAGACAATTGGCAAGGTCGGGCCACGGCTCGATGGTGGCCAGGACGACGGACAGGGGGATGTGTTCCGACATTCGCGACGACACGCCGAATCAGAGGACTCTCAATATGAGTGGGCGGTACTCCAATCGTCCAGCAGAAATCACGGCCGGTGAACGGCGAAAACCGCAACTTTGTATCACGCGCGCACGTCCGGAGCGCGAGCCAGCGGCGGATTGTTGACCGCACCCAACAGTCTGACGCGGGTTTACCACAGGTGGACGCCGCGACACATTCCTTGGACGCACGTTCCGCCCTGGTGTTAAGCGAGAATCATGACGCTCTCTTTGATGCGGCCGGAGCTCACCGCCGTCCCCGAATCGCCGCTCGTCCAGATCGCGACACTGGCCGAGTCGATGCCGGCGTCGATCAAGCTGTGTTACGGCGAGTCCGATCTGCCGACTCCGGCCTTCATCACCGAGGCGGCGCACCAGGCCGCTCTCGAGGGACACACCTTCTATACTCACACCGCCGGGTATCGCGAGTTGAGATCGGCAATCGCCGCCAAGGTCCGTGAGCTTCACGGCGCCGAGTACGACGAATCCGAGATCATCGTCACCGTCGGCGCGTCGATGGCGATCTACGCGGCGATTCGCGCCTGCATCGGACCGGGCGACAACGCGGTGATCGTCTCGCCGGCCTACGCGATCTACGCGAACGCCGTGACGATGTGCGGCGGCGAGCCCCGCTTCGCCCCGCTCCGCCGGTCGAACGCCGCGTACCTGCTCGACCTCGACCGAATCGATGGCGCGATCGACCGCAATACGAGAATGCTCATCGTCAACAGCCCGTCGAACCCGACGGGGTTCATGCTGTCGATCGACGAGCAGCGTGATCTCGTCGCGTTGGCGGAGCGAGCCAACCTGCGCATCCTTGCCGACGAGGTCTACGAGCGAATTACCTACGACGTAGAGGCGGCGCCGTCGTTCGCCAGCGTCGTCGAAAACAAGGGCCGGTTGATCGTCGCCAACAGCTTCTCGAAGACCTACTGCATGACCGGCTGGCGGCTCGGCTGGGCGCAATCGGGTGCCGAAATGATTCGCGCGATAACGACCGGCGTCGAATTCATGACGTCGAATGCGGCGGCGCCGGTGCAGCGGGCGGGCATCGTTGCCTTGCGCGACGGCGAGGCGTGGATCGCCCAGCTGCGCGCCCACCTCACCGCTCAGCGCACACAAGTGCTGGACGCTCTCTCGGGCATCGACGGCGTCCACGTCACGGCGCCGTCTGGCAGCTTCTTCGCCTTCTTCACCGTCGAGGGCGTCACCGATTCGGCAGCCTTCGCTCTCCGGATCCTTCGAGAGAGCGGCATCGCGCTGGCGCCCGGCTCGGCGTTCGGACCCGGCGGCGAGCCGGCGCTACGTCTGTGTTTCGCTTCCACGGAACGCACGATCGAGGAAAGCCTCGACCGCCTCCGGCGCTCACTCTTGCCGCAGCGCTAGAATCGGATCGACGCGTGTCGCCCGGAGCGCCGGAACAACACCGGCGGCGAGCGCCGCAACCATCAAGACGACAGCGGTCCCCGCGAAGGTGGTGGGATCGGTCGGCCTCACGTCGAACAGAAATTTCGCGAGGAGGCGGGTTCCGGCCAGGGCGCCCGCCGAGCCGACCGCGATGCCAACCACCGCGAACCAGACCGTCCGGCCGGCGATCATCCGGCGCACGTCGCGCGCGCCGGCGCCAAGTGCGATGCGGATGCCAATCTCGCGCGTCCGCTCAGCGACGTCGTACGTGAGGACGCCATACGTTCCGATCACCGCCAACAGCAGGGCGAGCATCGAGAACGTCGTCAGCAGCCGCATTTGAAAGAGCGGCTCGGCGATCAAGTCGAGCATTGAAGCGTCCATCGACTGCAGCGCCTGCGCGGGAATCGTCGAATCGACGTCCCGCAACGCCGCGCGCATTGCCGGTGCAATGTTCGACGCGCCGGGCATCGTCCGCACGACATAGGTCATGCGGCGAATGAAGAACAGGGCATCCGTCTGCAGATACGGCAGATAGACCGTGGGTTGGGGCTCCAGCGCGCGGTCCTGTACAATGTCGCGCGCGACGCCGATGATCGTGAGCCAATCCCCCGGTCCCGGATGATCCTTCATCGAGATGCGCTTTCCGACCGCGTCTTGGTTTGGCCAGACCAATCGCGCAACCGATTCGCTGATCACGACGACGCCCGGCGCCGACGCGTCGTCGCTTGGCGAGAAGTCGCGCCCGCGCACGAGGCGTATGCCCATCGCGCCGAAATAGCCCGGTCCGGCCGTCGGCTTCGCGACGGTGTAACCCTCCGGCAGTCGCGCGCCGTCCTCGACGGCGAAATCGCCGATGATCCCCGTCGCGCCCATCGGTCGGAACGATACGGCCCCGACGGCCCGCGCCCCCGGCAACCGTGCCAGGCGCTCGAGCACCGCCGTGTGAAATTGTCGGATCCGGGCTGCCGTGCCGTAGCCCGCGGCCGGGAGATCGACGGACATCGTCACGACACCGGACGCGTCGTACCCGGTGTCGACGGCGCGCATCCGGGCAAAGCTGCGTATCATCAGCCCTGCACCAACGAGGAGGACGAACGCCAGCGCGATCTCGCCCATGACGAAGCGGCTGCGCAGCACTCCATGCGGGTTGCTCACCGTCCGTCCATTCCGCGACAATGCCGCGCGCTGGTCCGCGCGCGCGCCATCCAGCGCCGGTACGAGGCCGAAAATCACACCGCAGACGAGCGAAGCAAGGATTCCAAATGCCAATATGCGCGCGTCGACGTGTACTTCGTCGACGCGTGGAA
>JAICJQ010000213.1 GCA_025928335.1 Gemmatimonadaceae bacterium
CAAAGCATTGGACGCTCGAGGAGCTGCACACCCTGCCCGACGACGGCAACAAGTACGAGTTGGTCTACGGAGAGCTTTTCGTGACGCCTCCGCCGTCGGTGGCGCACGAAGAATTGGTGACGATATTGGGACGCATCCTCGATCGATACGTCGAGCGATGGAATCTTGGTCGAGTCTACCGTGCACGCGCGGTGTTTCAGACTCCGGACGGAGAGGTCGAGCCGGACCTCATGGTGCGGCAGCCGAGTACTCGAGTCGTGACCAAGTGGCTGGATCTCCCAGTGCCCGAACTCGTCGCGGAAGTTCTTTCTGGTAGCACCCGTCGGCGCGACTTTGGGCCGAAGCGAGACTTTTACATCGAGCAGGGCGTTCCCACGTATTGGATCGTCGACGGTGACGCCCGCAACATTCGAGTCGCACGGCCGGGACAGGCGGACGCCAATGTGGACGGTTCGCTTTCGTGGCATCCGCCGGGCGCCGACGAACCGCTAGTCATCGATGTTGCGGCCCTCTTTCGCGCAGCGCTCGGTGGTTAGCCCGTCGGCTCCTAAGAAACCACAATCCGCTCAATTCGACGGATCCGGCGTCGCGACTGAGGCGGTGACCGATTAGTCGGGCCACCAGCACGTGTGGCGACAGGCAGCGCACAGAAAGCACTGATTCTAGCGCCTGAACTTTACTGCTTCGACCGCTCCCGTGCCAATCGCGCGTCGATGTCTCGCCGACCGTGGGCGGCGAGTTGCTTGCACGCCTCGCGGTCGACGAGCGCGTGTGGATCACCGTGATCGCGCGCGGCGATTCTCTCCCACATCCCCGACGCCGCGGGGTGCGGCGTGATCAGAATGTCGCACGAGAGACCATCGAGAACGGCGAAGCCGTGCTGGAAATCCGAGACGACACTCGGATAACGCGTGGGTTGCGTGAAGAGAAACGTGTCATCCGACGCGGGTGTCTGGCTATCGGCGTACACCATGTCGCGGCAGATGTCGCCCTCGCACGACCGCCAGGTCCAGGTCGTTCCGCCGGGCGTGTGCCCCGCCGTGTAGTGGGCCTTCACCGACAGCGAGCCGACGTGCAGTACTTCCCCGTCGGTGATGCGCCGGACCGCCAGCACCGGCGGAAAGCGCACGAGGACTCCGAGCTGCGGATCATTCGGCCCGGGGCCACCGCGCTCGAGATCTCGAGCGCTGGCGTCGCTCGCGGCGACTTCCGCTCCCGTCTCGCGGCGCAGCGCCTCGATCCCGCCGGCATGGTCGTAGTGAGTGTGTGAGTTCAGAATCAGCTTCACATCCTCGGGACGAAAGCCGAGGGAGCGGATGTTCGAGAGGATCTGTGGCGAGGATTCCGGGACCGCGCCGTCGATCAGGATGTGTCCTCGATCTGACGTGATGAGGATCGAGCCGACGGCGGCGGTGCCAACCCAGTAGGTATTGCCGTAGATCTTTACGGGCACGTGTGGGACGTTGAAACTGGCGCACCTCGGGCACTCGGCAGCGCGGGCAACAGAATCAGGATTCTGCGCGACGCCTGTGGCGGTGACCGCGAACGCCAGGGCCGCGGCCCTGACTCCAAGCAACATCGAACGACGACGCGAGCGTTGCATACTCCTCACGATACACCATGCGGCGCAGCACCGCCAAGCTCATTGGGTCTTATCGATACGACGACCCATCACGGTGCCACTCATCGGCTGACCCGAAGGAACCCCCTCTCCACCGCGTTAACGTCCGCCCAGCCGCCGACGATGTCTCCACGCGCGTTGATGCCGTTCGCCGCGGTCGCGGCCGCCCCCGGATAATCGATCGTAGTGAATTCGCCGCGACTGATCAGGAACCCGTGCGTGGCCGTCGGTCCGACCAGACAGGGGAACAGCGCGTCGCAATACGTGCCGACGACGTCGCCTCGCGCATTGATGCCGCCGTTGTCGAGGGTGGCCGATTTGCCGTTCGGCAGAGGAAATGTCGAGAAGGCGTCGTGAGCGAACAGGAATAGCTGTTCCGGGCCGCCCACAGGCGTGAACCCGCCGACGAGCGTCCCGTTCGCCGCGAACTTGAACGCGTCCGTCTCGCTCGCGCCGGCAACGTCGACCGTGGTGAAGGCGCCGTCGTGGTAGACGAATCCGTGAAAGCTGCCGCTTCCCGGAGCGAGACACACAGCATGTGTGCAGTAACGGCCGGAGACGTCGCCCCGCTCGTTGATGCCAAGCGCGTTGGTGAAGGTAGACCCCGGCGGATCGATCGTCGTGAACACACCATCCTTGAAAAGGAATCCATGCCGCACCGCTGGAGTCGCCGGCAGGCTGTACCAACCCACAACCGCCCCGCTGTCGTTGACGGACGCGGCCACGGTGAAGCTGGAGCCTGGGAAATCGATCGTCGTGTAGGTGCCCGACTCGTCGCGCATGAAGCCATGCGTTCGACCGGCCGCCGCATATCGCCCCACGATTACGCCGTGATCGTTGATGTCCAGCGGAAGGGTGACCGTCGCGCCGGGGACCGAGAATGACGTGAACGTCGCGTTTGTGGAGGCTCGGTCGAATGCTGCTTCGCGGATCGGCGGCGGCGAGGTCGGCGTCCCGCGGTCTGCGCACCCGGCAGCCGCCAGGCTGGCCGCCGCCATGCAATAGAGAATTGTTACAGTCGGTCGCATCGGCTGTCTCCGTCGAGATGAGTTGGTCTTGCCGCCTTCAGGCGGCCGGAGTAGACTCGGCGACGAGCCTCAGGGCCGACTCAGTTTCGACTCAGTATTGGCCGATCGGTGCGTCATGACACTTCGTCTCGTGACATTCGGCAGACTCGCGCTGATGAATGGCGAGAGCGAGCAGCCACAACCGCGACGCCGACTCGCCCTCTTTGCGCGTCTCGCCGCATCGGGTAGGCGTGGCGTCAGTCGAGACGAGTTGCTTGCCGTCTTCTGGCCCGATCGCGACATCGAGTCGGCGCGTCACTCGCTCGATCAGCTCCTCTACGAAACGCGCCGCGCCTTCGGCGCCTCTTCCACCGTCGGTACGGCAACGCTCCGCCTCGACCCGATGGTCGTGACGTCCGATGTAGCAGAGTGGATCGCGGCGCTCGAAGCGAGCGACTTCGCGGGGGCCGTCGCTCTTTATGGCGGCCCGTTCCTGCAAGGCTTCTACCTCAACGGCGCGGCTGAATTCGAGCGTTGGGTCGAGACCGCGCGCGGACAGATGGCGGCCGACCATCGGCGCACGCTCGAAGCATTGGCGACGCAGGCGAGCGAGGCGAAGCGACTCGGCGACGCCGTCGCGTGGTGGCGCCGGCTCGCCACGGAGGATCGATTTGGGTCGCGCACCGCGCTGGCACTGATGCGCGCGCTGGTCGACGCGGGCGATCGCGCCGGCGCGTTGGAGTTCGCGCGCCTGCACGAGAAGATCGTGCGAGCGGAGCTCGAGGCGGCACCTGATCCGTCAGTGATGGCATTCGCCGATGCACTCCGCGAAGCGCCGCCCCGGACCTCAAAGCCGGCACTCGAAACATCGCCGGCTTCGTCGCGTGAGATGGACTACGAGACGCCGACCACGCGAACCACAGCCACTCAGATTGCCCCACCGCGGAGTCGTCGCGTACGGCGGTATTCGCGACCCGTCGTCGTCGCCGCGGGATTTCTGGTGATCGTCGCCGCGCTCGTCATCCGATCACGAATCGGAGCGACGCACCCTGCGTCGTCGCAACCGCCGTCGACAGCACGCTCGTCGAACAGAACGCAAAGACACGAGACAGCGAACGTCGCCGCGCACGACTTGTTCGAGCGCGGGCGCGACCCCCGGCTGCTGCGGTCCGACTCCGGCCAACGGTTGGCGATCGACATCTTGCAGCAGGCGGTGACGTTGGACACGAGCTATGCGGCTGCGTACGCCACACTCGCCAGCCGATGCGCTACCGTCGCCTGGGCTCAGCCGCTTCCCATCGCCGAGCGTCGCGCGATGTTCGCTCGAGCCGAGTCGGCGGCGCGCCGCGCCGTGGCGCTCGACGATTCGCTCGCCGATGCGCATACCGCTCTGGGATACGTGCTCAGTGTCGGCTACGAAGAAGCAGCGAGCCTGGCGGAGTTGGAACGTGCGACCGCGCTCGATCCGACTTCCAGCGAGGCTCAGGGAATGCTGGCGGATGCGTACGAGTGGGTGAGTCGACCCGCGGACGCCGTCGCGGCGGCCCAGCGCGCTGTGAACACCGACCCATTGTCCGTGACGGCGATCGCCGGCCTGGGCCACGCATTATACTTTGCTCATCGGTACGACGAGGCGCTCGCGCAGTTTAGAAAGCTGATGGACGTGCAACCTCCGCTTCGGCGGCTGCCGCTCTTTCTCGGCACTCTGTACGACGCGATGGGTCGCTTTCCCGACGCGATCGCATTGCTCCGTCCACTAGCGCCGCGCGACCCTCAGTATCGGGGGCTACTGGGCTACGCGATCGCACGATCTGGGCAGCGTGCGGAGGCGATGCGCATGCTGACGGAGCTACTCAACGACGAATCGGCGGGTTTGGCTCCGGCGAGGGCAATCGCCGAGGTCTATGCGGGCCTCGGCGATCGGGAGCGCGCGTTCGTGTGGCTGGAGCGGTCGTTGGGCGATCATTCGCTGAAGAACGAGATTATGGGACCCATGTTCGACGAGCTGCGGGCGGATCCGCGGTTCGATCGAATCCGACGGCACCTAGGCCTCGCAGATCAGCAAATCGCTCGGTCGTCTTCCACCGAGCCGGCGAAGGAGCCGTGAAGGAGTCACTACGTGAGCGTCGGCTGCGGGAGGGGCGGGCTCACCCTCCCCGCAACGCCTCGGTCGGATTGACCGCCGCCGCGCGGCGCGCCGGAATCCAACTCGCGGCCAACGCCACGAACAACAGCACAGCGCACGTCACGGCGAGAATGAGCGGATCGGTTGGGCTCACGTCGTACAACAGCGAGCGCATGAATCGCGTCACGCCGATCGCCACCACCATGCCGATCACGACGCCGATCCCCGCGAGCCCCACTCCCTTCCGCGAGATCATTCGGCGCACGTCGGCCGGCGGCGCGCCGAGCGCCATCCGCACCCCGATCTCGCGCCGCTGAAGGCTGACCCCGTACGCCATCACGCCGTAGATCCCAACCGCGCCCAGCACGAGCGCCAATCCGCTCGCGATCGCCAGCAGGAGCAACATCTCTCGTTCGCGCGCCGACGCCGCGCGAACGATGTCATGCAACGGCCGCTCGCCGTAGGTGGGGAGTGAGGGATCGAGTGAGTGTACGATGTCGCGAATCGCGCTTGTCGTCGCTCCAGCAGGGCCCGACGAGCGCGCGACGACCGCGAGATAGGACGGAACGTCGACGTTCGAGTCTGCAGGCGTCTTCGCGGCGTTCGGATCCAGGTTCGCCGACACGATCGGGAGATACACGATGTCGTTCACCGGCTTGTCGAGCGCGTCGTAGTGAGCATCGCCAACCTCGCCCACGATCGTGAACCATGGGCCGTTGATCCCGGGTCGGATGCGCTCGCCGAGCGGATTCTCGTCCTTCCAATAGCGCTTGGCGAAGGCGCGACTCACGATCGCCTCGAGTGTGGCGCGCTTCGGGTCCTGAAGCCCGAAGGCGCGACCGCTCAGCGTGGGAATCTGCATGGTACGGAAGTACTCGCCGTCGACGGTCGCCACGAAATGGTCGTCGGGCACGGCGTTTGGCGGAGCCGGATGGTCCTCAATTTCGATGATCGTGTCGTTATGGTCGTCGCTCAGCGGGACCCAGTCAGTGAGTGTCGCGTTCTGCACGCCGGGTAGCGCGCGGACCTTCGACATGAGCGCGTCGTAGAACTGCATGCGCGCCGCCGCAGTCGGGTAGCTTGCCTTGGGCAGCATCATGCGCGAGTAGACGACGCCGTCGGCGTTGAAGCCCGGCTTCACCTGCTCGAGGCGCATGAAGCTGCGAGCAAGCAACCCGGACGCGGCAACCAGCACGAGCGCGAGCGCCGTCTGCGCGACGACGAGAACGCTTCGCGCGCGTTGCCGCCCCCCGTTCGTGCTGCCGCGACCACCGGCGCGGAGCACGAGCGCGATGGGGAGTCGTCGCGCTCGCAACACCGGCACCACACAAACGAATATCGCGCAGAAGAGCGACGCTCCCAACGCGAACAGCAGCACACGCGCGTCGATGGTCACGTCCTGGAGTCGCGGCAGGCCGAGCGGACCGCCGATCGCCGTGGCGAGCTTCACGCCAACGCCGGCGAGCACCACGCCGATCACGCCGCCCGTGGCCGAAAGCAAGACCGATTCGCTCAACGACTGAGCGAGAATCCCCGCCAGCCCCGAACCGAGCGCGCCGCGCACCGCGAACTCGACCTGCCGACTCTCGTTGCGCACGAGGAACAGGTTGGCCACGTTCGCGCAGGCGATGACGAGGACGATCG
>JAICJQ010000188.1 GCA_025928335.1 Gemmatimonadaceae bacterium
AAGAGCGACCCGAACACCACCGTCCGCTCGGAAGCGATCAACTTCCTTGCGCGCGCACCGGGAGAGACCGGCATCAACGCGCTCGAGGAAATCCTGAAGACGGAGCAGGACGAACGCATTCAGCGCGCCGCCGTGCGCGCCTTGATGAGCAGCGACAACACGCGCGCCCGCGCCAGCATGCGTGCGTTGATCGACCGGAAGGACGCGCCGATCAACCTGCGCATCGAGGCGATCAACAGCCTCAACTCGGATCGCGCCACGCAGGAAGACGTGAAGTACCTGAAGGACCTCTACGCCCGCGCCGACAACGACGCGATGAAGCGTGCGATCATCGATGCCGTCGGCCGCATGGGTGGCGCCGACACGGATCAGTGGATTCTCGCGATCGCGCGGAACAACAATGAATCCGGCTCGATTCGCGCGACCGCCATGTCGCGGCTTTACCGCTCGAACATCTCGATCGCCGATCTCAACAAGCTCTACGATGCGGCCGATTCGCGGGACATCCGGCAGCAGATCATCAACATCCTGCAAGGCCGCAAGGAACCGGAGGCCGCCGACAAGCTGGTCGAAATCGTGAAGAGCGGCACAGATATCAATCTGCGGACGAGGGCGATCAACGCTCTCCAGCGGAAGAACGATCCCCGAAGCGCGCAACTCTTCCAGGACATCCTCGACGGGAAACGTCCATGATCCGAGTCTCTCATCTTCCACTCGCCGCCGCGCTCGTCGCGGCGGCCACCAACGCCTCGGCGCAGCTCGCGTCGCGCGTCGACGGCGCCCCCGATGGCCGCGTCCAGTTTTCTTTCGCATCGCGCGCCGGCGTTTGCGGCAACGGGCGCACCTACATCCAGACGGGCCCGAACAGCTACACCGGCGTTTTCTATGGCAACGGCGACATGTCCCGCATGGAGCCGTGCGTCGCCGGACCGGTGCGCGTCGTCATCGATCGCGCCGATAAGCTGCCGCTCTCCGTTCAGACGTACGTCGGTCCGCCGGATTCCACGCTGCGCGGTGTGACCGATCTTGGTCGCGTTCGCGCGCAAGACGCCGCCGACTACTTGCTGTCGCTCGTCGCGAAAGTAGACGGCCGCGCCGGTCGCGACGCGCTCTTCCCCGCGATGCTCGCCGACAGCGCGAACACCGCCGCCGCGCTCGTCACGATCGCCAAGAACACGTCGCTTCCTCGGGAGACCCGCCGCAGCGCCCTCTCGTACATGGGACGCTCGACCGACGGACTCCAGACGATCCCGGCCAGCGTCACGGAGCCAATTCTCGCCATCGCGCGTGACGAGACCGACAACCAGTCCGTTCGTCAGCAGGCATTGTCGGTGCTCGGACGGCTCGATCACGGCGCGGGCATCCAGCCGTTGATCCAGCTTTCGCAGCAAAACCAGAGCGTGTGGCTGGCCAAGGAATCGATGTCCACGCTCGCCCGCTCCGGCGACCCACGCGCTCGCCAATACCTGCGCACCGCCGTGAAACGCACGGATCTTCCCGAGGACGTGCTGACTGTCGCGCTTCGGGCGCTCGGCCAGGAATACGCGACGGCCCAGGACGCCGCCCTTCTTCGTGAGGTGTACCCGACGTTGAGAACCGATCGCTCGCGCGAAGCGGTTTTCTCGGCGCTCGCGGAGATGGGCGGCGCTGAGAACACGCGGTGGCTCCTCGCGCTCGCGCAAAACGGCAACGAGCCGATTCAGCTGCGCCGCCGCGCGGTCGAATCAGCGAGCCGCGCCGGTGCGTCGATCGGCGACTTGATCAAGGTCTACGACACGACGACGGATCCGAGCATGAAGCAGAACCTGATCGGCATCTTCGTGCGCAACGGCGAACGTCCGGCGATCGACAAGCTGATCTCGATCGTAAAGGCGGAGGAGAATCTTTCCGTTCGTCGAAGCGCGATCAATCAGCTGTCGAAGTCCGAGGATCCGCGGGTCAAAGCGGCGTTGCAGGATATAGTCTCGCGATAGTTTACGGGTTCGCTGGGGAAACGGGGCGGCGCCGATCGGGCGCTGCCCCGCTTTTCGTTTCTAGGACGGGCAGGGAGGTCAACTGCAAACCACAGAGGCACGGAGGCACAGAGAATCACGGAGGAACTTCTTGTCGGCGTATCGAACCGCGATCGGGCAAAGAAAACAAAACACTCTGTGATTCTCAGTGTCTCTGTGCCCTCTGTGGTTACGAAAGGTCTTCGTTAGTTAGCGAATAATCGGCATTGACATTGTACCAATGTATTAGTACAATGAAACTGCATGTTCACCGTCGACCCATCGGACCCGACGCCGATCTATGCGCAGCTTGATCGTGGTATCCGCGCGGCGATCGCCGCCGGGCGGCTCGCAGTCGGCGACCGGCTGCCGACGGTGCGGCAGTTGGCAGTCGACCTTCGCGTCAATGCGAATACCGTCGCCAAGGTATACGCCGAGTTGGAGCGTGCCGGACTTCTCGCCACACAACGCGGCATCGGAACCTTTGTTCGAGCTGTTCCCACCCCGCCAGCCGGAAGCACGCGTCGAGATCGTGAGCGCGAGCTGAAGCCGCTCGTCGAGCGGCTGCTCGCCGATGCATCGGCCATCGGCATCTCGCTTCATGACGTCATCCAGTACGTGAAGACGCTCGAAGTGCGCAATGCCAAGGAGAATACCTGAAATGCCCAAGCGGAAATCGCGCAAGCGCGCGTTGGTCAAGCCTGCCTCGCAGGTAGATGTCCGGGTCAACGTCGTTTCCATCGTCATACTGCTCGCGTCGATCGCCGCCGGCGCAACCGCGAGCATATCGCAACGAAACCCTGCCGGCATCATCATCGGCGTCGTGGTCGGCCTCATCCTGATGCAATCGGCAAAGATCGCGCGGCAGTGGGAGCGCGCTGTGGTGCTGCGTCTCGGCAAGTATCAAGGACTTCGCGGGCCGGGGCTGTTCTGGATCGTGCCGTTCATTGACACCGTGACGTCATGGATCGACCAGCGCGTCATCACGACGAACTTCAACGCCGAGGAGACGCTCACCTCGGACACGGTTCCGGTGAACGTCGACGCGGTGTTGTTCTGGATGGTTTATGACCCGGAGAAGGCTGCGCTCGAGGTACAGGACTACGCTCGGGCCGTGAGCTGGGCCGCGCAGACTGCGTTACGCGACATCATCGGTCGGACGTCGCTCACCGATCTCCTTCGCGGTCGCGAGCGCATCGAGGGCGAGCTGCAGAAGCTGATCGACGATCGGTGCACACCGTGGGGCGTCACGGTCCAATCGGTGGAGATGCGCGACGTCGTCATCCCCTCATCGCTGCAGGATGCGATGTCGCGCGAGGCACAGGCGTCGCGCGAGAAGCAGGCGCGGATCATTCTCGGCCAGGCGGAAGTGGAGATCGCGACCCTCTTCCAGGAGGCGGCGCGCTCGTACCACGACAATCCGACCGCGCTGCACCTGCGCGCGATGAACATCCTCTATGAGGGCCTGAAGGAAAAGGGCGCGCTAATGCTCGTGCCGAGTACCGCTGTGGAGTCGATGGGTCTCGGGGGCTTGCTCGGTGCGGCCGCGACGCGACAAACTAAACTCAGTCAGGGCGAAGGCGCCTAGCCTTCGCCCCTCCCTCCTCATCGGCGAACTCCAATGACCGAGCCAGCGGTAGTCGAACGGACCGTGCCCGCCCCGCCAAAGACATCGTTTTGGGAAGACGCGATCGATATTTTCTTGTCGCCGGTCGGCGTGTTTCGCCGGCGGGAGAACAAGAGCTTTTGGCCGCCAATGCTGTTTGTGGCGATCGCGATCGGCGTCATCGTATTCGCGACGTTCAACACGCTCGAGCCGATCTTCGACGCCGAGTTCACTCGCGCAACCGCAAAGCAGCTGGCGGGGAATCCGCAGGTCACACCCGAGCAAATGGAGACGGGCAAGAAGTTTGGAATGGCCTTGGCGCGCTACGGCATCACCGTGATCATGCTGGCGACGATGTTCGTTATCGGCGTCATCACGTGGCTGCTCGGCAAGGTGGTTGGGTCTGCGCAGAGCTTTCACGCCGCGTTTGTCGTCGCCGCGTGGTCGTATTTCCCGAGAGTCCTTGGCGCGTTAATCGGAGGGGTGCAAGGTTTGACGATGGACACCTCCAAGTTCAACTCGCAGCTCAGCATCAGTCTCAGCCCGGCGCGCTTCATGGACGTCGACACGGCGAATCCCGTGCTCTATCAGTTGGCGGGCCGCTTCGACCTCATCACGATCTGGGTGACGATCCTGCTGGCGATCGGCGTGTGCGTCACCGGCAGGGTGTCCAAAGGGCGCGCCGCCATCTTTGGTGTTCTCGTCTGGGCAGTCGGTGGTCTGTACGCGATACGAGCGGCCTACCTCCAAATGTGATCGGCCTGAATGTAGGCCGATCAGTGGCCCGAACGGGCAATCGTTTTGCCGGTGAAGTTCTCGGTTGCGACGTCGTGGCCTTTCGAGAGGGTTTGTACATAGGCCACGAGCCGCCAAATCTGATCGTCGGCAATCCGGCCGCCCCAGGCGGGCATCCCATCGGGGCGGCCTTCGTAGATGGACTGAAAGATGTCGCCGGCGGTGCCGCCGAAATGCCAACGGCTGTCCTGCAGGCTCGGGCCCATCGCTCCGGAGCCGTCGGCACCATGACAATCCATGCAATTGTATGCGACGAACAGCTTCGAGCCCTCGCTGATGCGCTGGGCGTTCCCCTCGTACGGATTGACGAGAGACGCAAAGCGTCTCTGGAGCGCGAGCCCGGGCTGGATGTGGTCCGGATGCTCGACGAAATAGGTCGGCTGCGTTCCCTGTTGTGGAAGCGCGTGTTGCGGCGGCGTCTGATGCGCGGCGTACGCGCCCACTCCACCGAGCACGGTGGCAACCAGCATTCCCTGGACGAACGACGGAATGTGCATGAGTAATCTCTCAATCAGAGCGAGAAGACGAACAGCATGCCGCCCCACGACGTGTACCGCGGCAAGTCCGGCAACGTTGTGCCGCGCTCGCGAACGTCGAACGGAAGGTTGGCCGCGACATCACCTGCAATGAGCAGTCCCATGTCGCCGCCGATGCCCGCGTAGACGGCGACGTACTGCTTCCCGTCGGGACCGGTGTACGTCATCGGCGCGCCGACGACGCCCGAACCCACCTTGAACTGATAGAGCACAGCGCCATTGGTCGCGTCGACCGCCTTGAACCAACCGTCGAGCGTTCCATAGAAGACGACGTTACCCGCCGTCGCGAGCGCGCCGCTCCAGACGGGAAACGGTTCCTTGATCCCCCAGATCTTCTTGCCGTGCACGGCGTCCCAGGCGATGAACTCGCCCTTGTATCCGCCAGGCCCTCCCTTCTCCGGTGCGTTGCCCCCGATGTACGGTGTGCCGGCGATGTAGGTCACTTCGCGTCCCTCGAAGTCCATGCAGAGGTTGTTCGTCGGCACGTAGAACAATCCCGTCTTCGGCGAGAACGCGGCGGGCTGCTGGTTCTTGCCGCCCTCGAGCGACGGGCAGATGTCCTTCACATTTTTTCCCTGCGCCGTCGCCTTGTCGACGTTGACGGATGGGCGCCCGGTCTTGAGATCGATGCCGGACGCCCAGTTCATCGGCACGAAGGGCTGCGCGAGAAGGACCTGCCCCGTCGCGCGATCCATCGTGTAGGCGAACCCGTTGCGATCGAAATGGACGAGTGCTTTCCGGGTGGCGCCATCGATCGGGAGGTCGACGAGAATGTTCTCGTTGACGGCATCGTAGTCCCAGATGTCGTGCGGCGTGGGTTGAAAAGCCCAGATCATGTCGCCGGTGTCGGCGTCGCGGGCGATGATTGCCGCGCTCCACTTGTTGTCGCCCGGACGCTGGCTGCCGTTCCACGGCCCCGGGTTCGAGGTGCCGTGATAGATCAGGTTGAGGGCCGGATCGTACGACACCCAGCCCCAGACCGTCGCGCCGCCGACCGTCCAGGAATTTCCCGGCCACGACGCCGTTCCGGAATTGGCTATTCTATCTTGCTCATAAAAGGGCTTGAAACGCGGCCCCGCTTTGATATCCGCGTCCGGTCCGATGTTGTACGCCTTCCAGACCTGTTTGCCCGTGGCGAGGTCCAGCGCCGCGATCCAGCCGCGCACGCCCATCTCGCCCCCGCTCGACCCGACGATCACCTTGTTCTTCACCACGATCGGCGCCATGGTGATCGTCTCACCCTTGTTGATGTCACCCATCGCCGTTCGCCATAACTCGGTGCCCGTCGCTGCGTCCACGGCGACGGTGTGTCCATCGAGCAGGTTGTAGACGATTTTGCCGTCGGCGAACGCGGCGCCGCGATTCACGACGTCACAGCACGCGATCCCGACGGCGGCCTGCGCGTTCTCCGGGCGGTACTTCCACTTGAGCGGAAAGCCGGGCTGGGTGAGGTCCAACGCATACGCCACGTTCGGGTACGGCGTGATCACGTACATCGTCTTGCCGACGACGAGCGGTTGTCCCTCGTGTCCGCGCAAGACGCCGGTCGAGAAAGTCCACGACACGTGGAGGTTCTTCGCGTTGGCCGGCGTGATCTGCGAGAGATTGCTGAAGCGACTGCTGGCGTAGTCGCGAGCCGGCATGCTCCATTCGCCGTCGTTCACGCCGGCCGGCGGCGCGACACCGATCTTCGTGCCCCGAACCGACATCGTGTCCCGCGTGGCGGAGTCCGACGCGGGACCGGCGCACGCGATGGCGGACAGACAGGCGACAGACCAGCCAACGGCGTGACGACGCATCGATGGAGCTCTCCGAATCAGGACGCCCTAACATGTTGCAAGCGCCATGCGCCGAGCAAACCGGGGCGCTTCGAGAGCTCAGTCTTCGGCTTGAGCGAGCCGCTCGAAATACTGCCGCTTGAATTCTTCGAGCACGCCGTCGGTGAACATCTCGTCGGCAATGGCCGCGATCTCTTCGGCGTCTTTCCACGCAGCGTGAAGGGCTTCCAGTTCGCCGGCCAGGGCGCGCCGCTCGATGTCTTCGTTGGCGGCCATCTCGAGCGCGAGTCGGTCGACCGCCGGCAGCCGATACAGGGGAGTCTGTTCGTCGCTTCCCGTTCCACCGTTTCCCCAAAACGAGCGGCTGGCCAGGTTCAGCGCAAGGCGCTCGGCGAACGTTCCTTTCGCCGGCGGCTCGTCGCCATGCTTGGGCGCATCGGGAAAGCGCCCCCACGACGTGCGCATGGCGAGCGACGCCACGCGTGAGAAGTAGCCTTCCGGATCACCGGCTTCGTCGAGCTTCGCGACGGCGTGATTGAGCTCCGCCTGACTCGCGACGCCAAAGTTGAGGGTGGCGAGCATCTTTCCCGCAACGCGTAGCGCGGGTGCCTCGGCGAGCGTCGCGACACCTGAATCGTGGTGGAGCTTGAGCTGCCACGGCGCATCCTGCTCCGGTCGCACCAACTCCGCGGCCCCGAGGTGCGCGTAGCGGACGACGACGGGATGGCCAAATTCGTCGGCGGCGCGCAGCAGGACTCCACGCGAGCGACGGAAGGTTCGCATGCGAAGGACCGTGTCGTCGCTCAAGCCCACCGCGTGCGCATAGTGTACGAGCGCGCCGGCCGTCGCTTTCGCGATCAGATGCGCGCCGCGCAGAAAAAGTCCACGCTCGGCTTGATGCTCGGGTTCGATGCGCGCGAGCCGCGTTCCATACCGCCACGCCGCGATCTCGGGAAGCAACGCCGGTCCGATGCGAACGAGCTCGAAACCGCCGCGGAAGCGCGCAAGGCCGATGTTGTCCGTCGACATGCGAAGTCGCGTGCCCCGAAACAGCCGCTCCGCCTGATCAATCGCCTCCCACCGCTCCTCGAGAGGAGAGAGGTTCCATCTGCCGCAACGGGTGCAAATGACCCAGAGCCGACCCTTTTTCGGATCGAACGCCAACCGGCGGCCAACCGGGAAGCTGCCCAGGAAGTGATTGGCGGAGAGATCCGAGTGGCAGAACAGACACGTCGTATACACAGAAGCGCCCTGATGGCCTAAACGCGTATCGGTTGATGATACGGCTTGAAGATCGCAGGTCCTAGATCCTGGATCCCCGAATAAACAACGCCTTTACATCTAGGATCTAGGACCCAGGATCTAGGATCTCCTTAGGATCTTGCAGCAACCAAACCCGGATTCGGCGTAATCACCGCCTTGATGGCCGTCCGATCCTCCACGGCGCGCAGCGCCGCGTTCGTGCTGTCGAGCGCGAACGCTTTGCTGACCATATCGCGCCACGGTTTTTTCTCACCGTACCGAGCGGTCAGGGCTGCGGCGCGGTGGAAGTGGTCGTAGCGAGAGCCCCAGCAGCCCTTGACCTCGATATGCTTGCGGTTGAGCTGCCAGTGCGGGTGGATCTCGATCGCGCCGTTGTCGGTGTACTGTCCGCACACGACCACCCGGCCGCCATCCCGCACCAGATCGAGCGCCTGTTTCACCGCCTCGGGAGCGCCGCTGGCTTCGATGACG
>JAICJQ010000217.1 GCA_025928335.1 Gemmatimonadaceae bacterium
GGCGGCCCGCCGGCTGTGTGGCGCTACTAGGTCAACCGCCAGGCGGCGATCGCCGGCGCCGCCGATCCGACGACTGCGCTGGCGCGAGCGGCGAGCGTGGTCCGCGGAGCCGGCCTCGAGGCGAGACAGGTCGCCTTGCTCACCGACGGTCAGCGCACCGAATGGCAGCGAACACCCTCCATCGCCGACGCGCAGGTGCTCGTATACGTCCCGGGTGGTCGCCCGCCCGCCAATCGCGCCGTGACGCTCGCCGAAGCGCGGCCGACCCGATGGACGCCCCGCGGCTCGGTCGCGGCGCGTTTTCTCTCCCATGATTCCACGACGTATCGCATCACGCTGAACAGCCGCACTTTCGCGCGCGGCACCGCCGCGCCGAATGAAGAAGTCGTGGTCCACGCGTCGCCCCCGGAACGCGGCTGGCTCGCCGGGACGGTCGAGCTGGAGCCGGATGAACTGGCAGGCGACAACGTGCGGAGCTTTGCGGTCTGGATCGGACCCGCTCCCGGCGTCAGTGCGCTACCCTCTGCCGGTCCGTTCGCGAAGAGTGCGCTCGACGTTCTGCGGAGCTCCGAACGCGTCGCCGACGGGCACGACATTGTGGTCACCGGTGGTGACGAGCTCGCGACGCTGCCGGCGCTCATTACCGCGCCGATCGACCCCGTGCGACTCGGAACGGCGAATCGTGCCCTCGAGCGCGCGGGAATTCCATGGCGGTTCGGGGCGCGCCGCGCCGGTGACGCGACGGTGCGCGGTCCCGGTTTCGAGGGGGTGACCACCGCCGTGCGCTACGACCTCGTTGCCCAAACAGGCGCCGTCGCCGAGACGCTCGCCGTCGTCGGTCGAGATGCGTGGGTCGTCGCCGGTCCGCGGTACGTGTTGGTCGGATCGCCGCTGACTGCCGACGCGACGAATTTCCCGATACGTGCGTCGTTCGTGCCGTGGCTCGGTTCGATCCTTACCGAACGGCTCGTCGGCGAGCCGGGGCAGGTGTTGGAGGCTGAACCGGGCGCTCGCATTCCACGACCGCGTTGGGCCGACGGTCTCGAGACCGTGGATGGTCAGCGCTCCTCGATCTCAGACGTCATCGAGGCACCAGGTCACGCCGGCACGTATTTCCTGACGCGCAATGGACGGCGAGTCGGCGCGCTCGTCGTGAACGGTTCACCGGCCGAGTCGCAGCTCGAGCAATTCTCCGCGAATGAGTTGAGCCAGCGTCTGCACGCGGCACGGGCGCTCGTGGCGCCCGACGCGCCCGCCTGGTCGTCGATGGCCTTCCGCGGCGCGGCGCGTCGCTCATTGCTCGAGCCTGCGCTGCTCATCGCGCTGGTGTTGCTGGCCGTGGAGGCCGTCATGATTGGCGCGCGGCCGCGACGGGTAGTCTGATGGCACTCGAGAGCCTGCTCGATGCGCTCGAGCGGCTACCCGGATTTCAACGCATCATCAACACGCTGCCGGCTCCGGGTGGGCGGCTCACCGTAGGCGGACTTCCCGGTTCGTCGGACGCGGTACTCGTGGCGTCGATGGTGCGGCGCCTGCCGACGCGCTTCCTCATGGTCGCCGCCGAAGGGGTCGCCGAAGCGGAGCGCTGGCTCGCCGATCTGACGACGCTGCTCGACGAGACCCCAATCGCGCTCTATCCGCCGCGCGAGGGATTCGGCGAGGCCGAGCCGCACATGGAGGTCGCGGGCGAGCGCGTCGAGACGCTCGAGCAATTGACACGCGGCGAGCTCCGTGTGCTGCTGACGACGGCGCGTGCGCTCTCGGAAAAGACCCGCATGCCGCGGGCGCTGCAATCGCTTCGCGTCGAGCTGCGGAAGGGTGACACCCATCGCTTGCGCGAGTTGTCGGACCACCTCGAGTCGATCGGCTTCGAGCGTGTGACGATGGTGGACGACGTCGCGCAGTTCAGCATTCGTGGCGGCATCTTCGACGTGTATTCGTTCGGCATGGCGGAGCCGGTGCGGGCGGAATTCTGGGGCGACGAGATCGTGGATCTTCGCCACTTCGATCTCGCGTCGCAGCGCTCCACTCGCGCCGTCGATCTCGCGCTCGTCCTTCCGGTGGACGGCCACGTCAGCGAAGACGCCGGCGCGTTCGATCGCGGGTCGATCACGACGCTGCTTCCGCCCGATACGATTCTGTTCGTGCCGAATGGCTCGCATCTCGAGCCAGAGCTACAGCGTACGTGGGCGGACGCGCAGCACCACATCGATCTCGCGCGCCGGCGCGGCGAAGACGTCCCCGATCGCGACGAGCTGTTCGAGCCACCGGCGACGACGACCGCCGCGCTGCGAAAGCTCGGCGCCGTCGCCGCGGTCGACACCAACGAAGAGCAGGCCGATGTCGTCCTTCCGCTGCGGCCGCCCGAACCGATCGACCGGGACATCAAGCAGCTCAAGCGCCTCGTTCGCGACGGCACGCCGACGATCATCCTGTGCGACAATGAAGGCCAAGCCGAGCGTCTCGATGAACTGTTGAGCGATGAGGATCGAAACCCGTCGCCGGCCGCCTTGTCGATCGGAGTGCTCGACGGCGGGTTCGTGCTGCCGGGGCTTCGCGTCCTCACGGACCACGAGATCTTCCGGCGGGAGCGTCGGATCCGGCGCGCGCGGCGATATCTCACCGGCGTCTCGATCGAGACGATGTCCCTCAAGCCGGGAGACTTCGTCGTTCATCTCGAGCACGGCGTCGGGATCTACCGGGGCATCGAGACGATTTTCGTCGGTCAGAGCACGATGGAAGTGGCCGTTGTCGAGTACGAGGGGGGCGATCGTCTCAACGTTCCACTCTACCGCATCGATCAGCTCGAGCGGTATCGCTCGGCGGGCGATGTCTCCGAGGACTCACCGCCGCCTCGCCTGCACAAATTGGGCGGCCGGCGTTGGGCCCAGCAGCGCGAGAAGACGCGCCTCGCGATTCAGGACATGACCGTCGAGCTGCTCGACCTCTACGCTCGTCGGAAGATCGCGACGCGGCCGGCGCAATTTCCCGATGGGCCGTGGCAGCGCCAACTCGAATCGGCGTTCCTGTTCGAGGATACGCCGGACCAGCGCACGGCGACGACGCAGGTCAAGACGGACATGGAGAGCACGCGGCCGATGGATCGATTGCTCGTCGGCGACGTCGGCTACGGCAAGACGGAGATCGCGGTGCGCGCCGCCTTCAAGGCGGTGCACTCGGAGCGGCAGGTCGCGGTTCTCGTTCCCACGACGATTCTCGCCGATCAGCATCTTCGCACCTTCACCGAACGCCTTGCCGATTTTCCGGTGAAGATCGCGGCGTTGAGCCGCTTCCAGGGCGTGAAAGAGCAAGCCGTGGTGCTGGAAGAGCTCAAGGCGAAAAAGATCGACATCGTCATCGGCACGCATCGGCTGCTCAGCCCCGACGTGCAGTTTGCCGATCTCGGGCTGATCATCGTCGACGAGGAGCATCGGTTCGGCGTGAAGCACAAAGAGCGGCTCAAACAGCTCAAGCTGCAGACGGACGTGCTCACGCTCACCGCGACGCCGATCCCGCGCACGCTGCACCTGTCGCTCGCCGGATTGCGCGACATGACGTTGATGCAAACGGCGCCGCGCGATCGTTCTCCTGTGCTGACGTACGTCGAGCCGTTCGACGAGGGGCTGATCGAAGAAGGGATCTCGCGCGAGCTCGATCGCGGCGGACAGGTCTTCTTCGTTCACAATCGCATCGAGACGATCCAGGCGATCGCCGATCATTTGAAGAAGATCGTGCCGCGCGCCCGGATCAGCGTTGCGCACGGGCAAATGCGGGAGAAGGAGCTCGAGGAGTGCATGCATCAGTTCGTGAACGGCGCGATCGACGTGCTCGTATCGACGATGATCGTGGAATCGGGGCTCGACGTGCCGAACGCGAATACGATGTTCGTGAACCGCGCCGACTATTTCGGCCTGGCGCAGCTGTATCAGCTTCGCGGGCGCGTCGGCCGCTCGCACCGCCGCGCCTACTGTTATCTCCTCGTTCCCGATACGGGAATCGATGCCGAGGCCGAGCGCCGGTTGCAGGTGCTCGAGCACCACACGGAGCTTGGCGCGGGCTACCGCATTGCCGTGAAGGACATGGAAATGCGCGGGGCGGGAAATCTGCTCGGCGCCGAGCAATCGGGCTGGGTCCACGCCGTCGGCTTCGACATGTATCTCCGGATGCTCGATGAGACCGTCACGCGACTCATGTCCGGCGACGCCGCGCCGAAGCTGCAACCCGCGGATGTGACGATCGACACACCGAACTACTTGCCGGACGACTATGTCGTGTCGCAGGACGCGAAGATCGATGTGTACAAGCGTCTCGCCCGGTTCGAGAGTCCGGACGAGGTCGAGTCGCTCCGGATCGAGATGCGCGACCGGTTTGGGCCGCCGCCCCCGGCCGCCGAGGCCATGCTCGCGCTCGCCCAATTGCGGATCGTTGGCGGTGCTTTGGGGATAGAAGGGATCCTGGTGCGCGGCGACGAGGCTCGCATTACGTTTAGAGGTTCTGCCGCGCCCAGGGTCAAGGGGTTATCCGCCGCGTTTCACGACGTGCAGTTCCAGGCGGAGGTTCGCCGAGCTGTTCCGCTGTCACTGAAGCTCACCCGCCTCGGCGGCGCCCCAATGCTCGAAGGCTTGGTCCGCGCGCTTCGCGCGGTTGCCGCATAGCCGCTTTCGTCCAATACCGTTTTCCGTCAGTCCCGCTCCTAATTCCCCACATGCGCCCAACTCGCCTTCTTCCGCTCGCTGCGGCCCTTGTCGCCGTCACCGCCTGCAACGGCCTCAAGGAGGCCCTGACCGCGCACGTCGATGTCGTCGCACGAGCAGGCTCGCAGGAGCTCTCCGTCAATCGTCTCGGCGATCTGCTCGGCAATGCCAAGATCCAGGTCCCGGTGAACCGCGAGACCGCCGCCATCGTCGCCGACATCTGGACCGGCTATCAGCAGCTTGCGTTCGCGGCGGCCCACGGCGATTCGCTGAACGACAAGAAAATGATCGACCAGGCGCTGATGCCGATGATCAACGCACAGCGCCTCAACCGCTATATGGATTCCGTCTCGAAGTCGTTCAAGGTCGATTCGGCGAGCGAAGCCGAATACAATCAGGCGGCCGGCGGCCTTCTGGCGGCCCGCCACATCCTCATCGGCTTCAAGAACCCGAACGCCCCTGTAACGCAGGCCGAGAAGGACTCGCTGAAGAAAAAGGCGGAGATGGTTCGCGCGCAGGTCACCGCGGCGAACTTCGAGGCGATGGTCGACAAATACAGCACGGACCCGACCGCGAAGCAGAGCAAGGGAAACCTCGGCGTCTTCCGCCGCGGCATCATGCTGCCCGAGTTCTCGAACGCCACGGCGAACCTCAAGCCGGGCGAAATCTCGCAGCCGGTCGAGACGCACTACGGCTATCACATCATCCAGCGCACGCCGTGGGCTGACGCGCAGAAGGAATTCGCCGCGCAGTACGTCCAGGCCGCGACCCTCGTGAAGGACAGCACCTTCGTTTCGGGCATCGAAGCGAACGCCAACATCCAGGTAAAGGACAACGCGCCCGCGACGATCAAGGACGCGGTGAAGAATGAACCCAAGCATCGCAACGACCGCTCGACGCTAGCCACGTTCAAAGGCGGTGAGCTGACGGTAAGCGATTTCCTCGGGTGGTTGGAGTCGCTTCCGCCGCAGCAGCAGGTCTATCAGCGCATTCCGGCCGCGCCGGACTCGCAGCTCAAGCCATTCATCAAGCAGGTGGCGATGCAGCAAGTGCTGCTGAAGAAGGCGGACAGCGCGAAGGTCCAGTTGACGCCGGAGGAGCACAACAATCTGTACACGTCGGTCTCGGCGCTCGTGTCGAACATCTGGCAGGCGCTCGGCGTCGATCCGAAGATGTTGGCGGACAGCGCCAAGAGCACGGCGGAGAAGGAGCGACTCGCCTCGGCGCGCGTCGATTCGTACCTCGACCGGATGATGGCAGGACAGGCACAGCCGCTGTCGGTCCCGCGACCACTCAAGAAGCTGCTCGACGCCAAGTACGAATCGTCGGTGAACCCGGCGGGTGTGGACCGCGGATTCGAGCGGGCGCAGAAGCTCCGCGCCACGGCTGATTCGGCTCGCGCCGCGAACCAGCCGAAGTCTCAGATTCCGCTCCCGGGCGCTGGTGGGCCGCCGGCCGGCGCTCCTCCGGAAAGCCAGCCGCAACCGCAGCCACAACCGCAGCAGCAACCGCAGCAGCAACC
>JAICJQ010000228.1 GCA_025928335.1 Gemmatimonadaceae bacterium
GTTGAAATGATTGAAATCGTGAACTTTTCGACGGGCGATTCAGGAGTCCCGGTCGACATCGGCACTTTGCCCAAGTCGAATTTGTCGTTATAGCCCGTACCCCATTGGCCGGTCTGCTTATTCACGATCAGGTCGACCCCCTTGGCGTGCGGCACGGTCCACAGCGTGTACTTACCCGCCGGGAGACGAATCCCGCCCAGCGTGATCGGTACGGACGTCGAGAACTGCGTCGCGGCGTTCGCTCCCGTGCGCCACACCTGGTCGTAGGGGATGACGTCACCGACGAGCACGCGCCCGCGCGCAAGCGGACGTCCGTAGTCAACGGTGAACGTAGCGTTGCCAACGTTGGCGCGCGTCGTATCGCGCACGCTGAGCTGAGCCGCACCGCCATTGCTGGTCTCGAGCGCCGCATACCGTTCGCCGATCCTCTCGATCGCCTGGGAATCCGGCGGGCTGGTCAGCCGTTTGACCTCCACCTTGTACGTCGTTCGGGCGCCGGAATATGTCAGCATATGACGGCTGGAATCGAACGTCGCCTCGCCCGTCCCCGACAACCAGTCATGCCGCAGATCAGCGTTGCCGCCGGGCAGCGGTCGCACCACGCCATCATGCAGCGGGAACCGATCGAACTCGCGATCGATGTAGAACTGGTGGAGCATGACTGGGTCGCCCGCGGCGACGTGATTGGCCGCGGCGCGTTTGAGCGCGGCGCCGAAATACAAATCGGTGAGACTGTACATCTGCGGCAGATGCGCCATCGTCAGCACGCCGCCCGTCGCCAACGCGATTCGGCGAACGCCGGTGCTATCGCGCTTCGAGATTGTGACGGAATCCTTCGTAACATCCGCAACCACATGACGCTCGCGTTCCGGCGGCGGCTCGCTCGACGTCCGTATGTCCATCTCGAGATGACGGATGCTGCCGTCGGCGTTGAGCGTGATGCGGGTGTGTCGGCGACGCACGCGCGGAAATCGATCGACTTCGTCGCTCACCAGAGTGTTGCCCGTGCGAGTGACGCTCTCCAACGAGACGGTGTCTCGACCCAGCAGCGCCAGGAAGCCGTAACGATCGGGAGGCCTGCTGGGCGCACACGCCGCGAGGACGAGCGATATCGCTGCGAGGACGGGAGTGCTGGCGCGGAAGGGCATACCTGCACTATACCGCGTGGTGCGGCTCGGGGAGGATTGGATTCTGTAAGAATGTCTCAAGTTCGAAGGGCTTCGAGTTCTCGACAGCAGCGCTACCGCACGCCACCTTGTCGTCGAGCCGCCGAGACCTGTGCCCACCTGCCCGCTGCCAATCGGGAAGTCTTCCATGTGCCGTTCCTGAACGCGAAATGACGTCGATCGACCAGCCGCGCTCCGGTACAACCGCGACGCATGAACGGCTCAACATAGCGCTCGCCGGCCGCTATCGCGTCCACCGCGAGCTCGGCCGCGCCGGGATGGCCACGGTCTACCTAGCGACGGACCTCAAACACGACCGCGACGTCGCCATCAAAGTCCTTCGCGCGACTCGTTGTTCACCGGATCGTTCGAGCAGGATTTCGACGTGGTGAACGACGGGAAATTTCTCATGACCCGATCCGATCCGTCGGCGATCGCGATCGTCGTGATCCCGAGCTGGCTCACCGAGCTCCGTCGGTTGACGAGCGGCGCAAGAACACGATAGCCCTCATGCTCTGATGAACATCCCCGACGCTGGGGTTGGGCGGCCGACGGCCGTTCGCTGGCGAGTCCTTGGCTGGATCGTCCTCGCCAGCATCATCGCGTACGTCCTGCGTTTCAATCTCTCGGTTGCCGCGCCCGCGATGATGCACGATCTCGGTCTTAGCGAGACTCAGCTTGGCCTCGTGCTCGGCGCATTCGCGTGGAGCTACGGATTGTTTCAGGCACCGGGCGGCCTGCTGGGAGAGCGCATCGGTCCGCGTCGAGCCATGACGTTGATGTTCATCGCGTGGTTCGGCACGACGGCGACGATGGCAATGGTCCCGCGCGGCTGGCCGGTCGCGGCGACGGTGACGCTCCTCGTCCTTCTCCGTGCGGCTCAGGGAGCCGTTCAAGCACCAATCTTTCCCGTCACAGCCGGGTCGATGTTCGCGTGGCTTCCGCCGAAGACGTGGGCGCTGTCCAACAGTCTCAGCACCGCGGGAACCACCGTCGGCGCCGCGCTGGCGGGGCCGGGCATCACGTGGCTGGTTCTCGAAGTCGGATGGCGACAGTCGTTCTTCATCGCCGCGCCACTCGGACTTCTGCTCGCGGCGATCTGGTGGAAGGACTACCGCGACGATCCCGCCGAGCATCACGGCGTGAATCGCGCAGAGGTGACGTTGATCGGCGCGGAACGAATGACTACGGACGACACGCAGCCCCCGATCAAATGGACGCAGTTGATTGCCAATCGCGATCTCGTGTGCATCACGCTGAGCTACTTCTGCGCGAACTATGTGTTTTACTTGTTCTTTAATTGGTTCTTCTACTATCTCATCGAGATTCGGCATGTCCCTGCGACGCTCGGCGGATACTTCACGGGCGCTCAGTGGGTGCTTGGCGCCATCGCCGCGGTGGCGGGCGGTGTCGTCTGCGATCGTCTGTCGGCCCGCCTTGGCCCGCGACTGGGGTGTCGAGTCACTGCGATCGGTGGGCTGATTGCATCCGCGCCGCTGCTCGTGGCGGGAACGCTCTCGACCGACCCCGTGCTGAGCGTGGTGCTGCTGTCGCTCAGCTTCGGCTGCGTTCAGTTCGTCGACGGAACTTACTGGGCGGCGACCATGCGCATCGCGGGCAAGCAGTCGCAGAGCGGAACCGGAATGCTCAACACTGGGGGCAATATCTCCGGTGGCGTCGGAGCCGTGCTCGTCCCTGTGCTTGCCGGTAGTTTTGGCTGGACAATCGCCGTTGCATCGGGCGCGGTCTGCTCCTTGGTTGCCGCTGCACTCTGGTTTGGCATCAGAGCCGACGTCTCTCTTCAGAGTCGCGCGGTCAGCTTCCCCCTGATAGCTGAGCCGGTGATCGGACCGGCATGACGATCCGCAGGCGAGCGCCGAACGAGCAATCGGGAGTATCGCACGGCCGGAACACGCGCCATCTTTGCCTCGACCCGCTCTCCTGACTTATCCCTCCTCGGAAACCGTCGTGATCGTGCCGACGCAGGTCACTGATCTGAGATGACGGCAGGCCTCACCACCGCCCTGGCGGACGGCCACCGCAAGGCGTGCTGATGACCGACCTCCGCGATCAGTTGCAGTCCACGCTCGGCGGCGCGTATACGGTTGAGCGAGAGCTTGGCGGTGGCGGCATGTCGCGCGTCTTCGTGGCGCTCGATGCCTCGCTCGCCCGTCGCGTCGTCGTGAAGGTGTTGCCCGACGGAATGTCGGGACAACTATCTGTCGATCGGTTCAAGCGCGAGATCTCGATTGCCGCGCGACTGCAACACGCCCACATCGTACCGCTTCTTGCCGCGGGCGAGGTCGACGGACTCCCGTATTTCACCATGCCGTTCGTCGACGGGGAATCGCTTCGGGCGCGCATCACTCGCGACGGCGAGCTGCCGCTGAGCGATGCCGTGCGAATTCTTCGCGAGATCGCGAGCGCGTTAGCATATGCTCACGTGCAGGGCGTCGTGCATCGCGACATCAAACCGGACAACGTCTTGATGTCCGGCGGGGCCGCGATGGTCACCGATTTCGGCGTCGCGAAAGCGGTCGACGCAGCTGGGAGCAGCAGTGGCGAGGGAATCACATCTGTCGGCATGGCACTCGGCACGCCTGCATACATGGCGCCGGAGCAAGCGACGGCTGACCCGCACCTGGATCACCGCGCCGATCTCTACGCCTGGGGCGTGATGGCGTACGAGCTGATCGCCGGTCAGCCGCCCTTCGCCGGGCGCTCGCCACAGGCGATGCTCGCCGCGCACGTGACCGAGGTCCCGGAGCTCATCGGCCGCCGGCGCCCTTCCATTTCTCCGGCGCTCGCCGAGCTGGTGATGCGTTGTCTCGAGAAGAGGCCGGCGGATCGTCCGCAGGACGCCGACGAGATCGTGCGCGCGCTCGATGCCGTGACTGCGCCGGGAACCTCGGCGGCGCGGGCGCTCATGAGCACAGCGGCAGCGCGAGGTCCATCGCGAGCACGCATGATCGCCATGGCAGGTTCGGCGGTGGGCTTGCTCGTCGTCGGCGGCCTATGGTTCGCGAGGCGCGGAAGCGCAACCAACGCGTCGACCGAGATGACGCTTGCGGTCCTCCCGATCGAAAACCTCGGCGGCGATTCGACGACGCAGTACCTGGCCGACGGAATGACCGGCGAGCTCGCGAACGCGCTGAAAAAGATGCCCGGTCTGCAAGTCGCGGGTGATCTTTCGACATTTCGTTTCAAGGGTACGCGCACGGCGCCGGCGGAAATCGCGCGTCAGCTCGGCGTTCGCATGCTGTTGACGGGTCGGTTGTTGCCGGGGCGGGGTCGCGTGCGCATGCAAATGCAACTCAGCCAACCCGATGGAAAGCTTCTCTGGTCGAACACCTACGATCGCGAGAGCAAAGACAATTTCGCGATGCAGGACGAGATCACGAGTGCGATCGCGAACGAATTGCGAGTGGTGCTCACACCGCAGGCCGTCGCCGTAACGCGAGCCGGGCGAACGATCAATCCCGAGGCACACGATCTCTATATGCGCGGCGTGTTCGAGAAAAACAAGTTGACGCCGCAGTCGCTGCAGAATGCCCTGAGCTACTTTCAAGATGCGCTCAAGCTCGACCCACACTATGCGCAAGCCCACGCAGGCGTCGCATTCGTCTACGATATTTTGGCCGACGTCTACATGCCGTCCCACGAGTATCACATGCTTGCGTATCAAGCGGCGCAGCGAGCAGTCGCAAGTGATAGCTTGCTGGCGGAAGCGCGCGTGCTCAACGGATACGAGATCGCCGCCGCGACGTGGGACTTCCAGGCCGGCCGCGCCGAGATGGACCGTGGCCTGGCGATGAATCCGAATTCTCCGGATGCGCTCTTCATGTACGGTTTGTTTTCGTACCTCACCGGAGACGACACGAAGGCGATCTCGCTCGCGGACCGCTTGATTCAGGTCGATCCGCTCTCGCCGGTCGCCGCGAGGCTACGTGCTGAAGCGCTCGCGTGGAGCGGGAAAAACCAGGAAGCACTGCACGAAGATTCTGTGGCGAAGAAACTCGATCCCCAGGTCTTCATCTGGGAAGCGTCGGACGGAATCGCGCTGCTCCAAATGGGCCGTCTCGATGAAGCGGCGGCTGCCTTCGCCGGCTTTGAGAAATCAACCGGCCAACCGTCCGTTGGATTGGCCATGACGTACGGACGGATGGGCAAACGTGACGAAGCTCTCAAAGTCATCCACGAATTCGAGGCGCGAGAGCGACGCCAGTGGGTGGACCCGAATTTCATCGCGATCGCGTACGCCGGCATTGGCGACGCCGACCACACGATGGAGTGGCTGGAGACCTCGTTTCGAAAAAGGACCTTCAGCTTGCGCGCGTTCATGAATTGGGATATGCCATGGCTTCGCGGCGTACGTGACGACCCGCGTTTCATCGACCTCAAGCGTCGTGTGCTCGCGACGACATTCAAGTCGTAGGATGAACAACGTGCCAAACCCGAACCACAGGCCGAGCCGTCTTTGAGTACCCCTCTGTTGTCCCAGTTGCAGACCACGCTCGGCGACGCCTACCAGCTGGAGCGCGAGCTCGGCGGCGGCGGCATGAGCCGCGTGTTCGTCGCGGAAGAGCTGCGTCTCGGCCGCAAAGTAGTCGTGAAAGTTCTCTCGCCGGATTTGGCGCAGGGCTTGAGCGCCGACCGATTCGAGCGTGAGATCA
>JAICJQ010000149.1 GCA_025928335.1 Gemmatimonadaceae bacterium
AGCAGCTTCACCGCGACGAATCCCCGCGGCGACAGTAGCCGCGCCGTCACGTACAGCTCCCTCGCACCACCAGCGCAGCGAACCATCGCGTCAGTCCGGCCTCCCTGGATACAAGGCCAAAGCTTTCATGTCGCCGTCACGTGCGACGACAAGAATCTCCGCCCGGGATCGGTGGCACGCGTGCATTTCGTATCGCCATTCGACGACGCCGAGGCGTGGATCAAGGTCGAACGCGAAGGCATCCTCGAGGAGCGGCGACAGCGCACTGTTCGCGGCGACAACGTCATCGATGTGCCGATCGTCGAGAAATACGCTCCGAACGTCATCGTCTCGGTCACGCTCTTGCCACGCCCCAACGGTCCGGCACGCCCCGACTCGTCGAATGAGCGGCTGCGCATCGGCTACGTCGACCTACGCGTCGCCGCCGATCTCAAGAAGCTGACGGTCGCTCTTTCGCCCGATCGCGTGTCGTACGAGCCACGCGACACGGCGTCGATCAAGATCGTCGTGCGTGATGCGGCAGGACGGGGGACTCGCTCGGAGGTTGCCCTCTGGGCAATCGATGAGGGCGTGCTGGCTCTCACAGGCTTCCGCACCCCGGATCTGTTGTCGCTCGTCTATGCGCCGCGCGGCGTCGGTGCGCCGATCTGGTCCACACTTCCTGCGCTGTTGACGAACGATCCGACGCTCATCTCGATGTTCATGCGCCAGACGCGGGCGATGCTTGCTGCTATGTCCGTAACATCGGCATCATCGGCAACACCGGAGCGCGTTCAGAACTCCCCGAACGATGTCACGCGGAGTCAGTTCAGCTCCTCCGCCTTCTACCTCGCCACCGTCCGCACCGACGCGAATGGCGAGACCGTTGCGCGCGCGAAGGTGCCGGACAACCTCACGACCTTTCGCGTCATGGCGGTCGCACTCTCGGCGGGAGACAAGTACGGCAACGGCGACACGACCATCCTCGTCACCCGTCCACTCGTTGCCCGCGCCGAATTGCCGCGATTCGTTCGACCGTCGGACTCGATCGTCGCCGGAGTGGCCGTGACGCCGCTCGACGGACGCGCACGCAGCGCAACCGCGCACGCTGAGGCGACGGGCCTCACACTCGCCGGCCCGCCGCGCGTGAGCATCTCACTCACCGCCGCATCCGCTGCCGAGGCGCGTTTCGTTTTCACGGCGCCTCGCCGCGATGCGATCGGCGACAGCGTCTCGGTCACCCTTGGCGCGACCGACGGCTCGGCCGCTGATGCAATGAAAGTCTGGCTCCCCGTGCGCCCCGACTATCACCCGCGCACGCACGCGTTGCTCGGCGCGACGCGCGACGCCCAGGACCTCGTGCTCGAGCTGCCGAAGGATATCGATCCACAACGCTCGCGCATGCGTCTTCGCATCGGCACGTCGCATCTGTCGGCGATGCTCGCCGGCGTGAAGTGGCTGATCGCGTACAAATTCGACTGCACTGAACAGATCGCGAGCCGCGGCCGCGCGATGATCGCCGTCTGGAACGCGACGAAGCGTGAACGCCCAGACGCACTCGGCGGCGACCCGCACGCCAAGCTGCAAGAGCTGGCCGACGAGGTTGCCAAGCGTCAGCTGAGCGACGGCTCGATCACGTTGTGGCCTGGTACTTGGTGGTCGAGCCCCTGGCTCACCGCCCACGCCGGTCTCTTTCTGCTCGACGCGCGCGACGTCGGCGTTCGCGTGGACGAAAGTGTGTTGGCGCGGGTGGCTCGCTACCTCAGACAAACCGCCGACACCCCCGTCGATACAGGCGGCATGAACCGCTACGCCCAGCGTCACAACCGCCTCGCCCTCGGCTGGCGTGTCTCGGCGGTAGACTACCTGCGTCGAGCCGGCGCACCCGACACGATCGCCGAGCGCGCGCTCCTGCGTGTGACCGAGGGAATGACGTGGGAGGACCGACTGCATCTCGCCGAAGTGGTCGCGCCGCGCGCCGACATGCGCGCGGCGGCATTGTCGCTCCTCGACGCCGCGTGGCGGACAGTGACTCCCGCCGGACATCGCGTCGATCTTCCCGACACGTCGCACGCCGAGCGAGAGTTCCCGTCGCGCATCGCGCCGGCGGCGCGGCTGCTCAGCGCGTCGCTCGTGCTGCGGCCCGATCATCCGCTGCTCGCCGCCCTCACCGAGACGGTGCTCCAGCAGGGGAAAGGCGAGAGCATCTACGCGTGGAGCACCCAGGACTACGGCCCGGTGGTGCTGGCGCTGGCGCGCTTCGTCGAAGACCAGCCGAGCGATCGGGTCGTGACGGCGCGCGCCGCCACACGACGCTTCGTCGCGCATCCGTCGCGAAATGATGTCGACACGACGATCGCGGCAAGCCTGGACGGTATGCTCGACCGCAACGCGAACGGAGTCCCGGTGCTGCGTCTTCACGTCGACGCGGGCGCGGGGGCCCGGCCCGTCTATTTCGCGCTCGAGGTCGAAGAAGTTCCGCTCGCCGCCCCCGTCAAACCCGACATTCGCGGGATCGTCGTCGAGCGGTGGTACGAGCGCTTCGACGACGGCAAACCGGTGAAGGAAGTGAAGGAAGGGGACCTCGTCCGGGTGCGACTGCGCGTGACCATTCCGACCGACCGGCAGTTCGTCGTCGTCGAGGATCCACTCCCCGCCGGTCTGGAGCCGATCGACAACAGCCTGCTAACCAATCGCGGCCTCGACGCACTCGCCTCACCGGAGAGCCGTCGCGCCGCGCCCGGCGACCAACAGGTCGGCGACGATCCGATCTGGCAGTCATTCTTGTACGGAAGTTGGAGCGACGGCCACTGGTCGCCCTGGGAGTACCGCGAGCTGCACGACGATCGCGTCACCTACTTCGCGCGCGTGCTGTGGACCGGCGCATACACGGCGACCTACGTCGCGCGGGCGACGTTGGCCGGCAGCTTCGTCGCGCCGCCCGCGTACGCCGAGGAGATGTACAATCCGGCGCTGCAAGGCAGGAGCGCGGGCGGGCGATTCGTCGTTAAACGTTGACTCAGCGGCTTTTGGGCTAAGTCGCTGGCGGCGCCGGCGAACCACAGTTCCGCGTCTTGGGCAAATCAGCTCATAAGAATTTGGTTATGCGATAAGCCCGGATTTTGCGGAAACTGCCGGATGCGCATTCCGTGCCTCAGCAAAAAAAAGGGCCATCAGCCCAATCCGATTCAATCCGACAGATCCGCCGCCGCCGGCGCGGGACCGGCGTCGACGAGTTGCTTGAGAATCCGATCGACTCTCAAGTTGAGCCCTTCTAGCGATCGAGCACCCAGCGGCGCCATGTCGCCGGGCTCGCGAAGTCGTTTCTCTCGTTCGATGCCAACCTCGCTTAGCACCGCGGCGGGAATCCACGAAAGCTCGGCGCCTGTAGCGACGAGCACCTGCTCCAGAATGCGACGCTCACCTCGCCGCGCCGGATTCTCGATCTCCATCGTTGTGCGAAACGTCCCCATGTCGTCGGACATGATACGTCCCGAGGTCTCGCCGACTTGTACCGGAATGTCGCAGCTCGAACCAAAAGCAATGCGAGACGGGGTAATCGAGCGGCCGGTGTCAAACCCGAAGGGGTTGAATTGGCATCAACCGAAGAGTGGTCCGACCTCCACGACCAACGGCTCTGACGCACTTGAAGGTTGCCAACGGTAGCTGTCGTTCGCGAAGACCTCTTCGAGCCCGAGAGGGAATACGCGGAGCGTTCGAGACGCTCGGTCGACATACCAATACTCCGAAACGCCTACCTCCATATAGAACTCGCGTTTGACGCCCGTATCTCGTCGCCGCGTCGATCTCGAGCTGACCTCGACGACTAAGCGAGGCGTCGGCATGCGCTCCCAGCCATCGTCTTTCAGATCATTTGTGGGCAGTTGGCGCACCATGAGATCGGGCTCGACCTCCGATCCGCGCCAGCGGATCACCGAGCGCGGATGATACACGAACCCGAGATTGTGCCGCACCACGTAGGGGACGAGCAGGGTGTTCAGTCGCGCGGCGACTGTCTCGTGTCCAGGCGACGGCGCCGGCGTCACGTAGAGCTCTCCGTGAATGAGCTCGTACTTGTTGCCGTCGTCGGGGAGACTGTGGAGCTCATCCAGCGTCCACTGCTTGGTCGCGGCTGCCATGGCCATCTGAAACCTGCCCTCGAATGAGTGTCGGTCGGCACATGCGCCGAGGATCGCGCCCGTGCCGTTGTTCGCCTGTCACCGATCGGCTGCGGCTGTCGTCGGATCAACGCGTCGAATGCCCTCTACGCCGAGGGTACGCTCGGCGAGCGCGCCGAGTCAAGATGAGCGTTCGCGGATCGAACTGCTTCCGCGCGACCGATCGGTCGGCGAGTCAGGGAACACTCCGGTGGCAACCAAGCTCTAGCGCTAAACCGAAGGCGTGGCACGTCCTACCGCGGCCTATTCCGCTGATGACGAGTCGTGTCCTGTTTCATTCAAGCGCGTTGAAGGAGAGGGCGATGCGCGTCGCTGCCTTTCGAGAAGTGGCATTAGGGATGATGAGCGGCGCGCTTGCCGTGATGCTCGACTGCGGCGACTCGACCGCCACGGAGTCCGTGCGAGGGACGGCGCCGCCACCCCCGCCCAGCGTGCCCATCCCAGTTCCCGAATTCATCTTCGTTGCCAACGCCGATGGCAGCGGTGCCGTGCAGCGCACCGCGGGGGGACAGCCGTCATGGTCGCCGGACGGCCGCCGCGTCGTGTTCCGTCGGTACACAATGCCGGGGTTCGAGCCAGATCTATGTCATCGATGCCGATGAGTCGAACGAACGACTGCTACAACAGGGCGACTACCCGTCGTGGTCGTCCGACGGCAAGCGCATCGTGTTCTCCGATGACGCCGGCATCGTGATGATGGACGCTGATGGCTCGAACAAGGAGCTCTTGGTGTCAATCGATTTTCGCGACGACGACGGCCAGGTCCCGACACCACCAAGGCCGGCGAGGATCTGGCGCGAATTCGCGCCGACGAAGCACGATGTTCGGCGACGGCGCTCGGCGTCAACGCGCCGATCTTCCTTGGGTTCCCCGACGGAAAGCTCGGCGACTACCTGGGCGACCCCACGCTGAACTTCCGGCTGACCGATCGCATCGCGCAGGAGATGGAGCGACTCAAGCCGGACATCGTCGTCACCTGGGGACCCGACGGCGGATACGGACATCCGGATCACCGCATGGTCAGTAACATCGCGACGCAGCTCTCGCGTGCCGGCGCCCCCGGGATGCCCGAGCGTCTGCTCTATATGTACCTGACGCCGGAGATGATCCGGATGGCGAACCCGCAGCGCGGCGAGCCGCCGCTGACGATCCCGCAAGCGAAATACTTCACCGTGCGGGTGCCGTTTACGCCACCCCGCGTTCGCGACCGGCGGCGGGGCGGATCTCTTCCGGTAGGCTCGGCGACTCGGCGACTCGGCGACTCGGCGACTCGGCGACTCGGCGACTCGGCCTCGCGTGACGGACTGCCCGCCGCGCCGCCCGGCGGACCCCGGGACGGCGCAGGCGCCGATTCCGACTCCGTTGTGCGAACCCCAGACTTAGTGTTGTAGGTAGTCCCAGCTCGCCAACGACTCCGCGATTCCTCGCGGCGAGCCCCTCTGTATCGGAGCTGACGATGGACGCAATGCGGACGGACGGCGATTCAATCCTCACTCCTCACATAGACGTGCCATCACTGGCACCTCCAGACCCGGCTGTCGCGCGACCTGACCCTTCGAAGAATGTCGCGTCGACTGACGGCCGGCCGCCGCGGTCGATCAATCTCACGGTGCTCACCGTCCTCGCCGTGCTGTACACCCTGTACTTCGCGCGCGACTTCCTGGTGCCGATCGTCTTCGCGATCCTGCTCAACTTCTTGCTGAGTCCCGTGGTGCGGTGGCTCACGCGCCTCCGCATTCCCTCGTCCCTCGGCGCGGCGATCATCATCTTCGCGATACTGGGTGTGCTCGGCTCTGGCGCGTTCGGATTGTCGGGATCAGTCCGTGACTGGGCCGCGAGCGCACCGGAAACATTGAAGACGGCCGACGCCAAGCTGGCGAAAATCATCAAGCCGTTTCGGAACGCGTCGAGGACCGCCGAGCAAGTTGCGGCCGCGGCCACCGAAGCCGCGGGGGCGGGCGCGACTGCCAAGAAACCGGCCGAGGTCATCGTCCAGGGGCCGAGCCTTGCGTCGCGCGTGTTTGGAACGACGCAGCGATCCGTCGCGAGCGTGCTCGAGGTGCTGATTCTCCTTTACTTCCTCCTCGCCGCCGGCGATCTGTTTCTTCAGAAATTGATCAAAGTGCTGCCGAACTTGGGCGACAAGCGCAAGGCCGTGCAGATCGCGCGAGCGACGGAGGCGTCGATCTCGACGTATCTGTTGACGACGGCGGCGGTGAACATCACCGAGGGCGCAGTCGTCGCCGGCGTGATGTACCTGTGGGGGATGCCAAACCCCGCGCTGTGGGGCGCGCTCGTCGTGCTCCTCGAATTCGTTCCATACCTCGGCGCGCTCGCGATGGTGGTGATTCTTGGCATATCCGCGCTGACGACGTTCGACAGCATTGGCCACGCGTTACTCGTGCCGGCGAGCTTCCTATTGGTCAATCTCATACAGGGCAACCTTGTCAGCCCGCTGCTCCTCGGTCATCGGTTGTCGCTGAATCCCGTCGCCGTGTTCATCGGGTTGGCGTTCTGGTTTTGGATCTGGGGTGTCGCCGGGGCATTCATCGCCGTGCCGCTGTTGGCGACGTTCAAGATTCTGTGCGATCACATCGAGTCGCTCGCGTCGGTGGGCGAGTTTCTCGGCCAGCGTGACGAGCGCGAGAGACGCGTCGTCGTACGGGCCGTGACGGCGGAGCCTAGCGCAAATTGATCCGCAGAGCAGGGGGGCGTACTCGCTCATTACGTCGCGAGCGCAGCCGGCGCGGGGCCGGCGTCGACCAACTGCTTGAGCACAGGATCGACGCGCAAGTTGAGACCTTCCAGCGAGCGCGCGCCGAGGAGAATCATGTCGCCGGGTTCACCGAACACGGCGTCATCCGCCGTGCGTGTGCCGGCGGCGTGCACGATGACGAACCCCGTCCAGCGCTCGAGCACTGTGCCGTTCGCCTGTCTGAAGCGCAGCCGCTTGTCGCGCTCGATTCCCAGCTCATCGAGGACATCAGCGGGAATCCACGACAGCTCCGCGCCGGTGTGGACGAGAACGTTCTCGAGCGCGCGTCGAGCTCCTCGACGGGCAGGGTTCTCGATCTCGATCGTCGTGCGGAATGTTCCCATGTCGTCGGACACGATACCTCCCAGGAGGTCGCCGAGTAGTACCGTATTGTTGCGGGCGGAGTCAAGGCTCGGGGGGCTCGGGGCTCGGCGGTTCTCTCCGGGGACACGTCCGGCGACGTCTACTTGGCGATGTCACGCTGCAGGAACCGTTCGACACGCGCTCGCATGCGCGCGCGAATTGCCGCACCGCTCAAGCGAGCGTCCGCCTTGGCCACGGCGCGCGCGAATCGGTCGGCTCTGAATACACCGAGTCCGTCGATCACAACGCCGCCGCGTCCCGACCAGTCGCGTCCCGCGGGCGCCCAGGCGAGTTGTGCGAGAGCCGGTGTCCAATGTCGCGGACTCGAGAGCCATATCGCGTCAAGCGAGTTGGCGTCGAACTGCCGCGCGACTGATTCGATCGTCGCGTCGTCGACTGGCCGCTCGACCACTACGATCGCGCGGTGCGGTTGGGCGGCGCCGGCCAGGCGCCCAATGTGTACGACGGCGATCGCGCCGTCGGCGTACGATTCAACGGACGCAACCCCCGAGTGAAACATTGCCGCGATCGGCGGGCTGGCGAACACCGGCGTTTGCCAGCTTCCCTCTGGTGCTGGACGCTCGCGAATCACGCCGCGGTGACGCGACCAGGCCGGATGCGCGGCGAATGCGTCGAGCGGCTCGCGATCCCAGCGCACGTCGCGCATGTCGGCAGGCAAGAACCAGCGCGCCTGTTCGGGAGCGTAGAACCAACGTCTGGGAAAGCGCGACGCGAGTGGCGTCGCGTCGTGGCCGACGAAATCCGTCAGCGCCTCGGCGACGATGTTCTCGGCCGCGTCGCCACGGGCCCACCGCATCGGGCTGTCGGCAAATGAATCCGGATCACGAGCCAGGCGCGCGACGTCGTCGCTGAACGCAACGCGAAGGCCCGGCCACGCGCGAGCGCGCGCGTCGCTCGCCGATTCGACGTCGATGCGGGCAACTTCGACGCCGCCGCGATGCAGGCAGATTGCCGCCAACCCGCCATCGACCAGCAGCTCGCTGACGCGATAGATAAATCGTTCGCGCCGGCCGGCTGCGTGATAGAGATCTACCACTCGCGCGGCGCGCAGCATCCTCGTGGATCGCTCCGCCTCACGCTCGGCGGCGCGCCGTGCGTCGTCGTCGGCGGTGAGGACACGATGGCGCGCTGCGTGTACGCGGCACCGCCACACCGCGCCGCGACTGTCGCGCGCGACCGGGAGGGGACGCTCGATCGTCCAGCCGCCGAGTTCCGAGAGCGCTTCCGTTGCCATGACTTCGATCCACTGCACACCGATTGCCTGGAGCATCCTCTCCTTGTCGGGCGACAAGGCGTTCGTGGCCACCACCTCGATCGCGCCGACAGGCTCACCGGAACGGAGCAGCGTGATGTCCGGCCGCACGGCAGACACATCGGCGACGCGCTGCTCCACCGACGCCGCGTCCCAGCCGCGCACCCATGCGGTGATCCGCCGCTCGTCACACGTTTCGTGGGCCGCGCCCGGACAGCGTTGCTCGATCGACAGCATGCTGTGAGGACCAGCGCTCGCCCGAAGCACGGCGGCGATCGCTAGCTTACAGTCGAGATGGAGCGCGGTCTCCGGGCCAGTAGCGGAGCAGAGGTCTCTGGGCGCGTGCGCGGCGTGATGCCGTCGCACCCGTCCGAGCTTGAGGAGGAGACGCCTACCACACTGCGCACAGCGAGCCATTGGGCGACGACGCGGCGACTCGCCGGCGAACTCCGACACGTGACGCGGAATTCCATCTACCAGCACCCAGACGAGACTCGATTGCACGGGGCGACTCGGCGACTCGGCGTCAGCGCGGAAGGCCGGCAACGGCGGCGTGCCAGACGTTGGGATCGCCCAGGCGGACGGCGGCGTCGGCGCCGACATTCTCGAGCAAGAGCCCGAGCAGGAGTAGGCGTTGCTCCTCGTCGAGAAACAGCCGTCCGTCCATCATCTCGAATTTTTCGGGAGTGAGCTGCCAGCGATCCTCGGCCTCACCGTCCTCCCAGGCGCGGCCTTCGCGGCGGATGTCCCAATCAATCTCTTGCATCGACGCCTCCGTTCACTGGCCGAGCGTACGCCGAAACGGCTGGCCGAGTCAAGTGCTTGGCTATCAAGTCGTAGCGAGCAGACTCTCGACGGAGATATCCTCGTCGATTTCCTCCCAATGGATTCCGACGCCGCCGCCCACAAGCCGCCAGTCGCGTCGCTGGTCTGGCGTTGCATCGCGAAGCCGCGGGAACCACTCGAGCGGAACGGAGAGCTCTCGGCCGTCGGCCAGCCGCACATGGAGCGCGGCATCACTGCACCATGCCTCGACCGCGAGAGGTTCAGGTTGGGCCCCGCGGGCCCTGCCGGCGGAGGTGCTCATTCCACTGCTCCTCGAAATACGTGCGGTGTTCCTCGACCAGCCGTCGCAACTCGCCGAGCTCATTGCTGCGGAACCCGCGAGCGTCTGCGAGCGAGACGGGCAATAGCCAGAACTTGGCATAACGCTCCGCATGCTCGACATGAATATGCGGCGGTTCTCGGTTCTCACGGCTCCAGAAGAAGAACCGGTAGCCGGTGCGCGCGGCGCGCGCGTAGAAATTTGTCTAGCGAGCCTCGCCGAGTCGCCGAGTCGCCGAGTCGCCGAGTCGCCGAGGACGAACCTAGTCTCCGAGCACTGAGCCAAAGTACGACGACAAATCGATGATAAGCGGCTCTGACGCACCTTCCGGCCACCAGTCGAGCCGGTCGATGAGGATCTCCGGACGCGGTTCATCGGGTGTCGACCGCTCGACCGCACGCGCGTCGAGGTCCACGATCCAATACGCGGGCACTCTCTCGTCGCGGTATAGCGTACGCTTGGCGACGCGGTCCGCTCGCGCGCTGCTCGGCGACAGAATCTCTGCCGCGAGGAGCAAGCGCTTTACGTCGTCAAAGTGCTCGGGTCTGCGACCAGCAACGAGCGGTGTAACGAAGATGTCTGGCTGAACGCCGCGCTTGTTTGAGAAGATGACGTCGGCTGGGGCGATGAACGCGTATCCAACGGACTCGCGCTTGAGGTATTCTCTGAGGATCGCATAAAGCGTCGCCGCGGCGTCCTGATGTCGGAAAGACGGTGCCGGCGTCACGAATAGCTCGCCGTCGATGACCTCGTAGCGCTGGCCATCGTCGGGCAAGGCGTGCACGTCCGCCACAGTCCAGTCGCGTCTGACGCTCGGCATTTCCACAGCATAACCCCCGGATTCGCCCGCGGACAAGCAGACATGTCCGCAAGATGCAAATTCCGCGGGAGACCTCCGCTACCATTTCATCGCGAGCGACATCCGGCGGCTCGGCGGCGGCTCGGCGGACCCCGGGACGGCGCAGGCGCGTGACCCGTGATTAGAGGGCTAATTAGGGAGAGTAGATCCCCTTCGCTCGCTGCGCTCGCTCGAGGATGACGGCACGACCGGCAGAATCAGACGCGAGACGTGCGCCGGGGTGTGATGGACGGAATTCTTCGCGACCTTCCACGTCGTCTCGTCGTAGTTCCTCCCGCCCGTATTGAGATTCCGATCGAACCGCGGGAAGTTCGACGACGACACCTCGACGCGCAGGCGGTGGCCCGGCGGCAGGTACCACGACGTCGCGTGCAGGTCGACCGGGACCGTGTACACGACCCCCGGCTTCATCATCTCCGGCCGAGCAAAACTGTTGCGATACCGCGCGCGCGTGATGCCCTCGACCATGTTCATCGCCCGGCCGTCGGGGAAGACGTCGAGCAGCTTCACGGTCACGTCCGTGTCGAGCGCGTCGGAGCTGAGACTGATCTCGGCGCGCATTGGGCCCGTGAGCTCGAGCCCTTCGCGCACCACATCGCCGGTGTAGACCAACACGTCCGGACGCTGCTCGATGTCGGCCTGGTCGAACGAGCCGGGGACATCCTTCGGATCGCCGGTGCAGCAGATCGATCCGCCGCGCGACGGGACGGGATTCGCCGGATCATAGGTGAACGTGTCGGGTCGCGCCGCAACAGTCGGTGGAGTGAGACTCAGGCGTCCGTTCCCTTTGCTCGTGTTCGCCCCACCGTCGCTGCTCATATAAAAGGACGTCTCGCGCATGCCGGCGACGGGCCAGCGGTCGGATTGCCGCCAGCGGTTCATGCCGATGGTGTAGTACTGAATGCGCGGCAACCCATCGAGGGCGTGCTCGTTCCCGCGCAGCCAGCGATCGAACCAGGCGAGATACATGTCCCAGTGATGCAGCCGCGCGTCGCCGACGTCGAGCGCGCCGGCCTTGGTCGCGCCCGACGCGCGCTCGGAGGCGCAGTGCGTGGTGGGTGAGATGATCGCGTACTGATTGTCGCGGGCCCGCGCATTCACGCCATTCTTGGCGAAGATCGCTCGCTCCTCGAGCGCCTCGTTGGCCATGTCGAACCAGGACGACACGTGCAACGCGGCGACGGAGACGCTGTCGTCGGCGGTGAGATATCCTTGCTTGTCCCACCACGGATCGTCGGGCGAGCGCTCGAGGAAATTCCGCCAATCCCACGACGGCGCCCCCGCGCGATCGGTCATGTCTATGAGCGGCAGCGTGAGTAAAAAAGTTCTGATGTC
>JAICJQ010000152.1 GCA_025928335.1 Gemmatimonadaceae bacterium
AGGTCCTCCCCACTCTCCCTACCCTTGCTTCTTACGAAGTCGCGGATCCGGCGATGCGCAACGCGCCGCACGCGGCGGACACGGCGCTGATCGGTCGCATTCTGCTCGCCGAGGATCGACGCGACTCCAGTGACGCCGCGATCGCGGACGGGCTCCGCAGCGGAGATGCGCGCGTGCGCGTCATCGCCACGCGAGCGCTCGGCAGAATTCGCGATCCGCGATTTGCCGCGCGCGACTCGCTTCCCGCGCTGCCGGCGCCGCCGTCGTGGCCCGAGCCGGCCTGGCGACTCCGGTATCGCGCGCTCACCGCGAATTGCGATTCGCTCAATGTGGCCGTGGCGGACAGCGCGCTTCCCGTGCGACTGCGCGCCGCCGATCTCGCGGCGCCGGCCTGTGCCTCGGATACGCTACTCGTCTCGACACTGCGCCGCTGGAGCGATGCGCTCGTAGCGACCGGCGGCGATCGCTCCCGTGGCGCGGCTCGCGAAAGCTGGCACGCCGGCGCCCACGCGCTCGTCGGTCTGGCTCGTCTCGATCCTGAGGACGCACGGGTTCGTATCGCGACGGCCGCGCGCGACCGTCAGTGGCAGGTGCGCATGTACGCGGCGCGTGCCGCGCTGGTCGTCAAGGACACGGCGCTCCTTCGTGCGCTGGCGCGAGACCGTGATGACAACGTCAAAGACGCAGCAGTCACCGGCCTCTCCAAACTTGTCGGTCACGCCGACGACGAGGTCTACTTGCAGGTATTGCGGGCGACGGGGGCCCAGGCGGTGCGCGCGGCCGCGCTTGCGCTGAAGGGATCGCCGCGCGATGACGTACGCGCGACGCTCAATGCGACATTCGACCGCTGGGTCGGGCGCAACAACGCATCGGCGCGCGATGCGCGCGTTGCTCTTCTCGAGGCGGCGGGCCGGCCGGCGAGCGATGACCGGCCTCCGTCGTCGCGCGTCGATCTGCCGCCACGCGCGGTTGCACTCGCGCTCGGTGCCGACGTCCGGTTGCGCGTCACGCTCGCGTCGTCGAATGCGGGCGGCGGGCAGTCGTTTGTCGTACGGCTCCGCGGAGATGTCGCGCCGATGACCGCGGCCCGAATCCTCGCTCTCGCACGGTCCGGGTACTACAACGGACTCTCGTGGCACCGAGTCGAGCATGATTTCGTCATTCAGGGTGGAAGTCCCGACGCGAACGAGTATGTCGGATACGCCCAGTTTTTTCGTGACGAGCTGGGGACGGTGCCGCACGTGCGCGGAACCGTCGGTATGAGCACGCGCGGCCATGACACCGGCGACGGTCAATGGTTCGTGAACCTGCGCGACAATCTCCGGCTCGGGCGGGACTACACGGTGTTCGGCGAAGTGGTCGACGGAATCGACGTCGTCGACGGCATTCTCGAAGGCGATGTCATCGCGTCGATCGACGAGGTTTCGGCGCGCTAAGGTCCGGACGGTTGGGGGGCACGCATGACGGCGGACGGGAAAAAAGCCGACGAGCGCGGTCCGGCGCATCCACGGACGTCTCGCGAGCGCTACAACGTTTTCGTCGACGACTACAAGCATCGCCGGCTCGACGACGAAACCGACAAGCTCGCCGGCGCCAAGTCGCTGACGACGGGCGACGCCGCAGAGCGCAAACCGGGCGCGACGAAGAAGGCGAAGCGACGCGCCTATCTGCGCGAGTACCTGCGGTGGTTGCGCCCCTATCGATATGCCATCGGACTGACGTTTTTCCTCGCGCTGCTGCGCGCGGGACTGGAAATGGTCGAGCCGCTGTTCATGCGGTTCATCGTCGACCACGTGCTGCTCGCGCGCGCATTGAGCACCGCCGAGCGATTCACGCGGCTGCACTTCACGGGACTCACCTTCCTCGCCGTGATCGTGTTCTCGAATCTGATCCAGGTGCTCAAGGACTATCGCCAGCGAATTCTCAACGTGCAGGTGGTGCTGTCGTTGCGGCGAACGCTGTATCAGCGACTGCTGCACCTGCCGCTGCCGACGCTCTGGGAGATGAAGACCGGCGGCATCCTGTCGCGCATCTCCGGCGACGTCGAAACGACGACGGGCCTGCTGCAGATGGCGGTGATCTCTCCCGCGGTGTCGGTGATTCGGTTGGCGATCGCGGTCGGCATCTTGTTGACGCTCAACTGGCGGCTCGCTCTCACGGCGCTCGCGCTGATACCGGGCGTGATGCTGATGAGCTTCACCTTCGCGCGCCGCGTTCGCCCGATCTATCGGTCGCTGCGCAAGGACGCCGAACAGATCGACGGGCGCGTCGGCGAAACCTTCTCGGGAATTCGCGTCGTGCGCGCGTTCCGCCGAGAGGTGGCCGAGCTGCTCGAGTACATGCGCGGGCGGCATACGGTCCTCCGCAAGGAGCTGTTCGCGCACCGCCGCGAGCTCTTTCTGTGGACGTCGTGGGGCCTGCTGCTCAGCGTCGTGAACGTCGTGATCGTGTGGTACGGCGGCTGGCTGAGCATCTCCGGCCGAGCGTCGGTCGGCGACATCATGGCGTTCCAGTGGTACACGTTCCTGCTGCTCAATCCCGTCTGGAACATCGTCAACTCGTTCTCCGAACTGCGGCGCTCACTCGCCGCGATGGAGCGCGTATTCGAGGTCCTGGCGATGCCGGACGACAAGCCGGACAAGTCCGACGCGCGTGACGCGCCGGCGGTCGTGCGCGAGCTGCGCTTCGAGGAGGTGGAGTTCGAGTATCGCGTCGCGATGCCCGTCGTGCGCGACTTCAATGTCACGGTGCGTGGCGGGACCGTTGTGGCGCTCGTCGGACGCAGCGGAGCGGGGAAGACGACAGTGACCGATCTCGTGGCGCGCTTCCACGACCCGACCAAGGGCCGGATTCTCCTCAACGGCACGGACATTCGCGACTTCAGGCTGCGGACGTATCGCGATCTGCTGGCGATCGTGCAGCAGGAGGTTTTTCTGTTCGACGGCTCGGTGCGCGACAACATCGCCTATGGGCGTCACGACGCGACGGACGAGGAGGTCGAGGACGCGGCGCGTCGCGCGAACGCCCACGAGTTCATCGTGCGGCTGCCGGAACAGTATGACACGTTCATCGGGGAGCGGGGCGTCAAATTGTCGGGCGGCCAGTGTCAACGCCTTGCCATCGCCCGCGCGATTCTGGCGCGGCCGCAGATCCTCATTCTCGACGAGGCGACGAGCAATCTCGACACGGAGAGCGAACAGCTCATTCAGGCGTCGATGGCCACGCTGCTCGCCGGCCGCACGACGTTCGTGATCGCGCACCGGTTGTCGACGGTGCGGCGGGCGGATCTGATTCTGCTCCTGGAAGACGGACGGATCATCGAGCGCGGGACACACGAGGAGCTGATGCGGTCCGGCGGCGTGTATCACGACATGGTCCGGCGGCAGATGGAATCCGCGGCGTCGGAGTCCGAAGAGGCCGTCTTGCACTAATCCGCCCCCATCGGGGTCAGACCCTGTTTACACAGATTGTAACCGGGGTCTGACCCCGTCAGGACCGTTTTCCTGCAGACTACGCTCTGTTGGCCAGGCGCTTGGCGCGTCGCGACGGACCCTCAGGCCTGCCGGCGAGCTGGGCGACTCTGCGTAAGAAGCCTTCTGAGCCAAGAGCCGATCCGGTCCTGATCGAATCACGCAGCCGGTCGACAGCTGTCGGTGGCAGATCGATGGCGTGCAAGGCCCGGTACGAGGACTGTCGACTGGCCGCATCGATTCCGAGCGAAAGATATCGTTCGTGGGGCGTAACCAATGGGTCACGCTCGCCTAACGCATTGGCCCGATAGCTCGACCATCGGTGCTGCGCGACGTTGGCGACCACTCCGGCGCGAACGGGGTTTCGCTCGATATAGCGATAGCAAGTGAGTAGGTATTGCTCGCTATCGATCGGTATCGCCCGGTACCGGCCTTCAAACATGCCACCAGTACGGACGTTCAGCTCGTTGAAGTAGGCGGCGTAGGACGTTCCGACTGATTGCATTACGCGGCCGATTCCGTTCGCCTTCGCCGGGGTCATGAGCAGGTGAACATGGTTGCTCATGAACACGTAGGCGTGGACGACGCAGTCATATCGTCGGCATGCCTGCTCCAGCTTACGGTAAAACCGCGTGTAGTCCGCGGCGCTCGCGAAAATCGCCATGCGATTGTTGCCGCGCTGCATGACGTGTTGTGGCTGACCAGGGATGCTGAAGCGCGGTCGTCGAGCCATATGAACGCCTCATTTTGGGAGATGAGACGCTAATGGTTGGAATAGGCCGACAGGCCACCTCTCGGTTGCAGATGGTAGCCGGCCATTGCAACGAAACGATCAAGGCGGGGTCAGACCCGGTTTACACAGAGTGTAAAAAGGGTGTGTCCCCGGGTGGTGCGGTCTATTGCGCCCGAAAAAAAAAGAAGGCCGCGCGAAGGGCGGCCGTCTGTCGACGCAGGAAACGCCGAGAACTTACGGCTTCGTGCTCGTAAAGCCGATGACGTGGCCTTCGGTGTTGTGCGCGAAACGGAAGCCGTACACACCATCGGTCGACTTCAGTTTGCCCGCGCCGACCACGTCGGCCTTCGGCGCGCTCCAGACCTCGGTGCCGTTGATCGTGCAGGAGACCTTGTCGCCCTTCACCGACATCGCGATGTCCTGACTCACTTCGGAGCCGACGCCCGCTGCTTTGTGCACCGCTGCGTTCGGAGCGCCGCCCCCGTTCATCTTGAACGGCGCTGGGCCGAACCCGCGGACGATAAAGTTGCCGTTGCCATAGGCTTCGCAGTAGAGAAGGCTCTGCTGATCCGTCCCCATGTCATTCCCGCCGATGAAAATGCCGTATGGGTGCGGGTGATCGTTGAGCCCCTGATACTTCGGCTCGTGGAAGGTCGCCTTGACCGTATAATCTCCCGCACCTTTGTCCGACGGATTCCAATACGAGACCGCGGGGCCGGTCACGACGTGGATATTCTTGCCCTGCATCTCGAGCTTCGACTGTTCGAGCTTTCCGCCGCGCGCTGCCTCGCCCGGGTCGATCTTGCCCATCCATCCGGGAATGGAGATGCCACCACCCGCGACAGCCTTGGACGCGTCGCCTTGCGCGAAGGCGAGACAGGGCAGCAGCGCAAGCGCGGCCGCTGTCAACGTGGAACGGGACACGACATGCATTGGAAGTCCTCTCGTATTAAGAGTGGGGGTTGCAGAGAAAATAGTCGAACAGCATCGCCGGCGGTTAGCGGCGCCATTGGCCGCGGCGTAAGTTCTGCCCATGCTGCCCCTCCTATTTGCTCTCTTGCAGACCCCCGCGGAGTCGCTCTCCGTCACCGGGCTTCGGGCACCGGTCGAGATCGTCCGCGACCACTCGGGCATCTCGCACATCTACGCCCGCAACGAACACGACCTTTTCTTCGCCCAAGGCTACTCCGCCGCGCGAGATCGGCTCTTTCAATTCGAGATCTGGCGCCGGCAGGCGACGGGAACCGTATCGGAGCTGCTCGGGCCACGTGAGCTCGAGCGCGACGTGGGGGCGCGGCTCTTCAAGTACCGCGGCGACCTCCAACGTGAGCTGGATCACTATCACCCGCACGGATCGGCGATCGTCCAGGCGTTCGTCGATGGAGTCAACGCGTACGTTGCCGCTACCGAGCGCAACCCCAGCCTGCTTCCGATGGAATTCCGGCTGCTCGGCACCAAGCCCGGGCGGTGGACGCCGGAGGTCGTCATCTCGCGGCATCAGGGACTGCTTGGCAATGTCGAGCAGGAACTGAATTACGGCCGGGCTGTAGCGGCGGTCGGCCCGACTGTCGTCAAGAAAATCGCGTACTTCCATCCGGGTGATCCCGACGTCTCGCTCGACACGGCGATCAACGGCAGCCTCCTGTCAGCACCGATCCTCGCGCGCTATCAGGCCTTTCATTCGGCGGTTCGGTTCCAGCCGAGTGACATCGTCGGGGCGGCGCGAAACGATGCCGGTGCGTTCGAGCGCCTGTCGGCGGCGAATGACTCGCTCGCGGCGTTAGCAAAAGCGAACGAGCGGCGCGACATCGGGAGCAACAATTGGGTGGTGAGCGGGAAGCTGAGCGCGAGCGGATCGCCGCTCCTCTCCAACGATCCGCATCGCGCGCAATCGGTTCCATCGCTCCGTTACTGGGTCCATCTCGTCGCGCCCGGGTGGAATGTCATCGGTGGCGGAGAGCCGGAGATTCCCGGCGTCTCGATCGGCCACAACGAACGCGGCGCATGGGGCCTTACGATATTCGAGACGGACGGGGAAGACCTGTACGTCTACAAGACGAACCCAGCAAATGCAGGACAGTATTGGTACGCCGGGCACTGGGAGCCGATGCGCACCATCCGGGAAACCATTCCGGTCAAGGGTGCCAAAGCGTTCTCCGCCGAACTCCATTTCACGCGGCACGGGCCGGTGGTGTTCGAGGATTCGGCGAATCACGTCGCCTACGCCGTTCGCGCGGCATGGCTCGAGCCAGGCGGAGCACCGTACATGGCGAGCCTGCGCATCGACCAGGCGACGACGTGGGAGGAATTCCGCGACGCGTGCGCAAACAGCAACATCCCCGGCGAGAACATGATTTGGGCGGACGTCTCCGGAACCATCGGCTGGCAAGCCGTGGGCATCGCGCCGATTCGCACCCATTGGAGCGGACTCGTACCCGTCCCCGGCGACGGCCGCTACGAGTGGAAGGGATTTCTGCCGATCAAGGAGAAGCCGCACGCCGTGAATCCGCCCACGGGGTTCATCGCGACGGCGAACAACAATCTCATTCCGCCCAATTACGACCACATGGACGCGGTCGGGTTCGAGTGGGCCGACCCGTACCGCTGGCGTCGCATCACCGAAGTATTGAGCGCGGGACAAAAGCTTTCGGTCGCCGACCTGACGCGACTGCAGACGGACTATCTGTCGATACCGGCGCGCGAGCTCGTGCCATTCGTCGCCAAGCTCCAGGCGTCGCGTCCGCCGACTGAGAGCGCGCGACGCATGTTGACGAGCTGGAACTACGTGCTCGACACGGCATCCGTACCGGCCGGGATCTACGAGGCCTGGTATCGGCGTCTCAACGCCAACGTCCAACGCCTCATCATACCGGCGGCGGCGCGTCCATTCTTTAGAACTGTTTCAACGAAGAAGCTCGTCGATTGGCTAACCAGTCCGGGCCCTGAGTTCGGTCCGAATCCCGTTGCGGCCCGCGATTCGCTGGTGCTGCGGAGTCTCGACGAAGCGGTCGACGAGCTGACGCGTCGATTCGGCGCGGCGCCGGACAGATGGCGATGGGGACAACCCGGCTACCATCACGTGACGATCAACCACGCGCTCTCCAATGCCGTCGACTCGGCGACGCGCGCGAAGCTGAACGTCGGTCCGGCGCCGCGCGGCGGCGACGCGCTGACGGTGGGGGCGACGGGCGGCGGCGACAACCAGACGAGCGGCGCGTCGTTCCGGATCGACATGGATTTGTCCGATTGGGAGTTGACCCGCGGCACGAATACGCCGGGTCAGTCGGGTGATCCGTCGAGTCCGCACTACCGCGACCTGTTCGCGGTCTGGTCTACCGATCGCTTCTTTGCAGTTCCCTTTTCGCGAAGGACCGTCGAGCAATCCGGGACCATCGTCGTGCTGCGGCCGCGCTGAGGCTGGCCTCGCTCCCCAGGATTGACCCTTGCTTGTAAATACGGTAGCTTCTAAACGTCTTTACAGGAGGCCGGTTATGGCGAAGAAGTATCCTGTGGCACCCAAAAAGGCAAAGAAGTTCGAGGAAGGAAAGGTCGCGATGAATTACCGGCTGTCGCCAGCCAAGATCGCGCACGCGCAGCGCGTCCTCGGGACGCCCACCGCGACCGCGACGATCGAGGAGGCGCTGGACCTTGTCGTCTTCCGCCGCGAGCTGATCGACGGCCTGGAACACGTGCGCGGACTCGACGTCGCCGCGGTATTTCCCGATGCAACGCCGCGCCCCCGCAAGCGTCGTCGTTAGCCGCCAATGCCGCCTCGGCGCTACGTCGTCGATACGAATCTCTATATCGACGCGATTCGGACCGAATCTGGCAGCGAGGAGCTTGGCGCGTTCCTCGCTGCATTCACCCCCGCGGTGCACATGAGCGCTGTCGTGGTGCAGGAGCTGCTTGCCGGAGCGCGCGGCACGGCTGCCGCTCGGCTCGAGTCGGCCCTCGTCGCTCCCTTCGAGCGCCGGGGACGCGTGCTCACGCCGAGCTACGATGCGTGGAAGGAGGCCAGCCGCGTCCTCGCGCAACTCGTCGTGCCGTCGGCCTGGCGATCGGTCACGCGGAGCTTTGTCAACGACGTGTTGCTGGCCATGTCCTGCCGGGAGGCGGGTGCCGTGCTCGTGACCCGAAACCTCTCCGATTGCGAGCGGATCGCCAAAGTGAAACCGTTCGATTTCGTCGCGCCCTGGCCGAGGAGCTAATGTCGTCACTCTCACGTCGTGGGTTCCTCGCCAAGTCCGCGGAGTTGACGGCTGCTCTCGCCGCGGCTGGCGCGTGCGCGCCGATGCTCTCCAGATCGGGCTCCACGACGACGAGCTATTCCGCGAGCGGCGAAGACTTCACGCTGGCCACGGACGAAATCAGCGCGACGTGGAGCGTCGCCGGGGGCGGGCTCCGTCTGAGGCGGATCGCGGCTCGCGGCGCCGCGCTCGAAACGGGGAGCGAGGTGCTCACCCTGACCCTCAGCGACGGACGGACGCTGCCATCGTCTCAACTCCGAGTGGTTGGCGAGTCGAGGCAGGAAGCTCTGGTTGGCAATCCGGGGGCGTCGCGGCTCGCGGAGCGGTTGCCGGGAAGACAGGTGACCGTAGTGCTCGAGGATCCGTCGCGCCGCGTGCGTGCAACGTGGCGCGGGATCGTCAGAGCGGGCGGGGCGTACATCCGACAGGAAGTAACGCTCGAGGCGCTGCAGGCGGCCTTTCCCGTGCGTGAGATCCAGCTCCTCGACATCCGCGGCCCGGGTGTTGTGGTCAACGGAACGGTGAAGGGAAGTCCGATCGTAGCGGGCCAATGGTTCGCCGGCGTGGAGCATCCGCTCTCGGCGAGCACCGTGGACGGCCGACTGGCGCGCGGCGTTCTCGCGCGAGAGCTGCCGCTACGGCCGGGCGCACCTTTCACCCTGTCGTCGGTCATTGGGATCACGCGTCCCGGACAGCTGCGTCGCGATTTCCTCGCGTATGTGGAGCGAGAGCGCGCGCACCCGTACCGCACCTTTCTGCACTACAACTCGTGGTACGACATCGGCTACTTCTCAAAGTACAGCGAGCCGGAGGCGCTCGCCGTCATCGACGCGTTCGGGACGGAACTGGCGAAGAAGCGTGGTGTGGTGTTGAGCTCGTTTCTGTTCGACGACGGCTGGGATGACCCAAAGACGCTCTGGGGTTTTCACGCCGGCTTCCCCAACGGATTTACCCCGCTCCGCCAAGCGGCGGCGCGCTACAACTCCGCCATCGGCGTGTGGCTGTCGCCGTGGGGTGGGTACGGCAAGCCGAAGGAAGATCGACTCGCCAACGGTCGCGAGCAGGGGTTCGAGACGAATCGCGGCGGCTTCGCGCTGTCGGGGCCGAAGTACTATCAGCGCTTTCACGAGACGTGCATCGCCATGATCCGGCGCTACGGCGTCAATCAGTTCAAGATCGACGGCACGGGGAACGTCGCCAACGCGATTCCGGGGAGTGAATTCGACAGCGACTTCGACGCGGCGATCGCGCTGATCGGCGATCTGCGTCGCGAGCGCTCCGATCTCTACGTCAATCTGACCACGGGGACATTCCCGTCGCCCTTCTGGCTACGCTACGCCGACTCGATCTGGCGCGGTGGTGAGGATCACAGCTTCGCCGGCGTCGGCACCGATCGGCAACAGTGGATCACCTATCGGGACGGCGACACCTTCCGCGGTGTCGTGAGCCGAGGGCCGCTCTTCCCGCTCAACGCGCTCATGCTCCACGGGCTCATTTACGCGAAACAGGCGAAGAAGCTGGACACTGACCCGGCGCACGATTTTACGAGCGAGATTCGCGCGTACTTTGGCACCGGCACCCAGTTGCAGGAGATGTATGTCACGCCGTCGCTTCTCTCCCAGGAGAATTGGGACGTGCTCGCCGAAGCGGCGAACTGGTCGCGCGCCAACGCCGACGTGCTGGCTGACACGCACTGGCTCGGCGGCGATCCGCGTCAGCTCCAGGTCTACGGCCACGCCGCCTGGTCGCCGCGTCGTGGGATCCTCTCGCTGCGCAACCCGAGCGACAAGCCGCAATCGATTGCGATCGACGTCGCGCGCGCATTCGAGCTGCCCAGTGGTGCGCGCGAGGGATACACGGCGCGGAGTGCCTGGCGAGAGGATCGCAATCGGACGCCGATATCGATGGCGGCGGGGCGGCCGCACCGGTTCGAGCTCGCGCCGTTCGAGGTGCTCACGCTCAACGTCGATCCGCAGTGAGACTCAACAGCCTCGACTGGATCGTCGTCGTCGTCAGCCTCGTGGTGTGCTTGGGACCGGCGGTGTTCTACGTTCGGCGCGCCCGCTCGAGCACGACCGAGTATTTCACATCCGGCCGGTCGGCGCCATGGTGGCTGGTCGGAACGTCGATGGTCGCGACGACCTTCAGCACGGACACGCCGAACCTCGTCACCGACTTCGTTCGCTCGCACGGCGTCTCGTACAACTGGGTCTGGTGGGCGTTCCTCCTCACCGGCATGGCGACGGTCTTCTTTTACGCGCGCCTTTGGCGGCGGTCGCGCGTATTAACTGATCTCGAGTTTTACGAATTGCGGTATTCGGGGAAGTCGGCGGCCGTCGTGCGCGGCTTCCGCGCGATTTACCTCGGCTTGTTCTTCAACGTGATGATCATGTCGGCGGTGACCCTCGCTGCCGTCAAGATCGCCAATGTGCTGCTCGGGTGGGGGCGTCTCGAAACGATCGTGGTCGGTGGCACCGCGTGCGCGATCATCGCGGCGTTCACCGGGCTGTGGGGCGTTCTGGTCACCGACCTCGTGCAATTCGTGCTCGCGATGTCCGGTGTCACGATCGCCGCGTATGTATCGCTCCACCATCCGGCGGTTGGCGGACTCTCGGAACTGATCCGTCGAACGCCGGCCCATACGCTGTCGCTCCTTCCGGACTTCAACGACACGAGTCTCGTCCTGTCGGTGCTCGTCGTTCCGCTGACGGTGCAGTGGTGGTCGGTGTGGTACCCCGGCGCCGAGCCCGGAGGCGGCAGCTACATCGCGCAACGAATCCTCGCCTCGAAGAACGAGCGTCATGCACTCGGCGCGACCCTCTGGTTCAACGTGGCGCACTACGCGCTTCGTCCCTGGCCGTGGATCATCGTCGCGCTCTGTTCCATGCTGGTCTTTCCGACCCTCGCCGACATTCAACGTGCCGTGCCGCACGTCGACCCGAAGCTGATCGCGAATGACCTCGCGTATCCGGTGATGCTCACCCTGCTCCCGCACGGCGCGCTGGGGTTGCTCGTCGCTTCGTTGTTTGCGGCCTATCGCTCGACGATCGAGACCCATCTCAACTGGGGCGGCTCGTATCTCGTGCTCGATTTCTATCGCCGCTTTGCAGCGCCCGGACGGAGCGAGCGGCATTACCTGTGGATCTCGCGCGGCGTGACGGTCGGTTTGATGGTCGCATGTGGCGCATTCACGCTGCTGCTGTCGACGGCAAGCGAAGCCTTTCAGCTTCTCCTCTCGGTCGGCGCCGGGACCGGGCTGATATTCCTGGTGCGCGGGGTCTGGGGGCGCCTCACCGCGTGGAGCGGGGTCGCCGCGTGGGTCTCGGCGGTCGC
>JAICJQ010000116.1 GCA_025928335.1 Gemmatimonadaceae bacterium
AACTGGGGCATCGGTGACTTCACCGACCTCGGTGAGCTCGCGGCATGGGCCGGCGAGAACGGCGCTGATTTCGTCGGGGTGAACCCGCTGCATGCGTTGCTGAACAGGGGCCACGACGTCAGCCCGTACAGTCCACTCACGCGACTGTTTCGAAATCCGCTCTATATCGACGTCGGCCAGGTTCCCGAGCTCGGGTACACCGCCGAGTTGTGCGAGCGAATCGGATCGCCCGAGTTCCTGTCCAGTCTCGAGCCACTTCGTGAGTCGGATGTCGTGCGCTACGAGCAAGTGATGGCCGTGAAAGGCATAGCGCTCGATGCGTTGCATCGGATCTTCGTCGATCAGATTCGCGGCAGCCGCGAATCGCGCGGTCGCGATTACGAGCGCTATGTTGCCGAGCAGGGCGCGCCACTCGATCGGTTCGCGCTCTGGATGACGATCATGGAGCAGCAGGCGACGAGTGACTGGCGGCACTGGCCGAAGCACCTTCAGTCGCCGAACGGCCCGGCCGTCGAGGAGTTTGCTCGCGCGCATGCCGGTCGCCTGGACTTTCATCGATGGGTGCAGTTCGAGGCCGATCGCCAGCTCGGGAGTTCGGCGGAGCGCGGTCGCGATGCCGGTATGCGCATCGGGCTGTACCAGGATCTGGCGATCGGTGTTTCACCGGGCGGTGCCGATACCTGGAGCTTCGCTGATCTCTTCGCGCGCGGCGCGTCGATCGGCGCTCCGCCGGATCCGTACGCCGCGACCGGGCAGAATTGGGGACTTCCGCCAATCGATCCCCGCGCGCTCCGCCAGAGCGGATACCGGTATTTCGTCGACACGCTGCGCGGCGCATTCCGGCACGCCGGTGCGCTTCGGATCGATCACGTGCTCGGGTTTTTCCGAATGTTCTGGATTCCCGACGGGGGGACAGCCGCCGACGGGGCGTACGTTCGCTATCCCTCGGAAGATCTCCTTGGCATTCTGGCGCTGGAGAGCGTGCGACATCAGGCTCTCGTCGTCGGCGAGGATCTCGGCACGGTGCCGGACGAAGTCGGCCCAGCCCTCCAGCGCTGGGGCGTGCTGTCGTCGAAGGTGCTCATCTTCGAGCGTGAGCGCGACCGGCAGTTCAAGAGTCCGCGCATGTATCCGTCGCTGTCATTCGCGACGGCAAATACGCACGACATGTCACCCTTGGCCGGGTATTGGGACGGCCGCGACATCGACACGCGCGTGTCGGTCGGGCTTCTGCCGAGCGACGACGAGGATCACGCGCGTGAAGAACGCGAGCACGATCGGATCGCGCTGCTCCAGCGGCTGGCCGACGACGACGTGCTGCCGTTCCCCATCGCACCGGCCTCGCCGGCCGATCTCCGCGGCGCCGTTCACGAATTGCTCTGCCGTTCTCCGGCGCAACTCGTCGGATTCTCCCTCGACGATCTCGCCGGTGAGCTCGACGCAGTGAACGTCCCGGGCGTCGGCCCGGAAACGCATCCGAGCTGGGTGCGCAAGATGCGACAGCCGCTCGAAGTCATCATGATGAGCGACGACGCGCGCGCGTCGCTGCGCTGCTACGGACGACAACGCGCTCCCGGTACAGCCACGACGGGCGACTGATGGCCACGGGCGCCGTGTCGCGCCGCCGCGCACCGCTCACGGCGACGTACCGCTTGCAGCTGAACCGGGGCTTCACGCTGCGAGATGCGCACGACCGCGTGACGTATTTCTCGCGGCTCGGCGTGTCGCACCTCTATCTCTCGCCGATCCTCGCGGCGCGTGCCGGAAGTATGCATGGCTATGACGTCGTCGATCCCAAGCGCATCAATCCCGAGTTGGGAAGCCGAGGGGATCTCGAGGCGTTGGCGCTCGCGCTGCACGAGCGTGACATGGGCCTGATCGTGGACATCGTCCCAAACCACATGGCGGTCGGGTCAGAGAATCCATACTGGACGGATGTCCTCCGCCACGGCGAGCGATCGCCGTTCGCGACGTGGTTCGACGTCGATTGGCAATCGGTGGGGGGTGCACGGAGGCACGTGGTGCTTCCCGTTCTCGAGGAAACGCTGGATCGCGAACTCGAGCGCGGATCGCTGGCGGTTCGCCTCGCCGATGACGGCAAGCTGTGGCTCGCGCATGGCGCGCAAATTTTCCCAATCGACGCCGCCTCGCTGCCCACGGACCTTCAGCTGACGACGATCGATCCCGAGGAAACGGGGGAGCTCGTCACGCTGTATTCCGGCAGCGCGGGCGCTGCTCGTCTCCGCGCATTGCTCGAGCTTCAACATTATCGGCTCGTGTCGTGGCGGCGCGAGCTGCGCGAGGTCAACTACCGGCGCTTCTTCGACGTGAACGATCTGGTCGGCGTGCGCGTCGAGGACGAGCGCGTCTTTCGCGAGACACACGCGTTGACCCTGGAGCTCGTCGCCGCCGGCGTGATCGACGGCCTTCGTGTGGACCACGTCGACGGACTTGCCGACCCCAGGATGTATCTCGACCAGCTTCGAGCGGCCGTCGGGCCCGACGTTCCCATCTTCGTGGAAAAGATCCTCTCGTTCGGAGAGACGTTGCCCCGTGATTGGCCCGTTCAGGGAACCACGGGTTATGAGTTCTTGAATGGACTGGAGGACGTGTTCATCGATGCGTCAGGATATCGATCCATCGAGGCGACGTACCGGGCGACGCGTCGGCTTGGCAAGACGACATTTCGAGACATCGCCCGCAGCGGCAAGGCCGCGGTACTCGAGAAGGGCTTGCGGCCCGATCTCGATCGCGTCGCCAGGCTCGGTCACATCATCGCGACCGGCGCCGGGAAGCCGTGGACGCTGGCCGAGCTGACGGAGGCGATTGAAGCATTCGTCGCCGCGCTGCCGGTCTATCGCACGTACGTGGACGGGCGCGGGACAATCAGCGACGCCGACCGCCGTGTCGTCGATCGAGGCGCGAGCGAAGCGCGCGGGCTCGCCCGTGCCGACGTGGTGGACTACATCGCGGCGATCGTTCTCGGCGAGAGCGGAGAAGAGCCGCTGCGCGGCGAATTCGTGCGACGGCTCCAGCAGCTGAGCGGCCCCGCCGCGGCCAAAGGGGTCGAGGACACTGCGCTGTACCGCTACGTGCCGTTACTCTCGCGCAATGAAGTCGGTGGTGCGCCAGACGAGCCGCTCGCCGGTGCCGTGCCAAGATTCCACGCGGAGAACGTCGAGAGACAGTCCCGCTGGCCGACGAGTCTCGTGTGCACGAATACGCATGACACGAAACGCAGTGCCGATGTCCGCGCTCGTCTCGACGCGCTGAGCGAGGTGCCGCGCGACTGGCAGCGCGTCATTCGGCGATGGCGGCGGTTGAACGCGAAGCATCGTCGCATTGTCCGCGGGCGAGTCGCTCCCGATCCGAATACCGAGTATCTGTTTTATCAAACGCTCGTCGCGATCTGGCCGGCCCAACGACCAGGGCGGCGAGTGGATGACTTGCCGGATCGGGCCTGGCGCGACGCGGCGCGCGTCCGTCTCGTCCGTTACATGCTCAAGGCGACGCGTGAGGCGAAGCTTCGAACGTCGTGGACCGATCCGGATTCCTCCTTCGAGGAGGCGCTCGCGTCGTTCGTGACGGTAACGCTCGAGCCGTCGGAGGAGGCTCCGTTTCTGTTCGACGTGGCGAGGCTCGTCGCGCGAATTGCGGCGACCGGTGTCGCGAACGCGCTGGCGCGGATCGTCATTCACCTCACGGCGCCGGGCACGCCGGACCTCTATCAGGGTGACGAGCTGTGGAATTTTACCCTCGTCGATCCCGACAACCGCGGGCGGGTCGACTATGAGGCGCGCGACCTGGCGTTCAACCGGCTCGAGGAAACCGCAACCGTGCTTCGCGATGGCGGCGCGATTGACCCGACGGACAATAGGCTCAAGCTGCTCATCACCCATCGGCTACTCGAGGCTCGACGGACCCGTCCGCGACTGTTCACCGACGGTCGTTACGAGCCGCTCGCCGTGCGTGGCCGTCGGTCGGAGCATCTGATCGCATTCGCGAGAACCGAGGGGGAACACGCCGTCGTCACTATCGCGCCCCGTCTGGTCCGGGAGCTCGAAACGGGCGGTGAACAAGCGAATGCGTGGTGGGGTGATACCATTGTCTCTCTCCCCGATCGACTTCGCGATCGCTGCTGGCGCGGCGTGATCGATGGGCGAGAGATTTCGAGGCAGTCCGAGTTGCCAGTCGCCGACCTGTTGCGTCCGCTCCCAGTAGGCGTGCTCATGAGCTAGCCTACAGCGCGGTCGATTGGCACGAAAAAATCAGGACATCCTGCTTTTGTGATCCGAGGGACTTGATGAACGTTTCCGCGTCGAAAACCACCGTCGCCTACTTCTCGATGGAGATCGCTCTCGATTCGGCGATCCCCACCTATAGCGGCGGGCTTGGGGTTCTGGCGGGCGACACCCTGCGGTCGGCGGCCGATCTCGCGCTGCCTCTCGTCGGCATCAGTCTCCTCCACCGGAACGGGTACTTCGTCCAGCACTTGGACGCCGGCGGCAACCAGTCCGAGTCACCGGTGCAGTGGAATCCGGAGCAAGTGCTGGAGCCCGTCGACGCGACTGCATCCGTCCAGATCGAAGGACGGACGGTCCACGTGCGAGCCTGGAAGTACTCGGTTCGCGGCGTGACCGGTCACGAGATTCCGGTCTACCTGCTCGACACGCAACTGCCGGAAAACGACGAACGCGATCGTCGGCTCACCGACTCGCTCTACGGTGGCGACAGCCGCTATCGGCTGTGTCAGGAGATCGTGCTCGGCATGGGAGGGGCGTCGCTGCTTCGCGCGCTCGACGTCCACGAGGGACTGTACCATCTGAACGAAGGCCATTCGGCGCTGCTCACGCTCTGTCTGCTCGAGTGGCAGCTCGACGGTCGTCAGGCATTCGAGCTCGACGAGAGCGACATCGAAGAAGTACGCCGCCGAACGGTGTTCACGACGCACACTCCTGTGCCGGCGGGGCACGACCGTTTTCCCCTCGAGATGGTGCGACAAGTTCTCGGCGAGCAGCACGTCACACTGCTCGAGGCCGCGCGCTGCGTCGATGCTGGTGAGTTGAACATGACGCATGTCGCGCTGCGTCTCGCGCGCTTCGTGAACGGCGTCGCGATGAAGCACCGCGAAGTGTCGCAGGGAATGTTTCCGAACTTCCCCGTGGACGCCATCACGAACGGCGTGCACGCAATGACGTGGACGTCGCCGGCGTTCCAGCGGTTGTTCGATCGTCGAATTCCCGAGTGGCGCACCGACAATCTGTATTTGCGCTACGCGGTGGGAATTCCGCTCGCCGAAATTCGTGCGGCACACGCCGAAGCGAAGAAGACGATGATCGCGATGATCGCCGAACGAACCGGTGTCATGCTCGATCCCAAAGCGTTCACGATCGGCTTCGCGCGGCGCGCGACGCCGTACAAGCGCGCGGATCTGGTGTTCGCCGATCCGACGCGGCTCGCCGAGATCGCGTCATCCGTCGGGCCGATCCAGATCGTGTTCGGCGGCAAGGCCCACCCGAACGACTCGGGTGGCAAGGATCTCATCCGGCGCATCCACGCGGCGTCGGCGTCGCTGGCCGGGTCGGTGAGCGTCGTCTACGTCGAGAATTATGAGATGGACGTCGCGGCGCGTATCGTGGCCGGCGTCGATCTCTGGCTCAACAATCCGATGAAGCCGCTCGAGGCGAGCGGCACGAGCGGGATGAAGGCGGCGCTGAACGGCGTGCCGAGCCTGAGCGTTCTCGACGGATGGTGGATCGAAGGGCACGTCGAGGGCGTCACGGGCTGGTCGATCGGCGGGCTCGATCCGGAAGGTGACCAGTCGAAGGACGCGATGGAGATTTATCTCAAGCTGGAGCGGGTGATTCTGCCGTTGTATTACGGGCTGCCCTTCGCCTACGCCGAAGTGATGCGCTCGGCGATCGCGCTCAACGGTTCGTTCTTCAACACACAGCGCATGGTCGAGCAGTACGTGCGGAACGCGTACTTCCCGGAGACGACGCTCACGCTGGCGGAAGTCGGCGACTGAGGCGGAAACCGCTCCCATCGTCTGTCGATGGGACTTGACATCGGCTTCTGAAGATCCCATACTCCCATCGTCTATCGATGGGAAGACCGTCCGTGTCGCAACCGCGTCGTTCATCCGAGTTGCTCCCAGGCACGCTCGACTTGCTCGTGCTGCGCGTGCTCCGGCAGGACACACTGCACGGCTACGCAATCGCCCAGCGGCTGCGTGAGATCTCGAAGGATGTGCTGCAGGTCGGCGAGAGCTCACTCTATCCGGCGCTCCAACGTCTGCTGCTCGACGGCTACGTGCGCGCGGAGTGGGGAGCGTCCGAGAATAATCGGCGCGCGCGCTTTTACACCCTGACGGCCGCCGGCCGCAAGCAGCTCGTCGCCGAGCAGGACGAGTTCGAGCGCATGGTCGGCGCCATCCAGGCCGTGCTTCGCCTCGCATGAGCGTCGCCCGCCCGATCATGCGCCTCGCGCGCCGACTCGCGTATTGGCTCCGCTTCGCACGACGGCAAGACGAGCTCCGAGAGGAGCTCGACTTTCACCGCGCGATGGTCGCCGCAGAACCGGGATCGCGAGGCGGTGACGGTCCGGTCATTCGTCGAGTGATGGGGAACGAGACCGCGGTGCGCGAGGAAGCACACGAGGTGTGGGTCGCCGCAGGCGTCGACGCGCTATTCAAGGATTGTCGACAAGCCTGGCGCGCGTTGCGGCGGACGCCCGTGTTCACCGCCGTCGCGGTGATCACGCTCGCCATCGGGATCGGCGCCAACACGGCGATCTTCAGCGTCGTCCACCATTTGTTGCTCGCGCCGCTGCCTTTTGAAGACGGCAATCGCATCGTGCGATTGGGCACGCAGTCCGCATCCGCTCCCGAGGAGCCCTTCAACCTTCCCGCGCCGATACTCGTTCGATTCCAACAACGTTCTCGTACCCTGGAGGATTTCGCGGCAGCCCGCTCTTTCCCTGCGACACTTGGAGACACCGCCAATCATGACGCTGTGCCCGGCATGCGGATTACCGCGTCGCTGCTGCATACGCTGCGCGTTATGCCGATCGCCGGCCGCGGGTTCACGCGGGAAGACACAACCGTCGGCGCACCGGCCGTCGCGATGATCAGCTACGGCCTGTGGCGCTCGCGATTCGGCGGCGCACGCGAGATCCCTGGCAGCGCGATCAAAATCAATGGCGTACAGAGAACGATCGTCGGCGTGATGCCGCGCGACTTTACCGTCCCGATGAGCGACCAGGACGCGCCGCAAGTGTGGCTGCCGCTCGAGCTTCGTGACGAGGAAGGCGCGGCCGGCTACGCCCGCCTGCTCCCCGGCGCGACGACGGACGCTGCCAAGCGCGAGCTCCAGTCCATCATCGCCGAGCGGCCTGACCCGCGCTGGTCCAAGTCCATTACGGCGAGCGTGGCGCGTGCGGTGGATCGCGTCGATAGGCGACTCAAGCGCGCCGTCGTGATCATGTTCACCGCCGTGAGCGGACTCCTGCTCATCGCCTGCGCGAACATTGCCAATCTCCTGTTCATGCGCGGCTGGACGCGACAGCGGGAGCTGGCGATCCGACGCGCCTTGGGCGGCGGCCGCTTTCGCGTAGCGCGGTTGCTACTGATCGAGAGTCTCATGCTCGCAATCCTCGGCGGCACGCTCGGGCTTGTCATCGCGTGGAAGGGACTGGGCACCATCCTCACGATCGCGCCGGGCACAAACTCGATGGTCGGCGGACCGGAGTTGGCCGGAGCAGGAATCAGCCGCGGCGTGCTTGCCTGGACAACGGTAACGACCATCGTCACGGGCCTGCTCTTCGGCGTCGGACCAGCGTTCTTCTCGACGGCCGAGGCCACGGTGGAGGCGCTTCGCACCGGGATCAGAGGCGTTGTGGGGAGCACCGCCGCGCGACGATTGCGCAGCGGTATCGTCGTCACGCAGATCGCGCTCTCATTCGCATTCTTCGTCGCTGCCGCACTGCTCGTGAAGTCGTTCGTCGCGTTGGCGCGGTTCGACGTCGGCTTCAACGCTCATGGCCTGGCCATCGCAACGATCAAACCGACCAATCGGCCCGAAGACCAGGACCGCGCGTCGCTCGAACGAGCGGTCACAAAGGCCATGGAATCGGCGCCCGGCGTAACGGGCGCGGCGTTCGGCGGCCCGATTCTGATGACGGACATTCGCGGCGGGCCATTCGTCGTCGACGGATTCCGGGGAAGTGAAACAATCGACCTCGACATGTGCGAAATGCCGTTCGTCTCGCGCGACTATTTCCGCGTCATGGGTATTCCGCTTATCCGGGGCCGATCGTTCGAGACTGAGGACGACCTCGTCATCAACCAAAAGCTCGCCCAGCGCTTCTGGCCGAAGGGCAACGCGCTTGGCGCAAGGTTGCGCGTCGGCAATGGACCGAAGGCGAAATGGATGACCATCGTCGGAATTGCGGGCAACGTCACCATGCGGGGAGTCGTCGAGCTGTTCACGATGCAGATGTATCGCCCGACGAGCGCCGCGAATGGGTTCGTGGACCTCGTTTCGTTCAGGGCCAACCGCGGTTCGGAATCCCTGGGCTTGGAGATCGAGCGGTCGCTGGGGAACGCCGGTGTGCCGGCGAAGCTCGTCTCGATTCGAGGAGTCGAGTCGGTCCTCGACTCGCGCATCTTGGCTCGCCCCCGGTTCGCGCTCGCCTTATTCGGCGTCTTCGCGTCGATCGCACTGCTGCTCACTGCCGTCGGTCTCTATGCCATCGTTGCATATTCGGTGACGCAGCGGACGCGCGAGATCGGCGTGCGCGTCGCGCTCGGGGCGGATTCGACGGCGATTGCGCGCATGATTATCGGAGATGGACTACGACATGTGGTGGCCGGAATCGCGCTGGGCCTGGTCATCGCATTCGCGACCACTCGACTCCTCACGTCGTTTCTGTACGACAGCAACGCGTCCGATCCACGAGCCTTCGTCGGCGCGGCGTTGCTTCTCGGGATCGTGACACTCGTCGCGTCGTCCATCCCCTGTCCCGCGCGCTCGGAATCGCGCCGGTGGACGCGCTGCGTGCGGACTAGTGCCCGCCCAAAGGCGACGCGTCGGTCAACTCACGTGCGAGCGTCGCAACCAACTCGGAGGCGGGCAGCGCTCGGGCGAGCGGTGCGCCTTGCCCGGCCCATTGCGCGCCGTAGCCGTGCTCTCCGTGCGCCGCGGCGGCCGCATGGAGCGCCTTGCCGGCGTCGTAGGCAATTGGATAATCAGGCGGCGTGAGCGGCGGCGTTCGGGCGCTCAGCGATTCCGCCAACGTCGTGAAGCGATTGACCAGACAACGCGCCGGTCGTCCCGAGATGCCGGCAGTCATCGCCGTGCGCGCGGCATCGCCGGCGAGCAATGCGGCGCGGTAAGCCGGCCCGGCGCTGGATTCGGGACACGCGACGAACGCGGTACCGAGTTGCGCGGCCTCCGCTCCGAGCCGCAGAACGGCGGCGATTCCGGCGCCGTCCATGATGCCGCCGGCCGCGATCACCGGAATTGAAAGGCGACGCACGAGCATCCGAGTGAGGGCCAGCGTGCCGAGTCGCTCATCCGTCGCGGCCGGGTCGAACACGCCGCGGTGACCGCCCGCCTCGTAGCCCTGCGCGACCACCGCGTTCATACCGGCTGCTTCCGCCGCTCTTGCGTCGACCAGGTTCGTGACCGACGCGAGCAGAAACGCGCCGGTCGCGCGCAGTGCCGTGACGCGTTCGGGCGCCGGAACACCGAAGTGGAAGCTGATGACTGCAGGCGCCGCCTCGACGAGCATGGCGAGCATCTCGTCGTCCTCGGCGAAGCTGCGATAGATGGTCCGAAGTGCCGCCGGCGGTTCAGCGCCATACTCGCGGAAGACGGGAGCGAGGGCCGCCAACCACGCGGCCTCACGATCACGGTCTCGTCGCGGAGCGGCGTGGACGAACAGATTGACGTTGAACGGACGCGCCGTCGACGCCCGAACTTGGTCGATCATTGCGCGCGCACCGGCGGCATCGGTGGCGCCGACGCCGATCGCGCCGAGGGCACCCGCGTTCGACACGGCGGCAGCGAGCGCCGGCGTCGAGACGCCCGCCATCGGCGCTTGGAGAATTGGAAGCGGAATGCCGATGCGGTCCAGAAACTTCGTCACGAGCAGCGGCCGCTACGCGCCGATGGACCCTGCCGCCGCGACACTGCTTCCCAGCCCGCCAATCCGCTCGATATTCACGTCCATCACGTCGCCCGGTTTGAGGAAAACGGGCGGCTTTCGCGCGAATCCGACACCGGCCGGGGTGCCCGTCGCGATGACGTCGCCCGGCTCGAGCGTGATGCTCGCCGAGATGAACTCGATCATCTGCGGCACGCTGAAGATCAACTGGTCCGTGTTCGACTCCTGCATCACGGTGCCGTTGAGGGCGAGGCTGATGCGCAACGTGTGCGGATCAGGAATCTCGTCCGTCGTAACGATCATCGGGCCCATCGGCGCGAAGGTGTCGCAGGATTTCCCGCGCTGCCACTGACCGTCGCCGAACTGAAAGTCGCGCGCGGTTACGTCGTTGAACGCGGTGTAGCCGAGGATGTATTCGTAGGCCCGTGAGGCAAGAACATGCTTGGCGCGCCGGCCGATGACGATCGCCAGCTCGGCCTCATAATCCACGCGCTCGCTCGTCGTCGGAATCACAACCGGCTCGCCCGGCGCGATGACGCAGGTCGAGAACTTCGAGAAGATGACCGGGACCTTCGGAACCGAGAGGCCGCTTTCCTCGGCGTGATCACGATAGTTCAGACCGACGCAGACGATCTTTCCCGGTCGCGGCACCGGCGCGAACCAATACGCGTCTTCCGCGGGAACGAGCCATCCGTTGGCGCGCGCCTCGTCGAACGCCGTACGATCGCGCTCGAGCCGAGCCGCAGTTTCTCGCGCGGCTTGGAGCCAGCGGCCGTCCATGTCGAACCAGGCGAGTGTATTCGTCGGACGATCAGCTGTCGCGAAGAGCTGCTCGCAATCGAGACGGAAGCCACTGTCGCGGCCGTCGACGTTAAGGATGATGCCGAGCCTCGGCGTGTTCCAATTGGATTCCTGCGTAGCGAAAGAGATGATTCGCATCGTGCGTCCTAGGTCGTGGCGACCTCGCTCGCGACGCGGTCGAGCTGTTTCAGCTCGGCGTCGTACACGGTGGAAAGAAAACGCGTTGTGACAGTTTTCTCGATCGCGCCGAGGATGCCCGGCTTTCGCGGAACCGTGGTGATGAACTCCACGCGCGCGGATGACGGGCTAATCGGATCGACGGTAAACGTCGTCACGAAGCCCCGATCCAAGTCTGTCTCGACGAGTACCCGCCCAGGTTCGGGCTCAGTGACGCGTGAGCGCGCCTGTTGCACCGCTCGTCTCATCCCGAACGGATACATCTCGAACGCGATCTCCGTCCCGTCGCCGTAGCCGCCCTTCGTCGCGCGAAGGTTACCGAAGTATTTGTCCGGCAGAATGCGCTGATGGCCGCCCTGATAATCTGCGATCAGCCGGTAAACGACTTCCGCGTTTGCGCCGATGACGCGCGACGCGGCGACGGTGAAGACCGCATCGGAATCGACTGGCATCAACGCGGCGTTTTGAGAAATGCCACGAGCTTCGGGTAGAATATCTCCGGGGCTTCGAACTGCGGGACATGTCCAATGTTGTCGATCAGCTCGAGCTGAGCACCGGGAATCGATTCGGCGACGTGTCTCGCCTGCTCGGGGTACTGTGGCGTGTCCTTCGCGCCCCCGATCACGAGCGCCTTCGACTTGATGTGCTGCCAATCGTAGACGACGGTCTCGGCAGTCAGCATCTGCGCCAACGCGCCTCGGACCTTGGAGAACCAGGCCCAGTCCGGATGCTGCGTCCAACCCCAGTGGATGCGCACGTACTTCTCATACTCCGGCTTCCATGTCACGAAGTAGCGGGTGATCGTCGCGCGCACTTGCTCGTACGACCGATTGGCGAGCGCGCCATTCGAGTCCGCGCGATACGCGTCGTCGAGATAGTGCGGCGCGCGTCCCGGGCGGGCGTCGGTGAGGCCGATCTGGTTCACGAGCACAAGATGCGTCGTCACGGTCGGGTAGAGCATCGCGAAGCGCGACGCGAGCATCCCGCCCATGGAATGCCCGACGATCGCGGCGCGATCCACGCCCAGCGACTGGAGGAGCCGCCGCGTGTTGTGCGCCATGTCGTTGAACGTGTACGGAATCAACGGCTTGGAGGAGCGGCCAAAGCCGATCTGGTCAGGCACGATGACGCGAAAGCCTTCGCGAGTCAGCACATCGATCGTTCCCGCCCACGCCTCGCCGAAAAAATTGAAGCCATGGAGCAGCACGACGGTCTGCCCGTTCGGCGTCCCAGTCGGCTTCACGTCCATATACGCCATCTTCACGTCCTTCCCGTACAACACGAACGGGAAGACCGACACCGGATGCGGATACGGAATCTCCGCGACATCCGCGCTCACCGGGCCGTAGTCGGCGGGCGCTTGAGCCGCGAGTGAGATCGGCGCAAAAGTCAGGACGAGCGCCGCGAGCATGCGTGTCATGATCCCTTCATATAGGCGCACCCGGCATTCTGCGCGCGAACGAGTGCGAACACACCGGTCGGCATCAGTATCGCGCCCGGCACGAGATTGTTCCGGATATCGTTCTTCACGGTCTCGACGTCGAGTTTCATACGCTCGGCGGTGCTGGTCGCAAAGTTCATCGATGCGCGATTGCAAACGAGAAAGATGGCGCCGCGCGCGTGTAGCGTCTCCAGCTTCGACGCGATGGCCCATGCCGGCTCGCCGGCCATCACCTTCGCCCACGGGTTTCTCTTGGCCGGCTGTTTGGTGAGCGGGTCATTCACCTTTCGCTCTTCGCCGATTCCATACTTCTCCCACATCGCATCGTTGAAGCCCATCACCTGACCGAGTTGTCGCATGACGATCACCATACGGCTGCTCGAATCGGTGCCATAGACTTCTTTAAAGCCACCCCAGATGTCGGCCGCGAGATCGAGAGCGGCGCCGTCGGCGAGTTGCGTTGAATCGAAGACGGCTTTGTACGGCACCTTCTGGAGCTCTTCCGTCCATGACATGTTCCATGTTGCCTGCCCCGCGAGTGCCTCGCTCATGTGGTCGAGCTCCTCGGCGCCGAGCGGCGTGACGATAGCGCTTCCGCCGAGTGCAACCGCGCCCAAGCCCAGTCTGGTCAGGAAATCACGACGATCCTGCGTCATCGTAGCCTCGATACGTGGAGACGACATCATGAAGAATGTCGCCCACAGGTCGAAAGCGCATCTGCCTGGCCGAAGCGACGTGATCGCTTGACGATCGTACTGCGCAAGAGCTACCTGACGATCTGCGGGTTGGATACCGCGGAATCGTCAGCGTCCTCGAACTCCTCTTCGATGTCCTGTGCCTTGCGAACGGCGCGCAATGCCGTATTTCCAGCGACGATCGCGCCGAGCACGATGTAGATATAGAACGTGTAGAAGCGCCACCATAACAATGCCGCGGCGAAATACCGCTTGCCGATGACGCCCGCGAGCGCGGCACGAAACGCCAATTCTACCGCGCCGCCGCCGCCCGGCGCGGGTACCACCGCCGCGCCGTACAAGAATCCGAGTGGCCAGAGCGCCAAGGGCGCCAGCGGCGCACTCGCACCTGCCCCGATCACGAGCGCCGGTAGTACACACAGACGCATCGCCACATGGATCACGGACATCGTGTACGACGCCGCAGCCCAGCGCAGATCGATGTGTCGGACGCTGTCGACAGTCGTGCGGACCTGCGCGAACCATCGCTGAGTCATGTCCCAGCGGCGACCGCCGAGTCCAATGCGTCTCGCCCAACGGGGCGCGGCATCTCCCACGTGGCGGCGCGCGAGGACAATTGCAAGGATCGCAATGCCGAGCACGAACCCGGCGTACGCGCCGACGACGCCGACCAACGCGCCGAGAACAAATCCCGCGTGGCGGAAGACGATGGCGACGATGATGACGACGGTCGCCAGCGACAGCGCCTCGAGAAAAAGCTCGGCGTACAACACGACCAACGCGCTCGACGTCGGCACGCCCGATTCGGCCAGCACCAGGAACCGCGCCGGCTCAGCGCCCGATCGCGCCGGGGTGATCGACGCACCGAAATCGCCAGCGAGCGTGGTCCGGAGCGCGGTCATGAAACCGAGATCAATGTGGGCCGCCTTGGCGCTCCACGTGATCTTCCAGCTGCGGGTCAGGATCTCCGTGACGACGGCGGCTAGCGCGAAGAGGTGCGCCTGCAGCGGCAGCGCAATCGCGCCTCCTTCACGCCGCCAGCCGACGATGAAATACGCCGACACTCCGATCACCGCGGCAAACGAGAGCGCGGTGAACAACCATCTCCGCCACGTCATGCGGCGGCAGGTCGCGGGATCAGGGGGCGCGGCATTCCGTGCATCTTAACCCCATACGCACGAATCGGGGGGAATGGGGCGAATGGGCGAATGGGCGAATGGGCGAATGGGGGAATGGGCGAATGGGCGAATGGGCGAATGGGCGAATGGGCGAATGGGCGAATGGGCGAATGGGCGAATGGGCGACTAGCGGTGGAGTGGCGGCTCGCAGTCATCCGCCGAGTCGCCGAGTCGCCGAGTCGCCGAGTCGCCGAGTCGCCGAGTCGCCGAGTCGCCGAGTCGCCGAGTCGCCGAGTCGCCGAGTCGCCGAGTCGCCGAGTC
>JAICJQ010000238.1 GCA_025928335.1 Gemmatimonadaceae bacterium
CAACGGGTCATTCGTGGCATCGGCGCTCATATCGACCGCGGCGTTGCTCGTCACCATTCTGCATCCGTAGCGCGTCGCGCCAAAGACCAGGGCGTGCCTCACCAGCCGCGGATGGTAAACGCGGCGTACAGATTGAACACGTCGTGGCTCGCGACGAGATTGCGATTCAGGTCGATGGCCGGTATGAGGGTGATGCCGACGTCGCTCGCCCCGCGGAACCGGAGCCACTCGAGCCGTACGTCGTAGATCACGTCGGGATGCAGAAGGACGGCCGTATCCACTGGCTGGCCAGCCAACCAATCCAGGCGAAGACTGCGTTCGAGGCCGATCGATCGCCTCCCCGACGGGGTGAAATCATCGACACCGACGCGGAGCCCTTCGCCACCGTAGGCTTCCGGCGAGCCGAGGATCAAACCATCGAGCGTATGTCCCTCCCGCTCAGCGGCATGAATGTACGTTGGATGCGGGCTCGTGAACCCACGTTGGCCGCGCTCCTGATGCGAGGTCTGGCCGTTCACCAACTCCGCCCGATACACCCGAACGTGGTGCGGCGTAGCGGTTGTCGCGCGTTGAAAGCCGAGGGTGAACGAGGAGTAGTCGTCCGGCTTTTCGACGAGAGTCGACGCCGCGACGTGAAAGCCGCCCGGATAGTCTTCGCGATACATCTCGCCATAGAACTCTGCTCGAGCCGAGGGGAGTGCCCATCGGGCGAACACGGACGCGTTCTGGTTCTCGAAATGTTGATTGAGGTCGCTACCCGGCAAGTTGTTGCTGATAATACCCGAAAAGGGTCTCGCCAACTCGGCGGAGTTTGGGAAGCCGGTCCACGGATGATGAATGAATCGCGACGCACCGATCTCGAGGCCGGGTACCCCGCGTGGCATCAAGCTCATAACCAGTCCCGATGCGAGCCGCTTGTTGGTTCCGGCGACGGTGTCTATGAATGCCGACTGCCCAAGCTCACCGTAGATCACACGCGCGTGCAGCCGGAATAGCCAGAGATTGACCGGCTCACTCGTTCCGGCATAGACCACAGGAAAGCCGCCGGCATTGGGTCCCAGCACGAGTGGAAACTCGCGAGCGGGGCCCCATCGCTGTGGGGCTGTCGATGCGGCGACGAGAAGATGATGAAAGTCGAACGCCAGGGAGGACGTTCCGGGCGTGAACCGGCCATATGCCTTGTCGCCGAAACGTTGGGGCGCATCGATGTTGTTTGGGAAACGCCCATCCGCAAACCGCTGATTTCCGGAGAACCCGTTGGGGGCGAGCGGAAATGCGGCGTTCTGGCTTTCGAAGATCAATGGGGCGAGTTGGAGCGAGAGGTCCTTCCAGTGCGCCCACGCGCCCGCCTGAAGCTCGCCAGTAAAGCCGCGGCCGGCCCATGTGGGGCCGCCGCCGTCTTGAAAGGGAAAGCCCGAGTTGCCGATGATCCGCGCCTTGGCGCGGAGCAGGCCCGCTCCGGCGCTCGTGATGATCGCGGCGCTGTCGTATCGCTCGGCCCACGGGTTTGCCTTCAGCGTGCGCAGCGCGCGAACCTCGCTCGGCGCAAAAGGCTGGATGGTCCACGAGGTGAGCGGAGCGATTCCGGCAATCTGGAGCGCTCGCAAATACCGCTCTTCCTCGCCGCCGACTTCAATAGTTCCACCCAGATCGAGTCGAGTGGGTTTCTGGGCAGCGAGCCTGCCGGCGCAGAACAACAGCGCGCAGAGGAGCGGGAAAGTCGTACGGTGTATTGAGTGGGTGCAGCGTGCCGCTACGCGTTGCTTTGGCGCCATGGCTAAGCTTACTATCCCCATGTCCATGACAGCCAGCCTTCGCGCACCCGGCACGAGATCCTTGCGCTCGCGTCCGTTCGGCACGTGCCTCATTTGCGCATTCGTCGGGTTGATTGCGCTGGCCCCAGGCGCTGCGCGCGCTACGGCGCAACAACCCGGCGTCGCTCCGCTGATCACGTTGACGAGCGAGGCGGCGGAGCGAATGCGGCTCGATCAACTTCTGGGCAAACGCGCAAGCTCCGGGTTCATGATCAGGTCGGCTTCCCGACTCATGGCCGCCGACGATTCCTCCCATGAGCGCGGCATCGCAATACTTGGCCCGGAAGCACACATCGTTCACAACTCGGGAATTCCATATTCACTGAACGACGGTCCGATGTGGGCGGGACGTGGGTGGAATGAGGATCTCACGGCCGGCCTGGTCGTTCGCGACGGCTCGGTCAAACTGATCATCGCGCCAACGTTCGTGACCGAGGCGAACGAGGCGTTCCAGGTCATTCAGTACAACCAGAACCTTGTGCCGCAGCGGAGCGAGTGGGCGAATCCGTTTCACCCGCTGCCGGAGTCGATCGACCTGCCATTGCGGTTCGGCGACCAGCCAATCCACCACCTCGATCCCGGACAAACGAGTCTCACAGTTAACGAGAGGAACGTGGCGTTCGGTTTGGGGAGCGAGAACCTCTGGTGGGGTCCCGGAATCCGCAATGCGATCACGCTGAGCAACAACGCGGCTGGCTTTGCCCACGCGTTCGTGCAGACCCGGCAGCCGGCGCGCACCCGCTTCGGAACGTTTGACGCGCAATGGGTGCTCGGGCAGTTGTCCGAGTCGGGCTTCTTCGACCTGGATCCGCACGACGATACGCGCGCCGTCAATGGACTTGCGTTGGCGTGGAATCCGCCCGGCGATAGCGATCTCACGGTCGGCGCGGCGAGGCTGGTGATAGCAAACCTGGGACAGGATTCGTTCGTTGGAGCGCACGTTTTCGATTTCCTGCGACCGGTCGGCCACCCGTTCACGGATACCACCAACGTCTCGGGTCGAGACCAGATCACATCGCTATTCGGGCGCTGGGTTTTTCCGAGCGCCGGCTTCGAAGCGTACGTGGAATGGGCACGATTCGAGGAGCCGGTGTCGCTTCGCGATTTGCTGGAGTACCCGGAGCATTCGGAAGGGTACACGCTTGGGGTTCAGTGGGCCCGGGCATTGTCGAGTGGGAGGACGTTCCAGCTACAGGGGGAAGCGTCGTATCTCGAACCCGATCCGTCGCTTCGGCTGCGACCCGTCGCAACCACCTACACGAGCCGGGACGTACCGCAGGGGTTCACGCAGGCGGGGCAATCCCTCGGTGCCGCGATCGGTCCGGGGTCGTCGAGCCAGTGGCTTGCCGGCGACGTGTTTGCGCATTCCTGGCGCCTGGGCGCCTACCTCAGCCGAATCCGGTGGGACAACGGCGTGTTGTTCGAACCGATTGTGCCGTTTTACAAGCGCCAGGACGTCTCTCTGATCGCCGGTTTGAGAGGCAGTTTTACCTGGCGCGGCGTGTCCGCACTGATCGATTTCGCCCACACGGGGCGTTTCAACTATCTGTATCAGTCCTATATTCTCGGGCCAAACAGGTTCGGAGGAATCGACCTGATCAACAACACGCTGTCGTTGACGCTCTCCACGGCGGTGAGTCGTCGATGACCGGAGTCGAGGCGACCACTGACTCCGGCAGCCTGACCGGAAGAGATCTCGCCCGCCGGATCTCACGGCGGCGGTACGTTCTCCTCGTCACCTGGGCTGCCGTGTTCATTGCCGTGGCAATTTGGGCCTTCGTCGCCACACCACGGTACCGAAGCGAAGCACGTCTCAGAATTGATAATCAGAGCCCCGTCGGCGCCGCCGCTTCGGCGTTGAGCGACGAGCTGTCGTCCGTGCCGGGCGGGAGCGCCGCCGGCGGCCTGCTGAGTCTCGGAAAGGACGAGCTGGAGACAGAGATAGGCGTCCTGAAAAGCAACCGTATCGCCGACGAAATGATCGATTCGCTAGCGCTCGGCGTGCGCGTTGTCAAACCGGCGTCCAGCCGCGTCGCGGTGCTGCACGCCCGCACGGTCGATCCGAACGTGGATGTCGACGGCACCCTGACCTTGTCTCGTCAGGGCGACGGCCATTATCGCACCGGCTGGAGTGGACACGATTCCAATCCCAAGATTCCCGCGACGTTGATCCCCGGCGTGCCGGTGCAGATCGGCGGATTCGCAGTGATGCTGCCGTTGGACCTGCTCGGCAGCGGCCCGTCGAAGATCGTCGTGAAGTTTCTGCCGCGGTACAAGGTGTACAAGCTGCTCGACAAGCGCATGACGATCGAGCGCCAGGAAGGCGGTTCGCGGCTCGTTGAAGTGACGTACGACGATCCCGATCGCGTACTCGCGGCGCAGGTCGTGAGCGTGCTGGTCAATGACTACATGCAATACACCAAGAGTACCGAGCGCACCCAGGACACGATCTCTGTCGTCGAACTCCGCGCACAGGTCGACTCGACGTTCCGTAAACTCACCGCATCCGAATCGGCGCTGCGGTTGTTCCAGGAGCAGAGCCGGTTGATCGATCCCAAGGAGCAGGCGACGGACGAGGTGAAGCGGATCGCGGCGGTCAGCACCAAGGTCGACGCGATCGCGGCCGAGCGGAACGCGCTGTCCAGGATGCTGCAGATCATTGGACAGCGCTCGAATGGCGGTGAGGATCCCGCGGCGTACAGGCAATTGGCGACGTTCCCCTCGTTGATCACCAACCGGGCGATTCAGGATCTGCTACAGACGCTGGTCGATCTGGAAAACAAACGATCGGAGATGGGCGTTCGGCGCACGGAGGAGAACGCCGAATACAAGCAGATCAGCGATCGCATCACAGAAGTCGAACGCGAGTTGTATCAGGTCGGACCACAGTACCTCGAGAGCCTGGACCAGCAGCTCGCATCCACCGTGCACACCGCGACCGCGTTGAGCGATACGCTGGACGCGCTGCCTGCCGCCGCCACGCGATACGGGCAACTGCTCCGCGCGCGGACTGTCCAGGAAGCGACCTACGTGGCGCTGCTCAAAGAGCTCAAGGCCGCGGAATTGAAAGATTTGTTACGCCAGGACCGCATTCGCCTCGTTGACGTGCCGCGCGTGGCGAATCGCGACGATCCGCAATTCCCGAAGAAGAAGGTAATGCTGGTCCTGGGTGCGGTCCTCGGGTCGGCCCTCGGAGTCGTCGCGGTGTTCGGGCTGGAACTGTGGTGATTCCGGTGAAGCAGCGGAACGCAAGCTACCGCGAGATCGGACGCCTCCGCGCTACGACGAGCACATACGCCGCCAAGTCGCGGGCATGCAGGGCGCGAACAGCCAACTCGTAGGCAGCGCTCAGCAGGTAGGCCGGCACGAAAAAATCGAAATAGCGCGATTGGTAGTAGCTGACGCGGCAATCGGCGACGTCGAAGCCGTTTCGCTCGAGCAACTGCGTAATGGCCGACACGTAGGTGCGGTCGTAGAAGGCCGGGAATCCACAGATGCCGGCGACATGGGGGTGGAGGAAATAGAGGATC
>JAICJQ010000151.1 GCA_025928335.1 Gemmatimonadaceae bacterium
GAGAGCGGCATCGACGGCGTCACGGAGCCGTTCGCGCGCCTCGAGCGCTTCGAGGTAATCGACGGCGAGCACCTTTTCGCCGATCGCGAGCCGAGCGCGAACGCCCGGCTGATAGTCGGAGGCATGCATCGGAAGGTTCGACGCGTGCCAGTGGGCCGCCTCGCCGAGGGAGATCGCGACGTACGTCGGCGTGATGCGCTCCGTGCCGGCGATCGTTCGACCGGTGATCGCGATCCCGCAGCACTGCAGGCGATCGATCGCGCCGTCGAAGGCGCCGCGGACTTCGTTGTCGAGAAGCTCGGCGAAGTAGCCGCCGAGCAGGCCGAGTTTCACGGAGCCGGGGGCACGCACCGCAACAGGCTCCGGACGCCGGCCCGTGAGCACAGCCCAGATCGCCGCGGCGTCGTCGACGGACTGCGTGAGCGGCCCAAGGTGATCGAAGGTGAACGAGAGCGGCACGGCGCCTTCCGTCGGTACTTCCCCGAGCGACGGCTTGAGTCCCACGACGCCGCACGCCGCGGCGGGAATACGAATCGAGCCTCCCGTATCCGACCCGATCGACGCTTCACCCATGCCGCAGGCGACGGCCGCGGCCGACCCACCGCTCGACCCGCCGGCAGACCGTGAGATGTCGTGCGGATTGTGCACCGCCCCAAACGCCGACTCGTCACTCGTCGTGCCGAGCGCGAACTCGTGCATGTTCGTTTTTCCGATCAAGACGGCGCCGGCTTCGCGCAGCCGCTTCACGACGGGTGCGTCGGTCGCCGCGACGTGGCCGGCGCGCACGCGAGAAGCAGCGGTCGTCGGCTGGCCGGCAACGTCGATGAGATCCTTGATCGAGATCGGCATCCCGTGCAGCGGCCCACGGTCGACGCCGCGCCGGCGTTCGTCGTCCACGGCCCGCGCCGTGGCCCGGGCGCCAGACTCGTCCACGAGGATGAAGGCATTGGTGCGCGCCTGGTTTTCCGCGATCGCGGCGAGGGCGGCTTCCAGCCGGCCGGTAGCGGTTTGATGTGCGCTGGAATTCATGCTACCATCATAACATGACTGTCTCGTCGCGCCGGGTCGTCGCCGGCCTGATTCGATTCGCGCTTGTGATCGTCGCGATCGTGTTCATCAGCGGCTACTTCTTCCACAAGAGGCCGGCGCGTAGCAGGCACACGACGATGCGCGTCCAAACCGAAGTGCCGCCGCCGGGCGCGCTCGCCCCGGGGGACATGCGGATCTATAATCGCGACAGCTCGGTCGATCTCATTCTCGCCGGCAACAACGTCCTGGCCGGCCTGTCACCGAAGACGATCGCGAAGGTAAAGGACGCCGTGAACGCGAAGACGGCCGGCGAGACGACTGGTTTCGGCGGCAGCATCGCGCAAATCGTGAAGACGTCGGTGGCGAGCGCGATCGGCACGCACGCGTCCTATCCGGTCAGTGAGATCCGCGACATTCGCTACGACGACAACACGATCGTCTTCGAGTGGAAGAACGGCGACGAACACGAGATGTTCAGCAACACCAAGGTCGACGGGGAAAAAGTCTCTCGCACTTTCTCGCAGGAGGACGCCGAGCGGTTCATCGCGGCCGTCAAAGACCGCATGGCGCACCCCGTGCCGACCACGCCGACTCCGCCGGCCGCGCCGAAGCCACCCAACTAACTGCGAGACCGCAGTTCCGCGATCGACGCGCAGCCGAGCAGGCCGAGAGTGAGATCGAGCTCGGCGAGGATGTTCGTGAGGACGTCGTGCACGCCCGATGCGCCCGCGATCGCGAGGCCGTACACGTAGGGCCGTCCGACGCAGACCGCGGTCGCGCCGAGTGAGAGAGCGACCGCGACGTCGGCGCCCGTGCGAATGCCGCTGTCGAAGAGAATCGGACACGTGCCGTCGACGGCGCGAACAATTGGCGGTAGTGCGTCGAGGGCGGCGATGGAGTTGTCGATCTGGCGGCCGCCGTGGTTCGAGACGATCAGGCCGTCCATGCCGGCATCGATCGCGCGGCGTGCGTCGTCTTCGTGAAGGATCCCCTTGAGAACGATTGGCAGCTTCGTCATTTGTCGAAGCCTTGGCAGATCGCTCCACTCGAGCGACGGTCGCGAGTAGGTGGCGATGAACCGTTGAATCGCGCGACGCGATTCGCCGCTGAGGAGTACGGAAAGGGTGTTGCCGGGATAGCGACCGGCTCCGCCGATCAGGGCAAGGATGCTCGAGAGCGTCACCGCCGTACGTGGAGTGTGTGCCGCGTCGGGCAGCGGCTCGTTGAGCGAGGCTCGAAAGACAGGGTCGCTCGTGTACTGCGCGATTCCCCTTCCCTCGAGAAATGGCAGTGAGCCGAGATCGAGATCACGCGGGCGCCAGCCGAGCATCGTGGTGTCGAGGGTCAGGACGATTGCGTCGCACCCGCATGACTCGGCGCGATGAACCAAGCTCTCGACGAGCGCGTCCGATTTGCTCCAGTAGAGTTGAAACCAATGTGGCGATCCGTGCATCGCTGCGGCACAGCGTTCCATCGGGAACGAAGCCTGGCTCGAGAAAATCATCGGGACACCGAGCAACGAGGCGGCGCGGGCAACCGCGAGATCACCGTCGGGGTGGGCCATCTCGAGCACGCCGATCGGCGCCACGAGGATCGGCGCGGGAAGCGTCCGCCCGAAGAGCGTTACCGAGAGGTCTCGCGACTCGGCGTTGCGGAGGACGCGCGGCGTCAATCGATGGCGATCGAACGCGGCGCGATTCGCGGCCATCGTCGCTTCGCTCCCGGCTCCGCCGGCGACATACGCGAACGCTTCGTCGGACATCAGCTCGCGCGCCTTCGCCTCGAGCGCGGCGGCGCCGGTCGGAATACCGGGCGATCGTCCAGCGAGCCCGCGAAGGTAGATAATCGCTTGGCGGAGGCGACCGATGTCGCGGTGCCGGCCAGCGGCGCCGGAGCTACCCTCCGACGCCATCCAGGCCCGCTTGCCGTAACAACGCGTTCATCGCCGCGATCTCGCGAGACGTCACGGCGCTGAATTCAGCGCGGAGCGCCGTCGCGCGGTCGTGGAGGAGACGGGCGACGTCGCGCTGGGACGCGGTCGGCGGATAGTCGGAGCTCCCGACACTCCCCGCGAGGTACTCCAGCTGCTCGGCGAGGTTCGGCGACCAGCGAACGTCGTCCTGGCCGCGACCGGTGGTCCGCCGCTGGAACAGCCGCTCCTCGAGATGCTCGAGCTTCTGGTCGAGCGAGTCGATGGCTGTTGTCACGCCTTTGCGTGATTCCTTCTTGACTGAATCGGCGCCGATGACCTTGGTGAGCGCCGCGAGGCGGCCCCGAGTCAGCTCGAGGGAGTTGATCATGGTGACCACATCGGTCATGTCGCTCTGGATCGAGCGCATCAAGGCAACGTTGGCGCGAATGCCCTCCTCGGTGCCGCCGCCCATCGGGTCGCGACGCACCTCGAGCGGCTGCGTCAGCGTCTGTCCGCGTCCGGCCAGCGTGACGGTGTATGCGCCCGGCGGCATGAGCACCGAGAGGCGGTTGAAGCTCGGCGCCTTCTTCCCTTCGAGTCCGATCTGCATCCAGTCCGCGTAGAGTGGCGGTGTGCGCAGCGTGCCTTCCGGACTCGCCTCGCCGCGCAGGTCCCAGTAGACGCGGTTGATTCCCTGACGCATCGGCGCCTTGAAGGTTCGGACGACGGCGCCATTCGCATCCTTGATCGTGATCGTCGCGCTGTCGTGCGTCACGATGTGAATGCCGGCGGAGTCTTTCACCGTGCTGTCGCCGCCGCTCTTGATCCAGTAGTTGATCGGCGCGCCGTACGTTGGGTTGAGGCCGGAGTTCGGATCGTAGCTCACGGCGAAGACGCCTTCCGCATCGCGGAAGCGATAGGTCGTCCGTGGCTTGAAGAGCGCCACCTCTTTCGTCGTGACGTCGCCGCCGAGGTCGCGGAGCGGCGTGATGTCGTCGAGGATCCAGAAACCGCGGCCGTAGGTAGCGACGACGAGGTCGTTGAAATGCGGCTGCACGACGAGCCCGTACACCGGCGCGTGTGGCATGTTGGTCTGCAGCGGCTGCCAATGACCGCCGTCGTCGAAGGAGACGAAGAGGCCATTCTCGAGACCGAGGAACAGGAGACCGCGGCGTACTGGATCTTCAATTACCATGTGCGCATAGGAGAGCGGCGTCTTGGCGAGGCCGGTGGTGATCAACTTCCACGACTTGCCGAAGTCGGTCGTCTTGTAGACCCATGGATCGCGGTTGTTCGCCTGGTGACCGTCCACGGTGAGGTAGGCCGTGGCGGCGTCGAAGCGCGATGGCGCGATCGAGCTGATCGTGCCCCAGCTCGGCAGGCCGGGAAGGTTTGCCGTGACGTTCGACCACGTCGCGCCGCCGTCGCGCGTGACGTGAACGAGGCCGTCGTTGCTTCCCGCCCAGAGGATTTTCGCGTCGACCGGCGATTCGCCGATCGAGAAGATCACTCCGGCGTACTCGACGCCGATGTTGTCCGGCGTGAGACCACCCGAGACCCCCTGGCGCGATTTGTCATTGCGCGTGAGATCAGGCGAGATGACGCGCCACGTCATGCCGCTATCGGTGCTCACGTGGATGTGTTGGCTGCCGACGTAGATCGTGTTGTGATCGTGCGCGCTGAGCGCGAGCGGCGAGTTCCAGACGAAACGATACTTGGCGCTATCGGCCGGCGCGCCGGCAACATACTGCGGCCAGACCTCGACGCTGTGCGAGATATTGTCGCGAATGCTGTAGCGCGTCACGATTCCGCCGACGGCGCCCGTGCCGGATGCGCTCGACCACACGAGATTGCCGTCGACCGTGTCGGGGGTGGCCCAACCACTCTCGCCGCCGCCGACCGTGCGCCACATACCGCGCACGATTCCCGGGAAGATCGAGTCTCCTCCGGTTCGCGCGTTGCTCGGACCCATCGCGCTTGGACCATCCTGGCGATTGCCGTAGACGTTGTACGGAATCTTGTTGTCGACGGTCACGTGATACATCTGCGCGACGGGAAGCTGCACCTGATTCCAGGACTTGCCGCGGTTCAAGCTCATCGACACGCCGCCGTCGTGCGACACGAGCATGTGATCGCCGTTCGTCGGGTCGATCCAGACCTCGTGATGGTCCCCGCCCGGTTGTTGCGCGAACGGGATGTCGATGATGTGCTCGCCGCCGTCGAGCGTCTTCGAGAACGAGGCGGAGACGAAGAAGACTTCGTTCTCGTTATCCGGTGCGACGGCGAGCCGATTGTAGTAATGAGTGCGGCCGGCCATCTCGAGGTCGCTGCTCACCTTTTTCCAGGAAGCGCCGGCGTCGTCGGAGCGAAAGAGCCGGCCGGATTCACCAGGCTGTCCATCGGCCTGCGGCACCCCGTCGCCCGCTTCGATGAGCGCGTACACGCGGTTCGGGTTCGACTTGCTGACCGTGAGGTTGATCTTGCCCATCGTCTTCGGCAGCCCGTTGCCGGTGAGCCGTTTCCACGACGAACCCCCATCCATAGTCTTCCAAATCCCACTGCCCGCGCCCCCGCTCGTCCGGCCCCAGGTGTGAATCTCCATCTGCCAGAACGAGGCGTAGAGGACGCGCGGATTGGTCGGGTCCATCACGAGCTCGTTCGCGCCGCTCGAGTCGTTGGCGAAGAGCACCTTCTCCCACGTCTTGCCACCGTCGCTCGTTCGATAAATGCCCTTCTCCGGCTGCGGCCCGTAAAGATGCCCGAGCGCCGCCACGTAGACACGATCGGGATCACGCGGATCGATCACGACGCGCGCGATACGTCCAGTGTTGTCCAGGCCCATCTTCGCCCACGTCTTTCCCGCGTCCGTGGACTTGAAGACACCCCAGCCGAGTGAGATGTGGCTGCGGATGAACGGCTCGCCGGTACCTGCCCATACGACATTCCGGTCCGATGGCGCGACGGCGAGCGCTCCTACCGACGATACGGGCTGCCCGTCGAATATCGGCGACCAGTGAATGCCGCCGTCGGTACTCTTGAAAATTCCGCCGGACGCCGCACCGGCATAGATGACGCTGGGGTCGCCGGCGATCCCGGTCACGGTGCTGATGCGATTTCCCTCGGGCCCGATGTACCGGAAGCGAAGGCGCGAATAGACAACGGTGTCGACTGCGATGTCGGAAGGCGCGCGCTGCGCAACCGCGACAGTGGGCAGGGCGAGAAGTGCGGCGAAAAGCGTGGATCGCATGGGAGCGGTGGGTCGAAGAAGGACAACCGGGCTGAAGCTACCGCAACCACGGCCTGATGCCAGCGGCATGTGTTTAGCATCCCCCAAACGGCCCGGTTGCGCCCCGCACCGGGACATTCCAAATCTGTTCACCGACAATTGGAGACTCTCGTGACACGTCCGCTCGCCATCGGATCAATCGCCGCTGTACTTCTCGTCGTCGCCGCTTGCGATTCATCGAACGTTTCGAGTCCACGCGTACCCGGAAGCCCTTCGTTTGCCAAGGGTGGCGGAGGTCCGAGTTGCTCGATCACGTTGCCCGCGCCGCAGGTTCGGCTGCTGCCCGCCGTGCGCGAAGTTGCTCGCGAGGTGAACGAAGCGTTCGGTAACGCGTCGTCCTCGGTGTCTTGCGGCGTGATCAATGGCATTGACCAGCGCTTCAACACGCTCGTCGGATTCCTCGATCGAGCCGACGCAGATCAGAACCTCGACGCCGCGTGCGGCATCGCGACGGGGCTCGGGAACGAGCTCGAGGCGCTGGCGAACGCGGGCAAATTCAACCCGACCGTCACGCATCCGCCGCAGGCGGGCGACAACGTCGTCGAGAACATGCAGTTCATTACGTCGATGTTCTGCATGAACGCCGGTCACCCGGCAGCGTAGGCGAACGCCGCGAACAAGCGCCTGCCAAGCAGGCGCTTGCTCCCCCCCTGCTAGTTTTTTTGGGCACCCCTGACCGGCGGCCCTCATGACTCGTTTCGCGAATATTCTCCAGACCATCGGCAACACGCCGATCGTCAAGATCAATCGCCTCGCTCCAGACGGCATCGACATGTACGTCAAGGTCGAGGCGTTCAATCCGTTGGGTTCGGTGAAGGATCGTCTCGCGCTCGGCGTGATCGAGGACGCAGAGCGACGCGGCGTGCTCAAGCCTGGACAGACGGTGATCGAGGCGACGAGCGGCAACACAGGTATCGGCCTCGCGATGGTTTGCGCCGCGAAGGGCTATCCGCTCGTCGTGACGATGGCCGAATCGTTCAGCGTCGAACGTCGGCGCTTGATGCGCTTCCTCGGCGCGAAGGTCGTTATCACGCCGTCGCCTGCCGGTGGAATTGGAATGGTCGACAAAGCCGTCGAGCTCGCGAAAACGCACGGATGGTTCCTGACGCGGCAATTCGAGAACGAAGCGAACGCCGCGATTCACCAACACACGACGGCGCAGGAGATCCTGCGCGACTTCGCCGGCCAGCGTCTCGACTATTGGGTGACTGGCTTCGGCACCGGTGGAACGCTCAAAGGTGTAGGCAGTGTGCTCCGCAAAGAGCGCCCTGAGACGAAGATCGTTCTTTGCGAGCCGGCCGACGCGCCGATGGTCTCGAGCGGCACGCAGCAGGATAGCCACGACGACGGCTCACCGGCGTCGCGGCATCCGTCCTGGAAGCCACACCCGATCCAGGGCTGGAGTCCGGATTTCATTCCCAAGCTGACAGGCGACGCGGTCGCCGCGAAGTACGTGGATCGCGTCGTCACGGTGGCCGGTCCCGACGCGATGCGGACGAGCCGCGAGCTGGCGCGGAAAGAGGGGATTCTCGTCGGCACGTCAGCGGGCGCCACGTTCACCGCGGCACTCGCGGTGGCGAAGGACGCTGAAAAGGGTTCGACGATTCTGGCGATGCTGCCGGACACGGGCGAGCGGTATCTCAGCACACCGCTCTTCGGCGAGATCTCGGCGGACATGTCCGACGAAGAGCGCGAGATCCTGCGCTCTACGCCGACGTTCGCCGACTCGCCGCTGGCAGGCGCGGCAGCGCCGCGCTAACTCCGGTTCTAGGCGCGGGGACGAATTGCGTCGCCGCGCCGCCGGAGCACCCGCGCGACGATCGCGAGCACGAGCGCGAGGAGCGACAGTTCGCGAATGTGCGCGACTTGGGGCATCAGCCCAAATCGGCCGGCGATCGCGATCACGAGAATGAGGATGGCGATGAACAGCGCGATGTTGCCGATGCGGCGCGCGGTAGCTGGTTCCATGTGCTCTTCCGGTAGGCGTTCGGCCTGATAATCGGGGTCGGGCGTGTGCCCCGCCAGCCGCTCATCGTGTTAGCGCCTCATCGCGGCCTTCGTGGTTCGTCAACGACACACGCTCCGAGGCGCCCGCCTCTGCGCTCCCTCCTGCTGAGGCGGCGATTACTAGCCCTCGCGCCGCGTGTTGATTCGGCGACGCTCAGCCCGAAGCTCAACATCGTAGCCGGCGCGCACGAGAAAACGGATCAGCGTCTCGAGTGAGAACCTCCCGAGGCGGCCCTGGCGAAGATCCGAGATGCGCGATCGGTCCGTCTCGAGTAACGAGGCAATGTCGTCTCCGTTCCAGCCCCGAACGCGCTCGGCGAGTAGAGCGCCGAGTTCCTTCTTGAGTGTGGTAACCACGTCGTCGCGCCCCATCCGACATTCTTAGCCGGCGCGCGGCGCTGGGCGACACAGTTCTAATTCGTGCGCCATCGCGCGGTTTCGAGGAGCCGAGCGTCCGGGCCGCGAGCCTCCGCGGGCGGAGGCCGACGCACGGAAGGAGCCACGCACGGAGCGCCACGCGGCCGCATCGAGACCACCAACAGAGCGCGCTGGCCGACGCCGTGCACATCAGCTACAATCTCCGCCGTGAAGCGACGCGATTTCTTGAGGGCGAGCGGGGTCGTCACCGCCGGCTTCGCGGTCGGCGGGTGCGCACCGGTATTCGGCCGGACGAATCCGTCCCCGCGCCGCAGGGTCAGTCTCGCCCCCGTGAACGTCTCCCGCGACCGGATCATCCGGACGACCGTCGGCCTGCGGCCGCATCGCGACTCCGGATTCGTCGTCCGCGCCGACAAGCTCGATGAGAAGTTGCTCATTCACAACTATGGACACGGGGGCGCCGGGTACTCGCTCTCGTGGGGCACGGCGTTTCTCGCCACCGAATGCGCCCTCGCCGGGACCGAGCGGCGAGCCGCCGTGATCGGCTGCGGGATCAGCGGGCTGACGACGGCACGGCAGCTGCAGCGCCACGGCTTCGACGTCACGATCTATGCGATGGCCCTGCCGCCCGACACAACGTCCAACATGGCATGGGCTGCGTTCACGCCGGTCTCGGGACTGATCGCCAACGATCGACGCACTCCGGAGTGGGATGACCAGTTCCGGCGCGCCGTCGTCATCGCGTACCGCGAGCACCAACTCCTCGTCGGCAGCGGCCACGGCGTTTCCTGGATCGACGAATACTCACCGATCAATTCGAACGCGAGTAACAGTGGGCGCGTGATTGGCGCCGGCGAGATCACCGGACCGCCGCTCATTCCCGATTCGGTCGGCATGGGCCGGACGATGCTCGGGCCGGGCGAGCACCCGTTCGCCACGACCTACGCGTCGGTGCTCCCGGTCCTCCGCTTCGAGCCGTCGATCTATCTGGAAGCGCTGATGCGCGACGTCATCGCTTTCGGCGGACGAATCGTCGTTCGCAAATTCGACACGCCCCGCGATCTCGCGGCGCTGCCGGAACCGACCGTCGTCAACTGCACGGGGCTCGGATCGGCAACGCTATTCGGCGACCAGGAGCTGGTGCCGGTGAAAGGCCAGCTCGTCGTGCTCGTCCCGCAGGCCGAGGTGAACTACACGGCGGCGGGCATGATGCCACGCGGCGACGGAATCGTGCTCGGTCACGTCAACCAGCGCGGGAATGCGTCACTCGATGTTGACGAAGCGGCGCGCGACCGTGTTCTGAACAACGCCATCGCGTTCTTCGCGACGATGAAGCGCGATTTCGCCTAGGCGAGATTGATCTTCGCGAGCAGCACCTGGAAGCGCGGATGCGACCGGAGCGGCGCGAAGAGGAACGATCCCTTGATGCCGTACACCGAGCCGGCGCGCTCGCCGTGGGCGCGTTCGAGCATATCGAGCGCGCGCTCGGCGTCGCCCAGCCCCGTGTAGACATACGCGAGGTGATAGGGCGAGACGTAGCGTTGCTTCGCGAGATCGTCCAACACGCGCAACACTTCGCGCGCGCGCGTCGTGTTCCCCGTTTCGGCGTATGCCTGGCCGAGCTGTGCCAGGTACATCGAACTACCGGGGTTCGCCGAAACGGCGCGCTCGAGACTCGCCAGACCTTCGTCGAAACGTCCGAGTCTGATCAGCGCCCAACCGAGCGTCGAGTTCGATCGTCCGTGCTGCGGATCGAACGAAACGGCGTGCGTTGCCGACTCGAGTGCCTCCTGGTAGCGGCCGGCGCGCAGCAACGTCGACGCGACGTCGCTCCGGTGCATGAGCGGATCGAGCTCCTCGGCGCGCTTCACGAGGGCGAGGGCCTCGTCCCAACGCTCCATCGAGCCGCACAACCACCCGTAGTGGTCGTAGATGTCCGCCGACCCGGGACTCAATTCGAGAGCCAACTTGAATTCGGATTCAGCGCGCACCCAATCGAAGTCATGGGTGAAGCTGAGCAGCCCGAGCATCGAATGCGCTTCACCGAGCTCCGGGTCGAGCCGCAGAGCCGTCTCCACGGCTTCACGCGCGCGGCGGTGCGCCTCCTCGGGGCGGATGTCCTTCAAGTCTTGCCCCACCGCCATCTCGGCGTAGGCCATCGCGATACCGACGTACGCCAACGCGTACTCCGGATCGACCGAGATCGCCTGATTGAAGTACTCGAGACCCTTTTTGATGCCGTCGTTCGTGTATCGGCCGTACCAGAACCGACCCTGGAGGTACGCCTGGTAGGCCTGAACGCTTTCCGTGGGCTCGCGGTGAATTCGTCGTCGCTCCGCCGGCGACAGCTCTGCCTCGAGCGCTGAGGCAATCTCGAGCGCGACGTCGGTTTGGATCGCGAAGATGTCCGTCAACTTGCGGTCGTAGGTCTCCGACCAGAGCGGCTGGTCTTCCGCCACATCCACGAGCTGCGCAACGATGCGCACCTGGTTGCCGGCACGACGAACGCTGCCGTCCAGCAGCGTACCCACTCCGAGGGTTGACGCGATCTCCTGCAGCGATGGCTCGCGCCGCTTGTATCGCATGACCGATGCGCGCGAGATCACCTTCAAGGAGCGAATCTTCGTCAGTTGGGCGATGACGTCTTCGGTGATGCCGTCGGCGAAGAACTCGTTTTCAGCGTCCGAGCTGAGATTGAGAAAGGGTAGCACCGCGACCGATGGCAGCGGCGAATCGCGCTCGGCGTGGCGCGCGAGCGCATCGGCAAAGGCCGCGCACGTCTGGTAGCGATCGGCGGGATTTCGTGACAGCGCTTTGCGAATCGCGAGCTCGATGCGTTCCGGAACGTTCGATCGATAGCGACGGATCAGCGGCGCGGTGTCCGTGAACCGCTTGGCAATGACCGCCTGCGCGTTGGGCCCAGTGAACGGCGGCGAACCGGTCAGCATCTCGAACAGCACACAGGCGAGACTGTAGACATCACTCCGCGCATCGAGATCATCGTCCCCGGACGCCTGCTCAGGACTCATGTAGTGCGGCGTGCCGAGCGTGTGTCCGACGATGGTCAGCCGATCGTCCGCCGACGAGCTGCGCGTCAACGCGATCCCGAAGTCGGTGACCATCGGGATGCCTTCGTGCAGGAGAATGTTTTCCGGCTTGACGTCTCGGTGGACGAGCTGGC
>JAICJQ010000198.1 GCA_025928335.1 Gemmatimonadaceae bacterium
AGCTGGGAAGATCGCATCGGAAGTACTGAAGGGGGATGCTCACGCATCCCCCTTTTCTATTCCTGCCGTTCACCACGTCACGTCGTCTCCGCGCCTTTCAGCGTAGATCCGCGCTTTTTTCCGCGTCCCCAATGCAGTTCAAGTAGCCTGAGGGTCGTAGCTGCTGACCGGGCACTTCCAATTGCCAAGTCAAAGAATTAGACACGGACAACTGCACGGAAGACCTCGGAAAGTGGGGAGACGTCGTGACAAGTGCGAAGAAGTTGGAGGGTCACGCGCCCTGGGTTAGGTCGCCGGAGAAAAGCACCGTCGACAAGTAGCGCGCGCCGGAATCCGGCGAAATCCAAGCGACACGTTTGCCTGGACCCAGTTCGCAGGCTATGCGGAGCGCGGCGAAGGCGATTGCGCCGCTCGACATTCCCACGAACAATCCTTCCTCCGCGGCGAGGCGCCGAGCGAGCGGGAAGGCGTCCTCTTCCCAAACTGGGATCACGCGATCGACGACGCTCCGATCGAAGTTCTTCGGTACGAAGCCTGGCCCCATGCCCTGAAACTGGTGCTGTCCGCGCTCGCCGCCCGACAGCACCGGCGAGCGCGCCGGCTCGACGGCAATCACTTGGATCTCGGGGCGCCGCTCCTTGAGGAAGCGCCCGACGCCGCTGATCGTGCCGCCGGTGCCAGAGCCATAGACGAACGCGTCGATGCGTCCGTCCATCGCCGACCAGAGCTCGGGTGCGGTGGTCTCGTAGTGAATGCGCGGGTTGGCCGGGTTCTCGAACTGGTGCGGCATCCACGCACCCGTCTCATCGCGAATCCGCTCGGCTTCTTCGATCGCGGCGAGCATGCGTCTGGCTGGATCGGTGAGGACCAGCGCCGCGCCATATGCTTCGAGGGTCCGTTTTCGCTCCTCGCTGGCCGACGACGGCAGGCACAATATCAGGCGATAGCCGCGCGACGAGGCAACCTGCGCCAGGCCGATGCCGGTATTGCCCGACGTCGGCTCGACGATGGTGTCGCCGGGTCGAATCAACCCGCGTCGCTCGGCGTCGAGAATCATTCCGAGCGCCGTGCGGTCCTTGATCGAACCGCCCGGGTTCATTCCCTCCAGCTTTACCCAGACCTCGGCCATGCCCGGCTCTACGACGCGGCCGAGCTTGACGACGGGAGTCGTTCCAATCGCGGCATCGATGCGGCTCATCGGGCCACTCTCATGGTATTCTCCGAAAATGAAACGGCCGCTCGGGAGAGCGGCCGGAGGAGTCTCTGCTTTCGCTGACGTTCGAATCGGGTCTCAACACCGAATCTTCGCCTCCGGTCGTGTCGGGCAACGGAAACAACGCGCGCAACAACACGCGTCGCCGCAACAACACGGCGTCGCGAACCGACCGAGCGTGTAAACCCGAGGAGAGGTCATTACTCCAAAACAAGGGCGAGCGCCGACAAACGTCAAGCCGTCGGCGGCGACGCCAACCTTTTGCTTGCTTAGGGTGTCCAAGGGAAGTAGCCTGTCCCCTAGGCATCCTAAGGTGAGGATCACGTGGCCGCCGACCGCCCTACAGTGGATCTCCTGCAAGGCAGCCTCGACGTCATCGTCCTTCAGACGCTGAGCTGGCAACCGATGCACGGTTTCGGCATCGCACGATGGATCCAGCGCGTGACCGACGACGTCTTTCAGATCGAAGAGGGCACCCTCTACCCTGCCCTCTACAAGATGGAGAACAAGGGATGGGTCAAGGGTGAGTGGCGGGTGACCGAGAATAAGCGCCGCGCGAAGTACTATCGACTCACCGCCGCTGGAAAGCGGCGACTCACCGAGGAGTCGCGGACCTGGAATCTGTTCGCCGGCGCCATGGCCAAGATCATGACCGCCGCATCCGCGCCCGCATGACACCCCCGCGTCGTGAAGACCCGACGGAGACTCCGAAGTGGTGGCGATACCTCCGCTTCTGGGGCACAAATGTGCGAGCGGAAGTGGATGACGAAATCGCGTTCCATCTCGAGGAGCTCGTCGGCCACTACGTGGCCCGCGGCGTTCCGCCCGACGAGGCGCGCCGGATCGCTACCGAACGGTTCGGCGACCGCGAACACATCGCGATCGCCATGCGCGCCCTAGCCAATCAACGAGAGACCGCCATGCAACGCACGGAATGGCTCGACTCGATGCGCCGCGATCTACGCTACGCCGTTCGCCAGCTCGCCAAGCGACCGGCGTTTACCGGGGTCGCGCTGCTCACTCTCGCACTCGGCATCGGCGCCAACACGGCAATCTTCAGCGCCGTCAACGCCGTGCTGCTTCACCCGGTCGCGACGGCGGACATCGACAGGCTGATGGTGGTGCGCACGAATCTGCCGACGATGAATCTCATGAACGAGGACGTCGGGCCGGGGGAGGCGATCGACCTCATGGCGCGACGCGATCTGTTCGAGGCGTCCACCGCGTGGGCCGGCCGGGGCGCCGTGATCACTGAAATAGGCGATCCGCGCCGAGTCGCCGTCGCCCGCACGATGGGTCAGTTCTTCGACGTCTTCCATGTCGTCCCAGCGCTCGGGCGCTTCTACCGGCCCGACGAGTCCGAACCCGGGAAGGAGCGCGTGGTCGTGCTCAGCTACGCGCTGTGGCGCGAGCTCGGGGCCGACCGTTCATTGATCGGCAAGCAGATCACACTCAGCGGGGTTCGTCACGAGGTCGTCGGCGTCGCTCCGGAAAGCTTCGACTATCCACGCGGGACACAGCTCTACGCGCCGATCGCGATGACACCGCAGTACGCGCAGAATCGCGGCCAACTGATCTGGAAACTCATCGGCCGCATGAAGGCCGGACTCAGCCGCGCACAATTCGACGCCGGCATCTTGAGCGAGCAGCAACGCTGGCATCGCGATTTGCACTACGGGGACAAGCAATTTCTGAGCGTCGTTCCGCTCGGCACCATGATCGCGGGCCAGCTGCGGCCTGCGCTGCTGGTTCTGCTCGGCGCGGTCGGCTTCGTGTTACTCATCGCCTGCGCCAACATCGCGAGTCTGCAGCTGGTGCACGGAACGGCGCGGACGCGGGAGCTCGCGGTGCGCGCGGCGCTCGGCGCCGGGCGCGGCACGATCGTGCGACAACTCCTCGTCGAAAATCTGGTGTTGTCGGTCGCCGGCGGACTGTTGGGACTCGGTGTCGGTGCGGTGATCCTCCAACTCATGTCCGCGGCCGGCGCATCGCAGATGCCGGCGTTGAGCGACGTACGCCTGAGCGGATCGGCGCTTCTCTTCACCGCCGTCGCGACGCTCGTCGCCGGCACGCTGTTCGGTCTCTTGCCCGCGCTGCGGGCCGGGCGTGTCGACGTCCAGGAAGCGCTGAAGGACGGCGCCGGTGGTGCGTCACTCGGCGGACGGCGCAGCCGTCTTCTGCACACGAGCGTCGTCATCCAGGTGGCACTCACCCTCGTGCTGCTCGTCGGATCCGGGCTGATGATCCGGAGTCTGCGCCTACTGCTGTCGCAGAATCCCGGGTTCAGCGCCGACCACGTGATCACGATGAAGATGACCGTCACCGGCCCGCGCTATCAGCAGGCAGGGTCGCTCACGACCTTCTACGACCAACTGCTCGACCAGTTTGCGGCGATGAAAGATCTCGAGCCCATCGGATTCGTGAGCGAGCTGCCGTTCACCGGCGACAATGACAGCAGTCCGTTCCGAATCATCGGGCGAGCCGCCGATCCGAACTTGCCGGCGATGCACGCCAACCTGCACACCATCGGCGGCGATTACTTCAAGGCGATGCGCATTCCACTGCTGCGCGGGCGCACTTTCGACAAGACCGACGCCGCGACGCCGAACCAGGCAACGTGGGTCTGCGTCATCGACGAAACGTTGGCGAAGACGTATTTCCCGAACGAGGATCCGATCGGCAAGCGAATCAATCAGGGGCCGGACGCCACGATCATCGGCGTGGTCGGCACGGTGAGCCAGGGTGAGCTCGGCGAACCGCCGAAAGCGACCGTGTACTATCCCTACACTCAGCACGCGTGGTACTCGAACATGTACGTCGTCAGTCGCACGACGCTGCCGGCGGCAACCGTCACGTCGCGCGTCCGCGGGGTGATCCGCTCGATCGACCCGAACATCCCGCTGTTCTCGACGCGCACGCTCGACGAGTGGATCGCCGGCTCGCTCGCGCCGCGGCGACTGGCGATGGTCGTGCTCACGGGTCTCGCCGCGCTGTCGCTCGGTCTCGCCGTCTTCGGATTGTACGGCGTGATCAGCTACGCCGTGAGCCAACGAACGCGCGAATTCGGCATTCGCCTCGCCCTCGGCGCACGTCCCGCCGACGTGCAGCGCATGGTCCTTCGCCAGGGCGTGCGACTCGCCCTGGCCGGTGTCATCCTCGGGCTGTCGGGAGCATTCATCGCGACGCGCGCGTTGAGCAATCTCTTATTTGGGGTGTCGACGCGCGACCCATTCACCTTCATCGCGGGCCCCGTCGTCCTGGCCGCCGTCGCGATTGCGGCGACCTACTTCCCTGCCCGGCGCGCGACGAAAACCAACCCGCTCGATGCCCTGAGGTCCACGTAGTCGCCGAGTGGTCAGGCAGGCGGGATGGCGTCGAGCATTTGGCGAAGCTCGCGCGTCCGTTTCGACGACTGATCCGCGTAGCATGCTGCGCGCGTCCGCGCGTATCTCGGACCGGCGCCGACACCGCGGCAGGCGACGTCCCGATCGCCGACCCACTTTTTCTCCGCCTCTCGAAGATCGACGAGCGACTGCGGCTCCGGATCTTGGTCGGCGATGTTGGCCTTGCGTCGCATCGCGGTCACGAGACGTCGAAACACCGAATTGAGCTCGACGTCGTTGTCCTTGATGAGCTGCGTGAGACAGCTGCGTTGGTCCCCGGGCTCGGCCGATGCACAGATCTCGTTCACCGTCCTCAGGCGCGCCGAATCGGCTGACAGCGAAGAGGTGTCTCCCTTCCCGGCCGGAGCGATCGTCGGTCGATTCGTCGAGACTGGCGGTTCGGAACGCCGCTGCGTTGGTGGCGACAACGGCTGCGTCGTGACGCCGGACGGATTGGTCGTCGTCGGCTTCTGGGACGCCGCGGAGGGCGATTGATTCGGCGCCGGTGTCGCGCCCGCGCCATTCGCCGGGGTCGACGAATCGGCGCGATGCTGCCCGCGCAACGCAACGTCTCCTCCCGCCAACGCGGACGTGTCGGGGCTGTTCGTCGCCGTGCGCGGAGTCGAACTATCCCCGCGACGCACGAACAGGACGATCGCGGCGATGATCACGGCGGCGATCGCGGCGGTCGCGATGACGCGCGCGGAGAAGCTCATACCGGAGCGCCTGACGAGGATCACTTCTCCGTCGTTTTCGGCGCCGACAGCACCCGCCGGCCGATCAGGAGTCTCGATCACTTTCGGCAGCGTCTTGATCTCGCCCGACAGTGGACGGTCTTCGTCGACCGCGTCGCTCGCCGCGACGAGAGCGCCGGCAGATGGTAGCACGGTTTCCGTTTCGTGTTCGACTGCAAGGCGGTCGACTTCGTTCGCGGCGACAGGCGCCTCTTCGGTGATCTCGTCGCTGACGACTGGGTCCGTGACATCGTCCTCGGCAGCGGCGACTGGACCATCGTGCACGTCCGCCGACGCGCGGGGCGCGACCCCACCGAGTGAGACGATATACGCCCCGACGTCGGGCGGGGCGCCGTCACGGTCGCACGTGATGAGCGCCTCGGTATCGTGAATGAGCTTCGCCGGCAGATCGGGTCGACGCTCGGCCAGTGGTTTGGTCGGCGCCGCGGCGGGCGGACCGCCGGCGAGCATCGCCCAAGCAAGCTGTCCGATGGTGCGAACGTCGTCGCACGCATTTGGCAGCTCGGTCGCCTCCGGGTCGCGGCCGAACGCGACGAGCACGCGTCCACTGCCCTGCTGAAGCACGATGTCGTCCGGAGACACAGAACGATTGACGATGTCATTCGCCCGCGCCCACTCGAGCGCGTTGTGCACCTGCTCGAGGATGGAGCTCATGCGCTGCGTCGGCACGGTGCCCAGTGCGCTGATCAGCTGTGTGAGCGTAGAGCCTCGGACACGCGGACGAACCATCGCGAACGCGTCGCCGCCGAGCCACCGGCCCTCGATGACGGGAATGACATGCGCATGTCGGCGGCTCGCGAGCAACTCGGCGTCGGAAGCGAGAAAACGCAGCGCCTCGTCGTCACTGCTCGGGACGCGCACGACGTCGACCGTCACATCGCGATTGAGGCCGCTGTGGCGCGCCAGAAAAATCCGGCCATTCTCCGCGCGGCGGAGCTCGCCCAGGATCTGATATCGGTTGTCGAGCTTGCTGAGATCTGGAGCGAACTCCGATTCATTCGCCATGCGAAGTCCCAATAGGAGGGAATCCCGGCAAGGTCATGCTCAAATTATGCCCAACTCAACGCGTTCCGCTCATCCGCTCCGCGCGAACGTAGGTCAGCCAGCCGTACGGATCGTCGTCGACGCCTTTCACGAGGTCGAGGAAGCGCTGCTGGATCTGCGTCGTGATTGGGCCGCGACGACCACTCCCTATCGTGATCTTATCGACGCTCCGAACCGGTGTCACTTCCGAGGCGGTCCCGGTGAGAAACACTTCGTCGGCCGTGTAGAGCATCTCCCGCGGCATTTCCGCCTCGACGACCGGCAGGCCCAAGTCGCGGGCGAGTTGGAGAATGCTGAACCGCGTCACCCCGTGGAGGAGGGTTCCGTTGATCGTCGGCGTGCACACCGTGCCATTCTTGACGATGAAGACGTTCTGGCCCGACCCTTCGCTGATCATCCCATCGACGTTGAGCGCGATGCCTTCGGCGAAGCCGTTGCGCAGCGCTTCCATCTTCACGAGCTGGCTGCCGAGGTAGTTGCCGGCAACCTTCGCCATCGCGGGAATCGTGTTCGGCGCCACACGCTGCCAGCTGGTGACACAAGCGTCGACGCCATTTTCCAGCGCACCCTCGCCGAGGTAAGCGCCCCCTGGCCAGCACGGGAGGTAGACCTCGATAGGGCTGTCGAAGGGGACCATGCCGCTCGCGCCGTAGCCGCGCAGGACCATCGGCCGGAGGTAGCAGCTATCGAGGCTGTTCCGTTCGACCAGCTCGCAGCACGCAGCGACCAGCTCGTCGAGCGTGTACTTGACGTCCATCCGATAGATCTTGCACGAGTCGAGCATCCGCTGGAGATGATCCTCGAGGCGGAAAATCGCCGGCCCGCGCGGGGTGCTGTAGCAGCGGATTCCCTCGAAGACCGAGGAGCCGAACTGCATGGAGTGGGACAACACGTGCACCGTGGCGTCGCGCCAGCGAATGAACTCGCCGTCGCGCCAGATCCAATCGGTCTCGGTAAGTCGGGCCATTCAGAACCTCGGAAAATTCGTGCAGCTTGGAGAATGCGCGAAATATGAGCGCGGTAGAGCCCGAACGCGAACCGCGGCTCGGCGACTCGGCGACTCGGCGAGGGAAGCATTTAGTTGCGCGCCGTCGTAGCGAACGTGGGCCCAATGG
>JAICJQ010000184.1 GCA_025928335.1 Gemmatimonadaceae bacterium
CACCTGAAGCAGGATGTTGAACACGTCCGGGTGCGCCTTCTCGATCTCGTCGAGCAGGATCACGCTGTACGGCTTGCGACGCACAGCTTTCGTGAGCGTGCCTGAATCCTCATAGCCGACGTAGCCCGGAGGCGCGCCGATCAAGCGTGACACGGAGAACTTCTCCATGTACTCGCTCATGTCGACGCGAATCAACGCGGAATCGTCCGCGAACAGGAATTTGGCCAGCGAGCGCGCCAACTCGGTCTTGCCGACACCCGTCGGACCGGAGAACACGAAGGAGCCAATCGGCCGGCGCGGATCCTTGAGGCCCGCGCGGCTGCGACGAATCGCCTTCGAGATCGCCTTGATCGCTTCGTCCTGACCAATCACGGTCTGGTGCAACTCGTCTTCCATGCGCAGGAGACGCGCTGTCTCCGCTTCCTGAAGGCGCGTGACTGGAATGCCCGTCCACCGGCTGACGATGAACGCGATCTCTTCTTCGCCGAGCACCGGGCGGTGCGACTGGCGTCGGGCCTCCCACTCGGCCTGCTTCTGCTTGATGTTGCCCTGAATCTCGCGCTCCTTATCACGGAGCGACGCGGCCCGTTCGAAGTTCTGATCGCGTACGGCGGCTTCCTTTTCGCCGTTCACCTTCTCGAGATCGGCCTTGAGGGCGGCGACTTCCGGCGGCGGAGCCTGGGCGGCCAGTCGTGCGCGCGCCCCCGCTTCGTCGATCACATCGATCGCCTTGTCGGGCAGGAACCGGTCGGTGATGTATCGCTCGGAGAGCTTCGATGCGATCGTGAGCGTCGTGTCGGGGATCGTCACGCGGTGATGATCCTCGTACTTCTTTCTCAGCCCTCTGAGAATCTCTACCGTCTCATCGACCGACGGCGGATCCACGATCACCGTTTGGAAGCGGCGCTCGAGCGCGCCGTCCTTCTCGATGTACTTGCGGTACTCGTTGAGCGTCGACGCGCCGACGCACTGCAACTCTCCACGCGCGAGCGCGGGCTTCAGCATGTTGCTGGCGTCGATTGCCCCTTCGGCAGCACCGGCACCGACGAGCGTGTGCAACTCGTCGATGAACAGGATGATCTGCTTGTTCTGCGCGATCTCGTTCATCACCGCCTTGAGCCGCTCCTCGAACTGGCCACGGTACTTCGTACCGGCGATGACAGCTGCCATGTCGAGCGAGAGCACGCGGTGGTCGCGGAGCGACTCCGGGCACTCGCCGTTGGCGATGAGCTGCGCGAGCCCTTCGACGATGGCCGTCTTGCCGACGCCCGGCTCGCCGATGAGGACTGGATTGTTCTTTTTCCGGCGCGTCAGCACTTCCATGACGCGCTGGATTTCCTTCCCGCGGCCGATCGTAGGATCGAGCTGACCCTCCGCCGCGAGCTGCGTCAGATCGCGGCAGAAGTGATCGAGCGCCGGAGTTTTGGACTTTTTGTCCCCCTTCGGCGCCGCTTGGGCAGGCTGGTTACTCGCCGGCTGCTGACCACCACCCTGTGGCATCTCCGTTCCGAGGATGCGCAGTGTCTCGGTACGGGCGGCTTCCAAATTGACGCCCGCATCGGTAAGAACCTGCGCCGCAATCCCCTTTTCTTCGCGGAGAAGGCCAAGTAGGAGGTGTTCAGTGCCGACGTAGCTATGGTTGAGCTCTCGCGCCTCGCTCATGGCGAGCTCGAGCACCTTCTTGGCGCGGGAGGTATAGGGCAAATCGGGGCCGGTCGTTTGACCAGCTTTCCCCTTCTTCACCGTCTCTTCGATCTTTTGCTGGATGTCGTCCAGCTCGACGCTGAGGTTCTGGAGGACCGTCGCGGCGACGCCCTCGCCCTCGCGGATCAACCCGAGCAAAATGTGTTCTGTCCCCACGTACTCGTGGTGGAGACGGGCGGCCTCCTCGCGCGCCATCGCGAGGACTTTCCGCACACGCTCGGTGAAGTTATAGCCGTTCATTATTCCCTCACATCCGGGTGATCTGCGCGATCAGCCGACTGAGCCCGCTTCCCCTTCCAGCGCTTTACGCACATACCGTGCGCGCGCCAGGTTGGTTTCGCTTTCCGTCAGTGCCCGGCCTTCTGCGAACGCCAGGTGCGCGGCTTGCGAAAAGATCAGGAGCTTGTTGAGGGTATATACACTGAGGCTGGTTATCAGTTTCAGCCCAACGGCCAGTCGTACCCCGCTGAGGTAATTCATCGCCTCGTCGAACGTGAGGCTGCGAGCGTAACGCAATGTGCCGTATGCGCGCCAAAGCTTGTCCTCGATAATATAACCCGCATCACGAAGGAGCACACGGCGCGCCTCCGCTTCTCGTTCGACGACGTGGCCGACAACGCGCAACAGTTGGTCGAGCAATTCCTCTTCCGACCGCCCGAGCGTGGTCTGGTTCGAGATCTGAAAGAAGTTGCCGACAACCTCGCTCCCCTCGCCGTATAGCCCGCGATAGGTAAGCCCCATCTGCTGAAGGCTCGCGAGGACCTTTCCGATCTCTTTTGTAAGGACCAGCCCCGGCAGGTGAATCAAGACCGAGCCGCGGAGTCCCGTTCCCACATTCGTCGGACAAGCAGTGAGGAATCCGAACTCACCGTGAAACGAATACGGGAGTCGGGCGCCTAAATCGCGGTCCAGCTTATCGATGGCCGCGAACGCCTCCTGGAGCGCGAATCCTGAGCGGAGGGCCTGGAGCCGAAGGTGGTCTTCCTCGTTCACCATCACGCCCAGACCGTCCGCTAGAAAGACGGCAGCGCCGGTGCGCAACGGGTGCTGTTCGTCCAGTCCGGCGAGTTCCTTGCTCACCAAATGCCGCTCGTGGAGCAGGGCGCGTGACGTCGGCGGCAGCTCGTCGAGACGGTACATCACCGATTCACGCAGCGACCCCACCGACCCAACCGCCTCGCGAACCTGCGCAAGCACTCGCAGTCGCTCGCCGTCGCGCGCGCGGCCGGTAAAGGCGTACCCCTCGACATTGCGCGCCAGACGAATGCGCGTCGACAGCACGATGTCGGAGTGACGTCCCGAGGCGTCGAGCCAACCGACACCGCCGTCGGGAAGCAGCGAGAGATCGAGCGTCATTCCATCACCCGAATGCGATCGCGAAGATCGGCCGCCAGCTCGAACTGCTCGCTCTCGATGGCGCGGCGCAATCGGTCTTTCAGCTCACCAAGCACCGACGCGCGCTCGAGCTCCTCGGACATCGGCGGTTGGTACGCCCGCCCGGCGTGCCGATGGCTCCCCTGCACGCGCCGCAGCAGCTCGCGAATGCCGACCTCGAAATTCGTGTAGCAGCGGGCGCATCCCCAGCGACCAGTGGCGCGGAAGTCGGCCATCGTGGTGTTACAGAAGGAGCAGCGCAGCCCCTCGGAGCCGCCGCGCGACGTCGCAACCTGCTGATGCACGTCGTGCAAGAACTCGCCGAGCGGATGTTTCGGCGTCGCGACGGTCGTCTCCACCCCGCGCTCCGCCGCGCAGCGCTCGCACAAATGGAGTTGGTGCACGGCGTTGTTCTCGATCGTCGTCAGGTGCACGACCGCATCGCGTTCGTGGCAGCTGTCACACAGCATCTACGGTACAACCTCGCGAACATCCGCCGGCGTCAAATGCGCGTCTTCGAGCAGCAGCGTGCGGTCGGCCCGCGCGGCAAGCGATCGGTTGTGCGTCGCAATCACCATCGCGATCTCGAGGTCCCGCGACAACTCGGCGAAAAGATCATGAAGCCGTTCGCTGTTCACGTGATCCAAATTGCCGGACGGCTCGTCGGCCAGGAGGACGACGGGGTCGATCGCCAAAGCGCGCGCCACCGCCGTCCGCTGCTGCTCCCCGCCGGACAGGGCCGCCGGCTTGTGCTCCGTGCGGCCGCCCAGCCCCACGCGCTCCAGAAGCTCGCGCGCGCGTGACCGCGCCTTGTTCGTGTCCCACCCGGCGATGCGAAGCGGCATCATCACGTTCTCGAGCGCCGTGAACTCGCGGAGCAGATGATGGAACTGGAAGACGAAGCCGACGGAACGGTTGCGGAGGGCGGAAAGATCCTCGTCGCTTCGACCAGCCAGCGTCTCCCCGGCGATGCGCACCGCGCCACGCGTCGGCACGTCGAGCGCGCCGAGGAGGTGGAGGAGCGTACTCTTCCCCGCCCCGCTGGCGCCCACGACGGCGACCATCTCGCCGCGCAGCACCTCGAGATTCACCCCGTCGAGGATGGTGATCGTTCCACCGTCGCCGCCGCGATACTCCTTCGCCAGATCAATCGCTTCCAGCACGATCATTCGTGACGAATGGCCTCCACCGGGTAAAGTCGCGCCGCCTGAACCGCCGGATAAATCGTTGCGACAGCCGCTACGACGAGACTGGCCAGCACGATCAGCGTCACGTCGAGTGGCTCTGTCGCGACCGGCAAGTGATCAATGAAATATACGACCGGATCGAGCGGGATAAGTCGCTTCTGGCCGATGAGGATCGACGCGGAGAGACCGAGCACGAGTCCGAGCCCCGTGCCGACGATGCCGATCACCAAACCCTGCGCAAAGAATACGCGTCGGATCGATCGCGCCGGCATTCCCATCGCGCGAAGAATACCGATCTCGCGGGTCTTGTCGGTGACGACCATGACCAGTGTGCTCACGATGTTGAACGCGGCCACGAGCACGATGAGGAGCAGGATCACCGCCATCCCGAGCTTCTCGAGTTTGAGCGCGTTGAACAAGGTGTTGTTCTGCTGGTGCCAATCGAGCACGCGAAACGGCATCCCCAGACTGTCGGCGAGGCGCGTTGCGACTTCGGCCGCGTCCCACCGGGACGGCGTCTTTACCTCGAGCCCCGTCACACCTTGGCCGAGCTGCGCCAAATGTTGGGCAGCGTCGAGCGCCAGCACGACGTAGCCGTTGTCGTATTCGTACAGCCCGGTCTCGAAGATTCCCGTGACTTCGTATGTCTCGATGACGACGTCCGGTTGCCCGGTGATCGGATTGATCTTGTTGACGTTGGCCGTCATCACATTGATCGAATCGATGCCGGGCGTGACGTTCAGTCGTTCGGCGAGCTTCGAACCAAGCACCGCGCCGCGGTGTTTTCCGTCGAGGGTCGCGAACGTGAAGTCACCGGCTTTGGCGTGGGTCCTGATCGACGTGGTCTGTGCCACGTGCGGCCCGTCGGGTTGCAGCCCGAGCACGAACGACGTCTCGCGATACTTGTGATGGTTCGACTGGACGAGCGCTTGCGTGTGCACGAAGGGAGCGACGGCGACCACGCCGGGCTGCCGCGCCACCTTCTTCAGCACCGGCTCCCAATCGGTCATGATCATGTCCTCGCCGTACGTGAGGACGCGGATATCCGGGCTGCCGATCAGAATCTTCTCGCGCATGTCGGTCTGCAGACCGTTCATGACACCGATGATCGCGATCAGCGCACTCACTGCGATCGTGACGCCGAGGATCGCGATCATGCTGATCAGCGACAGGAGCTTCGAGCCCCGGCGGCTGCGCAGGTAGCGCCACGCGATGGATAGCTCGAGCCGGCTCATTCTGGTCGCAGGATCGGGAACAGGATAACGTCGCGGATGTTCGGCGTGTTCGTGAGATACATGAACAGCCGGTCGATGCCGATGCCGACCCCACCCATAGGAGGCATGCCGTATTCCATCGCGCGCAAATAGTCCTCATCGACGCCGCTCGCTTCCTCGTCGCCGGCGGCGCGCAATCGTGCCTGCGCCTCGAAACGACGCCGCTGGTCGATCGGATCGTTCAGCTCACTGAACGCGTTCGCCAACTCCTTTCCGCGCGCGAACAGCTCGAATCGCTCGGTGAGCGTCGGATCGCCGCGCTTGGGCTTGGCGAGCGGCGACAGCTCGACCGGATAGTCGACGACAAACGTCGGATCGTGAAGCTTCGATTCCACCAGAGCTTGGAACATCTCGTCGAGCACCTTGGGCCGGCTGAGGGTCTCGACCTTCTGTACGCCGATTTGTCGGGCGGCGTTTCGGAGGGCCTCGTCGCCCAAGCCCATTGCGTCGGCACCGAGCGCATCGTTGAGCGATTGCACCCACTGGATCCGCGGGAACGGCGGCCGCAGTTGCGGCACGCCGCCCGAACCGTGCTCCACCGCGCCTTCGATCTCCGGCGGCGCCCACACCGCGCCGACGGCCGCGGCGGCGCAGACGACGAGATTCTCGACGCGTGTCATCATGACAGAGTAATCGGCGTACGCCTCGTAAAACTCCAGCATCGTGAACTCGGGATTGTGCGTGCGGTCGATCCCCTCGTTCCGAAAATCGTGACCGATCTCGTAGACGCGATCCAGTCCGCCTACGACGAGGCGCTTGAGATAGAGTTCGTCGGCGATCCGGAGATAGAGCGTCGTGTCCAGGGCGTTGTGGTGCGTCATGAACGGACGGGCCGTGGCGCCGCCATACACAGGCTGCAAGACCGGAGTCTCGACCTCGAGATAGCCGAGCTCGTCGAGCGAGCCTCGCAGCGCGCGGATCATCGTCGAGCGCGCGCGAAAGAGTAAACGGACCTCCGGATGCACGGCAAGATCGGCGTACCGCTGCCGGTAGCGTTGCTCGGCGTCGGCGAAACCGGAATGCCGTACCGTGACGCCATCGACGACTTCTTCCTTGCCGAAGGGCAGCGGCCGGAGCGACTTGGCAAGGAGCTCGACGTCGACGGCACGCACCGTCACTTCGCCGGTGCGCGTTCGGAAGAGCGGCCCGCCGACGCCGATGACGTCGCCGATGTCGAACATGTCGAGCTTCGCGTACGTCGCGTCGCCGAGCTGGTCGCGGCGGAAGTAGAGCTGGATGCGGCCAGAATCGTCGGCTAGGTGGGCGAAGGTTGTCTTCCCGTGCGCGCGCCAGGCGACGATCCGACCGGCGACGCGAACCGTGTCACCTTCCTCGTGCTGATCCGCTGGATGAAGACGCAGGGCGTCGACCGTCGTGTGCGTGCGATCGAAGCTATACGCGAACGGGCTGACGCCCTGCGCGACTAACGCGTCGAGCTTCTCCCGTCGCGCGCGTTGGACGAAGTTGAGATCTTCGCTCACGCCGCGGCGCTCCCACCCGACGAGCCGGTCTGCGACAGATAGGCCTCGATGAACTCGTCGATGTCGCCGTCCATGATGCGCTGCACGTCGGGGATTTTGAGCTCGGTACGGTGATCGTTGACCATGGTGTATGGCTGGAACACGTAGCTGCGGATCTGGTTCCCGAAGCTGACGTCGGACTTCGTCGCGTCGAGCTCCGCCTTTTTCTTCGCCTGACGCTCCGCCTCCAGTTGATAGAGCCGGTTCTTCAGCATCTTCATCGCCGTTCCCTTGTTCTTGTGCTGGGAGCGTTCCTGCTGTGATGCGACGACGATCCCTGAAGGAATGTGGGTGAGACGCACCGCGGAGCTGGTCTTGTTGACGTGCTGTCCGCCCGCACCCGACGCACGGAAGACGTCCATTTTGATGTCTTCGTCGCGGATCTCGATGTTGATCTCCTCGTTGACCACCGGATACACGAATACGGATGCGAAGCTCGTATGCCGGCGCGCCTGCGCGTCGAACGGAGAGATGCGTACGAGGCGATGCACGCCGATCTCGGCTTTCAAGAAACCGTAGGCATACAAGCCCTTGATCTCCAGGACGGCGCCCTTGATCCCCGCCTCTTCGCCCTCGCTCAGGTCGAGGATGTCGATCGTGTAGCCCTTGCGCTCCGCCCATCGCGTGTACATCCGCATGAGCATCGCCGCCCAATCCTGCGCCTCCGTGCCGCCGGCGCCCGCGCTGATCTCGAGCTGTGCGTCGCGGAAGTCATCGGGTCCGGACAGCAGCGACCGCAGACGGAACTGCTCGATCTCGGCGTCGAGCGTCGACGTTTCTCGATCGACTTCCGCGTCGAGGTCGGGATCGGGCTCGAGGGCGAGCATCTCGTCGAGCTCGCGCGCGCTGGCGACGCGGCCCGTGATCGAGTCGTAGGGATCGACCCAGCCCTTCGCCGCCTTTACCTGCTGGACGACCGCCTGCGCTTGTTGCTGGTCGTTCCAGAACCCGGGCGCGGCCATCCGCTCCTCGAGCTGCCGAAGCGTTTCGCGCTTCGCGTCGAGGTCAAAGATACCTCCGCAGCTCGGCGAGTCGCTCGGCGTATTGCCGGAGCTGACGCGCGCGCTCGGTTTCCGCCATCGTCTTCCTCCCCCGTATGCAACGAGCCGTCCCGCATTCGCGGCCGACGGCTCGTCAGCGTGATCAGGTCATCCGGAAGATAGCGGCACACCACGCCTTAGAACATCGATTGTCCGCCGGCGAGGATTTCGTTCAGCGCGTCCTTGAAATGCGACGTGCTGTCCGCGAATTCCCTCCCCACCTGCTCGACGTACTCCTCGTAGCTCTTCTTGATCTCTTCGGCGAACAGATCGCGCAGTGTTCCGGCGCGCAGCCCTTCGTCGCGGCGGTCCGGGAAATACGTCACGAGATCAGAGATGAGCGCACGCGCCAGTCGACGCGCCTTTGCGTTCGGATCGTTGGCGAGGAACGGATTGATCGGAGCGCGACCCGGCGTCACACTCGCGTTCCGAACCGGCGTCGGAGCGCCGGCGCCGCTGAACGGTCGCGGGGGCATCGCGGGACGCGGCGCGGGCTTGGCGCCACCGCCCGTCGGAGGGGCCGCGGCCGGACCCGCCGCGCCACGCGGCGAAAAAACCACCGGTCGCTGAGGCGGCGCACTTGCCGGCGGAGCACTGGGCGCGGCGGCTGGCGCACTCGGCGCGTTTTTGGCCGAGCCGGGACGCGCCGACGATGCGAACACCCCGGCCGGAGGGGTTAGCGGTCGCGGAACTGCCGGTGTCTGCGGACGGGCTGGTGTCGGCTGTCGCGGCGGCGCGGACTCGATCACCGAGGTCGGCGAGCTGGCAACCAGCGCGTCCACGACGATCAGCGCGGGGCTCGCCGCGACCAGCGTTGGAGCAGCTTCGGGCTTCGCGACGGACGCGGGCGCGAGCGATGTCGCGGGAATCGGCGATCCGAACTCCTC
>JAICJQ010000170.1 GCA_025928335.1 Gemmatimonadaceae bacterium
AGTTGAAGTAACGAACCTTGTACGGGCAGTTGTTCGAGCAGTAGCGCGTGCCGACGCAGCGGTTGTAGACCTGGACGTTGAGTCCGTCCGGCGCGTGGTAGGTCGCGTACACGGGGCACACCGGCTCGCACGGCGCGTTGCCGCAATGCTGGCAGAGCATCGGCACAAAGCGCGTCTCGAAGTCGACGCCGAACTTGCCGTCGAGATTGCCCTCGAAATAGCGCTCGAGTCGCAGCCAGTTCATCTCGCGGCCGCGCTCGATGTTGAAGCCCGGGCGCTCGTCGGCCCAGAACGTGGCGTTCTGCCAATAGGCGCCGACGGTCGGGATGTTGTTCTCGGCGTAACACGCCGTGACACACGCCGAGCAGCCGGTGCAGCGCGCGAGGTCGATCGTCATCGCCCAGCGGCGCTTGGTCATGCCGCGCGAATCCGCCGGGTCGTACATCCCCTTCATCGTGCCTTGATTGGCATCCGTCGGCGAACCGAGCTCGCCTTGCGCGTCAGCGGCGACCGGTGAGCGCATTCCGGGCAGAAACGCGTGGCTCGCGTCTCCGGGCAGCTCGCGCTCGGGGCGTTCTTCCTTGTTCAGATCCGCCGCATTCACCGCTTGCGCGATGCCGCGTCCGTGCTGACGCGCGGATCCCTCGGTGCTCGGCAGGGTGCGATGGTCGCCCGTGTTCGAGATCGACGCTTTCGTGCTGGTGAGCACGAGACCACCGGCGCCGTCGGTGCCGACGGGAAGCAGGTCCAGCGCCTGAACGCCAATCGTCCGCGCGTATCGCCCGTAGCCCCACTGGACGTTCGACGCGTCCTGATGCTTCGGGTTGAACGACGGCATCTGCGCCGTCGATCGGTGCCCTTGTCCAAGCGGGATCGCGATCGCGTTCTTATGAATTCCTAAATATGGGAATGCTGGAGCGCGGACCGACCCTTGCGCCGTCTTGACCTCGAGGATGTCGCCGCGAGCGATGCCGAGTCGCTCGGCGGTCTCCGGATGGAGCTCGACCCACGAGCTCCACGCGATCTTGGTGACGGGATCGGGGAGCTCTTGCAGCCACGGCTTGTTCGCACCGCGTCCCTCGCCGAGTACCGGCGACGGATAGGTGACGAGGAAGAAATCGCCCTGGGTGCCGGCGATCGCCGGTGCTTTCGGCGCGGCGGCGGCCGGCGCGGCAGCGACCGTCGTCGTGCGCGCGCCGAGCGTGCCGGCCATGATGCCCTTCGGCAAGGCGGCGGCGATCGCCTTGTCGCCGCCGGGCAACGTTTCGAACAGCCAGGTGCGATAGTCGGCGGCCGGGAATTTGGTCCCGATCGTCGTATCCTTCTTCGCCACCGCGAGCAGGACGTCCGCCGTCGCCATCGTTCCGGCGAAGACCTGGTCCATCGCCGGCTGTTGTAGCGAGATCGTCCCGCGCACCGGCTCGGCGTCGCCCCACGACTCGAGCGAGTGGTTGTCCGGGATGATGAGCGTGCAGAGCTCTGTCGTCTCGTCAGGATAGCTCGAGAAGCTCACGCGCACCGGCACGTTGGCGAACGCCTCGGCGAACTTCGCGGCACGCGGCAGAGAGTGCGCCGGGTTCACGCCGCGCACGAAGGCGATCGGGACTTGTTTCCCGCGCATCCGCTCGACCGCGGCGAGCACCTGGTCGGTGTGCGCCATGCCGTCGAACGACGTGATCGGCTGCGCTGAAAGAATCGTCGTGCCGACGGCGCCCGACGCCTGATTGATCGCGGCAACGGCGAGCGCGACGTCGAGCGCGTTGTCGCCGCTGACACCGGAGAGACAGAGCGCCGGCTTCGCTGCCGCGAGGTCCGTCGCGAGACGCTGCAACGCCGCGGCATCAGCGCCGCTCGCCGTCGCGGCGTCCTGAATGCTTCCCTTCCCGGCGAGCGCGTTGGCGATCGCCAGCTCGCTGCCCGGGTTGCAGGCAATCCACTCGTCGGCGTTCAAGCCGGTGAGTGAACGGCGCGGACCGACGTAGACGAAACGCGGCGCGGCGTCGAGCTGGGCGCGCGCGTCAGCGAAGTCCAGCTGCTGCGGAACGCTGGCGCCCCACCCATCGAGGAAGTCAGCGCCGAACGAAACGATCAGCTTCGCGGCCTTGAAGCTGAGTGACGGCCACGACACGCCGTACGTGCGCCGATTGGCTTCCATCACCGCGGCGTCGGCCTCGGCATCGACGCTGAGATGCGCCGGCATGCCGAACGCGGCAAGCCAGCTGTCGAGGAAGCGCGGGAAGCTTCCGCTCTCGTGCTGATTGAGGAAGATCGCGTTGCCCGCCGTGCCGCGCGCCTGTGTCACGGCCTGGCCGAGACGCGTGATCGCGTCGTCAAGCGTGATCGCCTTCCAGGCATTGCCTTCCTTCACCATCGGCGTGCGGAAGCGATCCGGGTTGTACAGGGCTTGCAGCCCGGCCTGTCCGCGGGCGCAGAGCGCGCCGTGATTCAGCGGATGATCCGGATTTCCCTCGAGCTTGATCGCGCGGCCGTCACGCGTCTCGGCGATGAGTCCGCACGCCGCGGCGCATTCGCGGCACGTCGTCGCGTAGTAGGTCGAGACACCGGGGACGGTTTGATCCGGAGAGACGAGGTACGGAATGAGCTTCCCGGTCTCCTCCGGAGCGCACGCCGCCGTGGCGAGGGCCGCGCTCGAGGCGCCGACGACTTTGAGGAATTCGCGGCGCTTGACGCCAGTCTTCTCGCTCATGGTCAGTAGTGGCAGTTGGCGCAATCGTAGCGCGCCTTTTTGCGCTCACCGCTCTGCGCGTCGGCGGGGCCTACGGAACCGGCGGCGGCCGGCGTCGCTTGCTGCTGCGCCGCGTACCCAGCCGCCTCGAGCCCTTCCTTCGCGCTATAGCCGTTGACGTGGCAGCTCACACACCAGCCCATATTGAGGCTCGCGAACTGATAGACGCGATCCATCTTCTGGATCTGGCCGTGGCAGGTTTGGCAGGTGACGCCGGCGTTGACGTGGCGCATGTGCGGGAAGTGCACGTACTCCGGCACTTTGTGAATGCGAATCCAGGGGATTGGTTTCGCTTTCGGCCCCATTCCGGCGCCCATCGCCGCGACGTCGGCGAACTTGTAGAGTTTTTGAATCTCGGTGCTGGTCCGCGCCGGACCGAGGTCCGACGCCGGACGTTGAGGTCCGACGAGATTATGGCACCCGATGCAGGTGCTCATCGCCGGGAGGCCCGGATCCATGGACTTGTTCGCCGAGAAATGACAGTACAAGCAATTCATGCCGAGCTTCTGCACGTGGACCGGGTGCGGAAAGTTGATCGGCTGAACTGGCGAACGGTGTTGCGAAGAGGAGGCGCCGCTGTAGGCGGAGAGCATTACGGCGCCGGCGGCCAGGACCATGAGTCCCGGAATGGCGGTCCACTTTCTTCGCTGAGTCATCGCGACGGGCTGAATTGTCGAGAGGGGTGCGCGCGCTTTGTGAACTAATTCACAAGGCGCCCGACTGGCGGGGAAATCTGATGGGACCGGAAATTACACGCAAGGGACCAAAGTCATTGTCGCCTCACACCCTGCCCAGCGAAACCCGACGCACATCGTCGGGCAGCAGATCGAGGTTCGCCAGCGGCGCTTGCACGAGCCTGAGCGGCCACTGCGAACCGAACACAAAACGCTCGCCGCCAACCGTTCGGAACAGCTTGGCCAAGTGATCCTCGGGCGGCCCCCAAATCCATGCGATATCCCACACAACGCGCCGTTGCTCCGCCGGGGTCAGACCCCAATGCACCTCTTCGATCATCTCGCGACCGGCAGACGTGACGACGAGCCGCACGGAATCGCCGGCGCGCGCCAACGAACGGATCGCCGCGGCACTGAGATCCCCGGCGACGTCGAGCGAATGACGTTGACGTAGGTCCTCGAACCGGACCGTCAGAACGAGCGGCATTCCAAGTTCGCCGGCGGCGATCGCGAGCTCGCGCATCCGCTGGTCGTGGGGGCCCAGGCCCCAGTGCACTGGGTACGCGCGAATGGCAGGAGCGCCCGCCGACTTCGCTTCGCGTAGCGCGGCTTCGCAGCCCGGCCAGTCCGGACGAATCGTCGGGACGGCTTTGAGTCGAGCCGAGAACGGCCGAAGCATGCCGAACAACTCGGCGTTCCCCGGCGCCGGGTCGCGGTAGAACGCCGACGGAAGGTGTCCAACCCAGGCGCCCTCCAACTGCTCCCGATCGAGCACGCGGACCAATGCGTCCGGTGTCGGGTGCGGAACGTAGCGGAATGGATATGGACCGACGAATGTGCTGACGTCGATCATTGCACCGCTCCGCAACGCTCGAAGCTGTTCGATGGAAAGATGCGCGCAGCGTTGCGCCACCGAATGTCCTCGATGTCGGCCTTCTGAATGCCGATCGTGTCGAGCGCTCGCAACTTGGCGAGGCCGGTGCACATCGTCAGGTCGCAACCCCAGAGCAAGCGACGCGCGCCGAGCGCGGCGATGGCCGCGTCGAGCATGCCGCGATCGACGCCACTCCCCGAAAGATCCGGGTAAATGTTCGGGACGCCGGCCGCCGCGTGGAAGGTGTGCATGTAGTCGCCGCCACCGCCGATGTGCGCGAGAATGAAATTCGTGGCGGGGTTGCGGCGGGCGAGCCGTGCGAGGTCGGCGCCATCAGAGATCTCTTGCGACGGCCACTCGCGCGTGCGGTGCTGCCAGATGTGATGGAGCACCGGCAGTCCCTGTTTTCCCGCGAGCTCCGCGATCGGATCCAGCAATGGATCGTCGGCGCGACGGCTGGCGAGGAGCTTGACACCGATCGCACCCTGCGCGGTGCACCGATCGATCTCGCGCAACGCATGTTCGGTGTAGTTCGGATTGACCGTCGTGAACATGCGCACGCGTTTTCGGTCGCGACTCGCGATCTCGAGCATCGCGTCGTTGCCGCGCTCGACGTCGGCGGGCGACGGGAAATACGTCGGCGACGAAAAGCCGTAGCTGCCGAGCACCGAGGCCACGTGAGAGGTGATCCCGATACGGTCGCCGGCGCGGAAGCGGGCCGCGTTGACATCCGCCCAGTCGGCGCGACCAGCGCCCGCGTGGTAGAAATGCGCGTGGACGTCGATGAGCGGCGCGGAGCCGGCGAGCGGTGCTTCGCCTGCGCCGCGGGGCGCGGTCAACGCGAGGCGTCCTCGTCGCGCAGGTCGACGAGCGCGCTACTCGCGCCGCGCTCGATCTCACGGATCGCGTCTTCGTCGTGGGCGAGCGCGGCGAAGTTGTACGCGCCGCGCTTGAAGAGCACGCCATGCGACGCCGCCAGCTCGAGGAAGCGTTGCTCACGCGCCGGATCGTCGAAGCGGAGGAACCACATCGGGTCGATGCCGTCCACCGCGATGCCGTCCACGCCGCTCGCTTCGATCGCGCCGGTTAGCACGCGCCGCAATTCGGCGCCGATCGTCCAGAGGGAACCACAAACGTCGCCGGCATCATGCCAGGCGAGGACGGCACCGGCGGCGGCCAACGCCACACTCTCGCCGCCGAGCGTTGACGAGATCCATGTCTTGCGCGAGGCGTCCATCAGATCGCGATCGCCGACGACCGCGGCGAGTGGAAAACCGTTCGCCATCGCTTTGCCGAACGCCGCGATATCCGGCACGACGTCGGCGAACGCCTGATATCCGCCTGTCTTGAGCCGGAAGCCCGTTTTCATCTCATCGAAGATGAGCGCAGCGCCCGTCTTTGTGGCGAGCTCGCGGGCACGCTGAATCCAATCTGTCGACGGCATTCGCTCGACGACCGGTTCGATCGCGATCGCGGCGAGACGATCGCCGGCTTCGCTCACCGCGCGCTCGAGCGCGGCAACGTCGTCGAAGGCAACGCGGCGGAAGTCGTCTTTGGTTTTTTTCGGGACGCCCGCCGCCTCATCCGAGCACCAGTCCAACCAGCCGAAATATCCGGATCCGATGACGAGGTCCCGCGCCGTGTACGTGCGCGCGATACGGACCGCCGCCGCCATGGCCTCGGCCCCGCTCTTCAGGAACTGCACTTTATCGGCGCACGGAATGATGCCGCACAAACGCTCGGCGACATCGACCTCACGCGCGTCAGCGAGGCCGCAGACGTTGCCATTCGCGATCGCATCGGCGACCGCGCGCGACACGTTTGGTTCGGCGTATCCCAGCGCGACGGCGCCAAGCGCCATCGTGCAGTCGACATACTCGTTGCCGTCGACGTCCACCACTCGACAGCCGACGGCTTGCGAGAAATGCGTCGGGCCGGTGGAATCGGCCGAGCCGTAGAGCGCTTCGACGCGCTTGCTGCCGGTGGACGTCCCCATCGGCAGAACGGCGCGCGCGCGCGTCAGGATATCGGCGTCGTCCTGCTCGGCGTCGACTTCGGGTTCCCCGCTCTCCAATTCCTCTTCTACCGCGGACTCGTCCGTCGTCTCCATGTCGGAGACGGTATCCTGCGCTGGAGGGCTCTCTTCCTTCGAGCCGCGATCGAAAAACCGGCGAAAGACCATGTCGGAAAAAGGCGGGCGCCGAGGTTGATCGTCAACCCTTGCGGCGGGTCCGGTTGATGAAATTCACAACTTCGATCGCCATGGCGCGGATGAGCGACAACTCGCGCGTGTTCGGCGCCGCGCGAAAAGTCAGCGAGCGCAACGTTCGCATGATGTGCTCGGGGTAGCGCGTCTTCATGAACTGAATGATCTCGAGCGCGTCCTCGGCATCTTTGAAGAATTGCTCGTACTGCTCCTGCGTTGGCGGCGGCGAGTCCTTTCGCGGGGGCGCGAGTGTCCGCGTCGCATCGGACGCCGCGAGGTGGAGCTCGTAGAGCCCGAGGAGAACCGCCTGGCCGAGGTTGAGCGACGCGTGGTTTGTCGTGGGAATCGTCACGGCGGCTTGGACGCGATCGAGAATCTCATTGGGCAGGCCGTTGTCCTCGCGGCCGAACACCGCGGCAACTGGCCCTTCCGGCGCGGCGTCGAGAAGCTCCGCGGCAGCCGCTTTTGGATCGATCACGCGCAGCTTGGCCGACCGACGACGCGCCGTGAAGCCGACGACGTGCACGCAGTCGGCGACTGCGGCATCGAAATCGTCGAACCGCTCGATGCGTTCGATCAGGTCCATCGTGCCGTGGGCGATTCCCTCGATCCGAATGGCGTCGTACTCGACGGGATTCACAAGGCGGAGACGAGCGACGCCCATGTTTTTCATCGCGCGCACAGCGGCGCCGATGTTGATCGGATTTTGTGGCTCGTAGAGGACGACGACGACGGCATCGAGGAGCGAGCTAGCCATCTGTGCGCATAGGGATCAGGCGGTCTTTGTCATGACGATCGCCACGAAGATAGGCGAACTCCCCGCCCGCTCCGCTGAGAACGAGTTGTCCGCGGCGGCGTTCACGGCCTGTGGGTTTCTCGTTGACGATCAGGTCCAATGCCTCCGGCGCGGGGCCTGGAATCGCGATGTGCATTTCGTAGCCGGTGGCAGTCGGCGACCAGTTCGCCTCGATCGCCCGTGTGGCGCGCCAGCCGTCGAGCTGGCGAACGCGCACCGACGACGAGCCATTGTCAGGAACGAGGATCCAGCCGCTCAAAGACTCACCCGAACGAAGATAGAGCTGCACGCCATCCCCGTTGATCTCCGGCGCTTCGTTGTCGTACGGATTGGTGGCGTCGGGTGTGGCGAACGTCCGATCGCTCCCCGGCACACGAATGCTGATTTCCGTTTTCGCGGCCGTTCGTCGCAGCTGCACGACCGCCGACGGACCACCGGCGTCCTCCCACGACTCCTCCGAGCGGCGATAGTGCTCCCGGCCGAGCTCGATCTGTGTCGCATTTCGCGTCGATACGACAATCGGCGACGCATTGCGGAGACTCGAACGCGCCGTTTCCGGCGACGTGGTGGGCTTTTTTCGAGTCCCGCGAAGCTCGATCTCGGTTGCGCGAGGAAGCTCGATCAGCCACGCATCCGACGCAGGTCGGTGCTCGTGGACTGAGCCATCAGCTAACCTGACCCGAATGGCATCGCCAAACGCGACACCCCCAACTCGGCCGCTCCAGTCCCAGACGAGCCGGTGACGTCCGGCAGCTCCCTTTGCTCGAAGGAGGCGGAATGCGCGGTCGCCACGACCCGGCGGTCCCGGTGCCATAGCCCTCCACCACTGGCAGTCGGCCGAACACTCGGCCCATGCGCGCAAGACAGCTTGACCCTGCTTGGCCGTCGCAGCGATTGGTTCGCCGGCTCCGACGTGCTGGACGAGAGTATTCCGAACAAAGCCGAAACCGTCTTCGGTCCCATCGCCACCACGCAACCTCTCGGCGAACAGCTCGCTCGCACCGCGCACGATTTCCAAATCGACGTGCAGGGGAAGGTCGAAGGTGATTTGACGCCGGGCGCGCCAGTCGAGGACATCGATCAGGTAATACGGAGTCGACACGATGGTGCGCGTGACATCCACGTCGCCCGCCACGCCCGCCGACGCGCGAACCCAGCCAAAATCGCCTCGCTCCTCATACGCGATCAGGACGCCGTCCGTCGACCTCTGGGACCGACCGTCGACGAGCGGGGCGTTGTGGGCCAGCGTGCTTCGATACCAATGCAGCGAGCGATCGGTGTACGATCCAGTTCCAAAATCGTCGAGCCAGCGCGTCTCGCCGTCGACGAGGAGAAGATTGAGACGATCCGGGTGTCCATGACCGCCGCCGGAGTGCCCATAGTCCAGCGCGATGTAGACACGCGCCGAGTCGCGCCGGGAAACGGCGATACCCTGCCCCTCGAGTAGCGCCGATGCGGGCTCCGCCCCCGCCAACTCGGGAAGCTCGGCGCGCGCGAACAGCAGTGCGCGCCAACTGAGATCGCTGCGCGTGAGGGCGGACGGCGGCGAGTTCCGCTCCACGTCGGCCGACGACGTCGCGCGACCAGTATCTCGGTGTGGAATATCGGCGGCGTACAGTCGCGACAGCGCCGCGTGCAGCGCCTGATCGTCGCATCGCGCCAACCCCAACTCGCAGTGCTCGGCGATCCGCCACTGGCGAAGCGAGATCGCGTATTGGGAATCTCGACGCGACGGAAGCGTCAGATCGGGCAGCGCGGTCAAAAATGGCGTCGAGAAGCCGAGCTGAAATCGGTCGATGTCCGACGTGTCGAGAGCAACTCCCGCGCGCTCGGCCATCGCCACGCCGTACCAGAGTCCGCGATGCGCGAACAGATGATAGTTCTCGCCTTCATACCAGGAGCCGTCGACGAGGAGACCATTTCGAAGATGATAGCTGAGTCCAGACGATCCGTGGACGGCGCTGTCGACGCCGCCGTCATCTCCGAGCAAGCGAGCGGCCGCGAGGAGCGCGGCATCGTTCCAGACCTGCCGATTCGATGCGCCTTCGTCATACTCGGCGATCAGCATGCGACTCGGCTCGACGATGCGATCGCGAACGGTCTCGACGAGGCGCGGCTCTCGTGCCGAGATGAGATCCGCGGCGACGCATATCTGGAGGAGCCAGATCGACTCGAGATACGTGCTGAAGAAGAGACGCGTCGGACCAAGAACGTTGTCGACGTTGAGATAAGAGAGATAGCGCTCGGCGTAGCCATGGAGAATCGACTGGGCGAGGCCGGCGAACCGTTGATCGTCGAAAATCGACGAGAGCAACGCCGCATGGACGGCGCGCTCGGCGAGCCAGAGCTGATACCAGTAGATCCAGAAGCGATCGTGCAGCTCTCCCGTGTACACTCGCCCGCAACGCGGACATCGATGCTCATGTGGCGAGAAAGGATCGAAGGCGAGTAGCTCGCCGTCATCGGCGCACCGGCCGCCGGCACGCGACAGCAGCGCCTTCTCGGCCGGAAAATAGATCTCGCGATGGAAGAGAGGGTCGAGCTCGGCGGCGAGAGACTCGGCCAACGGTCGAAGCGACCCGTTCGCAATGGCGATCCGGCGGGCGAACGACGCGTCATTGAGCAGAAGCTTCATCGCCGAGCGATTCCTTTGGCGCTGTCCCCGATCTGCCACTCGCTCAACGTGACGAGCTCACCGCGGAGATCCATTGAGACATTGTGCAGCCGTCGCGCGACACCCTGGACGCC
>JAICJQ010000112.1 GCA_025928335.1 Gemmatimonadaceae bacterium
GACGGCGTCGATGTGCGCGACCTCTCGTTCGACGACCTGCGCGGGGCGATCGGCATCGTCCCTCAGGAGCCGGCGCTGTTCAGCGGCACCATTCGCGAGAACATCGCGTTCGCTCGACCGGAGCGCGACGGAACAGCGGCGTCGGACGACGACATCGTGGCCGCCGCGAAGGCCGCTCATGCCTGGGAATTCATTCAACGACTCCGGAACGGTCTGGATACGAAGGTTGGCGAGCGCGGCGTCAAGCTCTCCGGTGGACAGCGCCAGCGCCTCGCGATTGCCCGGGTGTTCCTCGCCGATCCCGCGGTCGTGGTGCTCGACGAAGCGACGTCGAGCCTCGATTCAGAGAGCGAGCGCGCGATCGAAGCCGCAATGGAGGATCTCCTTCGCGGCCGCTCGACGCTGATCATCGCGCATCGCCTGAGCACCGTGCGACGTGCCGACCGCGTCGTCGTACTGGAACACGGGCGGATCGTCGAGCAAGGAAGCCACGAAGCGTTGCTCGCGGCGAACGGACTCTATGCGCGTTTGTATCGCGCTGGCGCCTGGGACTTGGGCGGCCTATCGCCCAGCGCCGCCTGAGAGATCGAGCGTCGCCGATCCTCCCGCGGCAATCTGGACGCGATGCGGCTCAGGCTTGCCCATGCCTTCCTGCCAGACCATCACCGTATACGTCCCTGGCGGAACCGAATCGATCGAAAATTTCCCCGAGGCGTCGGTGACGTCGAAGTACGGGTGATCGAACACGGCGATGTAGCCGTGCGTCCACGGATGCCGCGCGCAGCGGATTTCCACGATGCCGGAAACCTTTGCCAACTTCTCACTCGCAACCACCTGACCCGCGTTGAAGAAGGGCATCACGGCCAACGTGTCATGCGTGCCGGCGCGTGTGAACACGAACTTGTGAAGCGTTTTGTCGTCGTTGAAGACGTTGAAGGTTGTGCCGACGACCGCCGCCTGGACCGGCGGAAAGACCAGGCAATCCTCGCTCGACAGCTCAGCGCGCTTCTCGATGGGTAGTGGCTTGCCCGACGGCAGGCCGGCAATCCAGACGAGCGCGCCGGCTTTATCACGCGCGGTCGTTGCCGGCTTTGAGCCGCACACACGAGCCGCCGATGTATTCGAGTCGGCGCGTGATGGCGCCTCGAGCTTGATCGTCCCATGCACGGAGCCGGTCGCGCCCAACGACGGATTCACACGGTACTTTGAGCTGCCGAGGTCGACGTTTCCGGCCGCCGAGTCATCGGTCTTGAGGACCGCGGTTCGTTTCGCGGTGCCGCCGGATGGTGTCGCGCCGCGCGCTGACGGCGAATCGCCAGAGCAGGCGGCCGCAAGCAGGGTGGCGAGCAGAGCGGCAACGACTGTAGTTGAAGCTGAAGCGGTCACTGATGAAGACGGAGGCGATCGTTGACGACGATGACGACACCCTGGGGGCAAAGGACGCGCCAGTTGCTGGCGCGTTTCGCTTTTCTTATCGGCGTCGTTGCCTGCGCTCCAGCGCCACTTACCACCACTTCTCCGACGCCCGCAAATGCCTCCCGCGTCGCTCGAGCGCCAACGAGCGTTTGGGGATTCACCGCCCCTTGGGATCCGCGGAGCGATTCGAGCGTCGTCGCGAACGCGTCTCGACTCGATGCCGTGGTCACGGGTTGGATCCAGCTCGATAGCGTGAACGGCGAACCATCACTGCTCTATCCGGACGACCCGACCCGCCTGGGTGCACCGCATCGGCGATTTGCCCTCGTCACGAGCTGGCACGGACGCCGCTTTCACCCTGAGCTTGTCCGCCGCGCGGCCGCCGATCCTGCGGCGCTGACCCGGATTGCGTCCGGCGTCGGCGAAATCATTCGATCGAACAGATACGACGGGATCGTACTCGACCTGGAAGATCAGGCGCGCGGCGACACGACAGCACTCTTGTCTGCCATCCGCGCCATCGGCGCTGCCGCACGGCGCGCGGGCTCGACGACGGTGACGGTCGCGATTCCAGCCGCCGACACGGCGGCGTATCCGACACGGCTCCTACTCCCCACCGCCGACGCCCTCATCGTCATGCTGTACGACGAGCACTGGTCGACCTCCGCTCCGGGTCCGGTCGCGACACCGGATTGGGTTCGCAGGACCTTGGCGCAACGTGTCGCCGACGTCGGCGCCGATCGGCTGATCGCCGCGTTGCCGCTGTACGGTTATTTGTGGCGCGGAACGCAGCCCGGAGAGCCCCTCAGCTTCGCCAACGCCCGCCGCGCGGCATCCGAAGCCAACGTCGATGTGGCCCGCGACCCCTCATCAGCTTCACTCCACGCCATCCAGCCCAACGTCTGGGAACTGTGGATGACCGACGCGGAACTCTTGCGTGTCCTGGTCGATCAGGTCACCGACCTCGGCGTACGCCGGATCGCGCTGTGGCGACTGGGGCAGGAAGATCCCGGTATCTGGCGAGCGATTCGGCGAGACGAGCGGTTCTGATTAGGCGGCCGTCGCCCGTCGCCCGTCGCCCTAAACGATGAGCAACTCCGTCTGATACTCTCGCGGCGTCACCACCGCCTCACCCGGAGTCATGTAGACATTCACCTCGCTCCGCATCCCGATCTTCCCCGGAATGTAGATCCCCGGTTCGATCGAGAACGCGACCCCCGGAACCAGCAGTCGCTCCTCGCGCGTCTCGAGATTGTCCAGATGGGGCCCGGACCCGTGCAAATCGCGCGGGTCGATCGAGTGGCCGGTGCGATGGGTGAAATACTGGCCGTACCCTCGCGATTCGATCACCTGCCGCGCGGCATCGTCGACGTCCGCGCCGCGCACCGGCGAATTCGCCTTCGCCCGGCTGCCAACAAGATCGATCGCCGCATCGCGCGCGTCGCGCACGGCTTTCCAGATCTCTGATGCCTCGTCCGACGGCTTGCCGATCGATGCCATCCACGTCTGATCCGCATAGACGCCGGTATCGCCTTCGCGAGCCCACAGGTCGATGAGAACGATATCGCCCGGCCGGATGATTCGTGGCGCGTCGGAGGTTGGTTCGTAGTGCGGGTTCGCGGCGTTCTCCGCCGCGGATACGTTCGGACCGTGGTCCGTCGTGAGCCCCGCCCGCCGAAACCGGTCGAGGATCCACGCCTTGACGTCGTGCTCGGCGAGCGGCTCGGCGCCGCGCGCCCGCTCGCCGGCGAGTGCCAGCGCTTCGCGTGCGATGTCGGCGATCACCTCGGCGGCGCGCGCGTGCGTCGCGATGTGGTCGGCATCCCAAACCGCATAAAAACGCGTGACCAGCTCCCCGGACGACGCGACCGTCGCGCCCGTGGCCCGCACCATGTCGATCACGCCGGCGGGAACGCGATCGAGATACGGCACGGCGTCGCCCGCCGAATACTCCATCGCGACTTTCTTCCCGGAGATGTGCCGAGCGAGAAACTCCTCGAGGCTTCGCCAGGACGAATAGACTTCGCGTGCCCACGCCGACGGCCAGTGCCGCCACGGACCTTGCTCGATCGCGTGGGTGAGGGCGACGGGAGTTCCACGCGTCGGGACATATGCGAACGCGCGCCGCGAAGTCATCCCCTCGAGTCGCAACAGACCCGCGGCGATCGGATTCGTGCCTCGAAAATCATAGAGCAGCCAGCCGTCGACGCCGGCATCGGCGAGCGCCCTTTGGACGGCGGGCAGCGTTTCAGGAGTGAGCATTGCAGTTCATTCGAGTCCGACCGCGCGATCGAAGGCGCGCCAGTCGGCGCGCCATTCGCACGACCCTTCACCACGCCGCGTGCAGCGGACGTGTTCCACCGCGCCGATGCTCCCGATGAGCAACGCGAGCAGTTCGCGGAGCGACGCCTCATAATACGTACATCCGACACTGCCCGGCGCCGACTCGAGCGTGATCGAGCGTGGCACTTCCATGACGAGAAAGCTGCCTACTCGCCGCATGTTGCCGCTCAGATACCGCGACGCGATCTTCCGGACGTGCCGGAACGCGATCGGACGCGCTACCGCGGCGGGAAGCAGCCGCATCATCTTGCGCGTCACCGGCGAGATGGTGCGGTACGATTGCCTCGCCATGTAACGTCCGGCGCTCCGGAAAACCGCCTCGGCATCCGGCCGACGTCCGATCAGCTTGGCGAGGCCGATTGCCTCGTCCTGCCCCGCCCGGTGACCCTTTCGCGCCGCCTCGCTGTGCCGCTTGATCTGAAGGTAGATCGTGTCGCTGAGGCCGAGCCGCTTGTTGCGAAGCTCGTCGACGAATTCCGCGTCCGCTTGATCCTGTGGAGTGTCGATGCTGCGGACCGCCTCGAGAAGACTGAGGGGAAGGAGAGCGTCGACTGTGGCAAGCATGCGGCGTCGGTAGGCGGGGAAGGCGGAAAGGCGAAGCTAGCCGTATGAGACAGTCGCTTCAAGGCGGATCGTGAGCGAGTGGCGGCTTATCGCGGCATTGCCCGCCGGCGCTATCGTCGCGCTCATTGCGTGGCGTGCCCGAGCACTCACGCCGTCCGGCGCCGTTGCCGCCATGGTGGTTGGCGGCCTCGCCGTCGCCGCGGGCTGGCCGTGGGCGGTGTTGCTCGTCGTCTACTTCACTTCGTCGGCCGCGGTATCACGCCTTGGCGCGGCTCGCAAAGAAAAACTCACGCGGTCCATTGTCGCCAAAGAAGGCGCGCGCGACGCGTGGCAGGTGACAGCGAACGGCTTCGTGTTCGGCGTCGCCGCCCTTGGGTCGCTGGCCACACCGTATCCCGAACCGGGGTGGCTCGCGCTCGGCGCCGGCGCCCTGGCGGCATCCGCTGCTGACACCTGGGCGACCGAGATCGGCATCATGTACGGCGGAACGCCGCGGTCAATTCTTCACTGGCGGCCTGTTCCGGCGGGAACTTCAGGTGCGGTTTCCCTGGTTGGATCTGGAGGGGCCGTGCTCGGCGCGCTCGCGGTTGGCTTCGTCGTGCTACTGGTGGGGTGGGGCATTCGCATCGCGGCTGCCGCTCTCGTCGGCGGGTTGGCCGGCGCTCTGGTCGATTCTCTGCTCGGCGCGACCGTTCAATCCCGTTTGTGGTGCGACCGTTGCGGCGTCCAGACCGAACGCGAGGTCCATGACTGTGGACGAAGGACGGAGCCGATACGCGGAATACCATGGATCGACAACGATTTAGTGAACTTTCTAGCAGGCATTGCCGGCGGGCTGCTGTCCCTTGTGATAGGGCGGTAGCGGTTGTGAATGGTTGACGCGGACGTCCTCGTCGTCGGCGGCGGTCCGGCGGGATCGTCGGTCGCCCACGCCCTGGCGATCTGCGGCATCGACGTATTGGTGCTCGACCGCGCCCGATTTCCGCGCCCGAAGCCCTGTGCGGAGTACCTGAGTCCGCAGGCATCGCGCATCCTGGCTCGAATGGGCGCGTTGAATGACGTCGAGCGCAGCGGCGCCGCGGCGCTCGCCGGAATTCGCGTCTATGCGCCCAACGGCTTCGTGATCGCTGGGGATTTCGTCGCCAACCACGGCTATCACGGCTTTCGCGATCGCGGTCTGTCGGTGCGCCGCGAGATCCTGGACGCCATCCTCGTGCAGCGTGCCCGCGCGGCCGGGGGCCGCATCGTCGAAGGCGCCAAGGTGACCGATCTGGTGCGCGACCCCTCCGGCCGCGTCCGCGGTGTCCGGGCCACGGTCGATGGAGCCGCGCGAGAGTTGCGAGCGCGCATCGTGATCGGCGCGGATGGGCTCGGGTCGGTCGTTGCTCGCCGGTTGCGATTGGCCCGGCGTCTCCGCTGGCCGCGTCGGATCGCGCTCGTCACGCACTATCGCGGCGTCGCGGATGTCGGCGAGCATGGTGAGATGCACGTCGCCCCGGACGGCTATGTGGGCATTGCCGATGTGGGTGGAGGATTGACCACGGTCGCCGCCGTTTTCCCGGTGCGCCGGTCGCGCGAGATCGCGGCGGATCGAACGGAGTTCCTGCGTCGATGGCTGTTCGACCAGCGCCGCCTCGCCCTTCGCTTTGCGAGCGCCGAACGTGTCACGCCCGTCGTGGCGACGGGGCCCTTTGCGTCGTATGCGCGCCGGGCTTGGGCGCCGGGAGCCGCGCTCGTCGGCGACGCGGCCGACTTCTTCGACCCGTTCACCGGCGAGGGCATCTATTCCGCGCTTCGCGGCGGCGAGCTCCTCGCCGATCATGTGAGCGAGATGCTCGCCGCGTCCTCGCCCGAGCTGGCCGACGGCGCTCTCCGAGAATATGACCGCGCGCGCCGTCGCGAGTTCGGCGGCAAATGGATCGTCGAGCGCGTGATCGGAGCCGTCGTCGCTTCGCCGCGGCTGATCAACCGGGCGGCGCGGCAGCTCGCCGCACGAAAGGACCTCGCCGATTTGCTGATTGGCGTCACCGGTAACTTCGTGCCGCCGCGCGAGATCATTCGACTCGGGTATGTTTGGAACGTGTTCATCGGCAGCGTTCCATGATCGACGCAGACACCTTTCGCAGCGTCCTCGGCCGGTTCGCCTCCGGGGTCACGATCGTCACGGCCTGTGACGACAGAGGCACGGACCACGGCATGACGGTGAGCGCGTTCTGCTCACTCAGTCTGGAGCCGCCGATGATCCTGTTTTGCGTCGATCACACGGCGTCGATGCACGAGATGCTTCTCGGCCATCCGCGCTGCGGCGTGAGCATCCTCTCGTCGAATCAGGAGGCGTACTCGCGCCGCTTCGCCGATCAGGACAACGAGCGTTTCGACGGCATCGCGTACTCACGGGGTGAAAGCGGCGCCGTTCTGCTCGACGACGCGCTGGCGCACCTCGAGGTTCGATTGATCGCGCACCACGAGGCAGGCGATCATACCGTATTCATCGCAGAGGTCGATCGCGCGCATCCGCGTCAAGGGCGCCCGCTGCTTTATTATCGCGGCGGCTACGCGCAGCTCGAGCGCTGACGTGCTCACCCCCGCGCGCCGTCGAGGGATCGAAATACTGGACGATCCCGGCGTCGACGCCGCCGTCCGCACGCGGTCGATCGGCGATGTCACGCGCTCGAACCGATGGCTCGGTGGTTTGCGGGCGGCGCTTCAGGAACTGCGGCGCATTCTTCCGACGCTGGGGGACGACGCCATTCTGCTCGACGTCGGTACGGGGTTGGCCGACATTCCGCAGCATGGTATGTCAGCGGCGGCGGCCAAAGGAACGCGCCTCTTCACCATCGGCGTCGACCTCTCGTGGTCGCTGCTCGATACTGCGCGCGATCAGACTTCGCACATGGTGTGCGCCGACGCCCGCGCGCTTCCCTTTCGCGACCGGTCGGTGGACGTCGTGATGTGCTCACAGTTCCTGCACCATTTCGAGGAGCGGGACGCCGAGCATGTCGTGCGTGAGCTCGATCGCGTCGCGCGGCGCGCCGTGATCGTGTCCGATCTTCGAAGAAGCTGGATCGCCGCCGCCGGTTTTTGGTTGGTGTCTTTCCCGCTTCGCTTCCATCCCGTAACGCGCCACGATGGCGTCGTATCGGTGATGCGCGGCTTCACTGCTTCGGAGCTGCAGGGAATCATTCGTGTAGCGACCGGCGCCGCGGCCACGGTGTCTCGCCATCCCGGCTTCCGCCTCACCGCGCGCTGGATGCGCGCGACATGACGGTCCCGCTCGGCTCGCTGCCGACTGACCGGCTCGTTCGCACGGTCGACGAACTCCTCGTACAGTCGCCGGTCGCGCCGATCTTCGAGTTGGCCGCCGACGTCGAGCGATGGCCGGCGCATCTTTCACACTATCGATATGTGCGTTTTCTCGACGGCGGCGTCGACGATGTCCGCGTCGTCGAGATGTCGGCGAACCGCCCCTTCGGCCCGGTCGACTGGCCGACCTGGTGGACATCGCGCATGGGAATAGCGCGGGACGCCGCGCGCCCGTCGATCCGTTTCACCCACGTGGCCGGCGTCACCAAGGGCATGGAAGTCGAGTGGACGTTCGAGCCCGCGCGCAATGGTACCTTGGTCCGAATCGTTCACGTCTGGAACGGGCCGAGGTGGCCCGTGATTGGTGAAATGTCCGCGAAATTTGTCATCGCGCCCGTTTTTGTTCATGGCATCGCGTCACGCACCCTTGCCGGGTTGGCACGGGTGGCCGAACGTAGGAGCTGAGGGCGCAGCACGCGGTTCATCGTGAGGTGTCGAGTGACTGAACGACGGCGGGTTGCGATTACCGGAATTGGCGCGTTGACCCCGATCGGGATCACGCGTGACGCTCTTTGGAACGGCCTTCAGGCGCACCGGTCGGCGATCCGGCCGGTGACACGCTTCGACGCGTCGATCTACAAGAGTCAGATCGCCGCCGAAATCGACTTCCATCCGAGCGACTTCCTCGAGGAACGCCGCGTTCGTCGGCTCGATCGCTATGGACAATTCACCGTGGCCTGCGGTCGCCTGGCCATCGAAGACTCCGGCCTCAACCTCGCCGGCGAGGATCTCGAGCGCGTCGGTTCGACGATGGGCAGCGCGCTCGGTGGGGTCGGATTCGCTGAAGAACAGTTCGCTGTCTTTTTGAAAGAGGGGATCAAGAACGTGGCCGTCACGTTGGCGACGAACGTCTTTGCCGGCGCGGCGAGCTGCAACATCGCGATCGAGTTTGGCGCGATGGGACCCAACAGCACGAACGCGATGAGCTGCGCGTCGGGCACGATGGCGGTGGGCGAAGGCTTCCGTCAGATCCGCGACGGCTACGCCGACGTCATGATCTGCGGCGGCGTCGAAGCCCCGCTCAACCAACTGTGCTACGGCGCCTTCTCGATCATCCGCGCGATGTCGACGCGCAACGACGCTCCGTCGCGCGCCTCACGTCCGTTCGATCGCGAGCGCGACGGCTTCGTGATGGGCGAAGGCGCCGCCATCCTCGTGCTCGAGGAATACCAGCGCGCCAAAGCTCGGGGCGCGCACATTTACGCTGAAGTGTGCGGCTACGCGTTCTGTAATGACGCGCACCACATGACCGCTCCGCGTCCAGACGGATCTCAGGCGGCGCGCGCCATGCGCGGCGCGCTCAAAGACGCGGCGGTGAGCCCGCACGAGATCCAATATGTGAACGCGCACGGAAGCAGCACGCCGCTCAATGACCCGACCGAGACGCGAGCCATCAAGAGCGTCTTCGGCGACCACGCGGCCAAGCTTCAAGTCAGCAGCACCAAGGCGTATTACGGGCATGCGCTGGGCGCGTCCGGAGCGATGGAAGCGGCGATCTGCGCCCTGTCGATCGAGCGCGGCTGGCTTCCGCCGACGCTCAACCTCGAGGATCCCGACGATGGCTGCGATCTCGACTACATCCCGGCGACGGGACGCACAACCTCGGTCGACTACGTCTTGAGCAACTCGTTCGGCTTTGGCGGCATTAACGCGGCTTTGGTGTTGCAACGATCCGCTTAGGTTGTAGGGCATTGGCGGTCTCCTCCCCCCTTGACCCTCCTCTCATGAAAGACGCCTGGCGCCATTTCACCGCGGAGTTCATCGGCACGTTCGCGTTGGTCTTCATCGGCGGCGGCGCCATCATTACGAGCCCGCTGCTCCAGGTTCAGGCGGCCGTCGTGAACATTGCCTTCGCGCACGGGCTCATTCTCGCCCTGCTCGTAACGGCGACGATGCGCATCTCGGGACATCTCAACCCCGCGGTCACGGCGGGATTCCTCGTCACCAGACGCATCGAAGCGACGATGGCCGTCGTGTACTGGATCGCGCAGTTCATGGGCGCGATCATCGCCGCGTATGCACTCAAAGCTCTGTACCCCGCCAACATCGTCGCGATAACGAAACTGGGGGGTCAATCCATCTCGGCGGACATCAACCTGACACAGGCGATCGCGCTCGAGGCGATTGCGACCTTCTTCCTGGTATTCGTCGTCTTCGGCACGGCGGTGGATCCGAAGGCCCCCAAGGTCGGCGGCTTCGCGATCGGCCTGACCGTGACGTGCGGCATCCTCGGAATCGGTCCGCTCACGGGCGGGTCCATGAACCCGGCTCGCTCCTTTGGTCCGGCAGTCGTCATGGGGTCGTTCGAAGGCCAAGCCGCCTATTGGATTGGCCCGCTGCTCGGCGGGATCATCGCCGCGCTGGTCTACGACCGCGTGTTCCTTGTACGAGAGCCCGAACCGGCTGACCACGGGACGGTACGGCCGGCGGCCTGACCCGCGGCGTCGGCCGGACGCTATTTTCACGGCATGGCCGACGCCCCCCCACCCGTCCCGTCGCTAGCGCGTGCTCGCGAGCAGAAGATCAGCGAGCTCTCGCAGTATTTCGCGAACGACGACCTGACGCTCGACGACCTCGAGCGGCGAATCGAACGCGTGTATCGCGCCGGGAACGTCCTCGAGCTGGAGGAGATCACCGCTGACCTTCGAACTGTCGGTCAGCCGGCGAGCTCGGAGCTCGCCCCGACGCGCGGATCGTCGCGCGACGTCGCACCCGTGGCCGCCACGCCCCGAGCGCGAATGCTGGCCATCATGGGCGAGACGAAGCGGCTGGGACGTTGGCGGGTGCCGCAGCAGCTCGACGTCCTATCCGTCATGTCGGATACGAAGCTCGATCTGACGCAGGCGGTGGTCGCGCCGGGGATCACGGAGATTCACGTGCGGGCGTTCTGGTCGGCCTGCAAGATCGTCGTTCCGCCGAACATGCGCGTGATCAACGAAATGCACGCGATCATGGCGAGCGTGACGAGCAAAGCGCACGAGATGGATGCGCCAGGCGCTCGATCCGTCGGACCGGTGATTCGCCTGACGGGAACCGCGATGATGGCCGAAGTGAAGGTCGTCGTTCGGAAGGTCGAGTCCGTGCACCATGATGATGACGACGATGACGACGATGACGACTAGCTCAGGGGCCGATTCCTAGGTAGGTCCCGTTGTAGCGCTCGATCGATTCGACGATCACACGCATCGCCATTTCGCTCTTCTCCCATCCGACGATCTGCACTCGCTTGCCCTCGAGATCCTTGTAGGTCGAGAAGAAGTACTCGACTTCCTTGAGCAGGTGTTGGGGGATGTCGGCGATATCGAAGAACTCCTCGTAATACGGATCGCGCAGCGCCACGGCGAGGATCTTATCGTCCGGTTCGCCGCGATCCAGCATGCGAAGCACGCCGAGTGGCCGGACGTCGATCATGCATCCAGGGAACGTCTGCTCCTTGACGAGCACGAGGACGTCCAGTGGGTCGCCGTCTTCGTGCAGGGTGCGCGGAATTAGTCCGTAGTCGCCGGGATAGTGGACCGCGGAATAGAGCACGCGATCCAGCTTCATGATGCCCGTCTTCTTATCGAGCTCGTACTTATTGCGGCTGCCGAACGGAATTTCGACGACAGCGGTGATCTCTTCGGGCGGGTTCGGACCGGGCGGGAGATCGTGCCAATAATGGATCACGGTGAGGCGCCTGCCCCCGACGCTTCACGCGTCATCGTGCCCTTGTAGTTCATCGGCTCCTCGACGACGCCGAAGTTTGTCTCGTTCAGCTCCTCGACACGCTGCATGGCTTGCGACGAGAGGTCGGGCTTGTCGCTTGCCGCTGCGAACTCGGCGAGCTGCTCGTCGTCGTAGATGTTCGGCAGCGTCGTGACGACGCGCGGCTCGGCGAGCAGCCATTTGAGCGCAGCCTGGCCGAGCGTCATGTCCTTCGCGAGGAAGTCCAGCGTTCGAATTTTCTGAATGCCGTTGACGAGCCACGACCGCGGACGATGGCGACGGTGGTCGTTCGCGGGGAACACGGTGTCCTCGGTGTACTTGCCCTCGAGCATGCCCGACGCATGCGTCACGCGGATGTTGAAGCAGCAATTCGGCGCGTGCGCCTTCGCGGCTTCGATCATCGCCGTGCCGGGATGCTGCTCGATCACGTTCCAGATCATCTGGATCGTGTTGATGTCCGGTTCGCGCTCCAGAAGTTCCACGGATTCGTACAACCACCCAATGGCCGGGCCGAATGCGGCGCCCCACGCGCGAATCTTTCCTTCTCGGGTGAGCTCGCGGAGCGTCTCCCACAGCTGTCGATCGCGGACGTGCTCCATCTTCGCGTTGTGAACCTGAAGGACGTCGATGTAGTCGGTCTCGAGGCGTTCGAGGCACTTGTCGACGGCGAAGCGGATGAACGCCGGATCGGTGCGCATCGGAAGCTCGGCCTGGCCCCGGCGCGCCGCCTTGGCGGCTTCGTCGTAAATGTCGTAGCCGACTTTCGTCGCGATCACAACGTCCTGTCGCCGGCCCTTGAACGCTTGGGCGATCTGTCGCTCCGAGCGGCCGTTGCCGTACGCGTCGGCGGCGTCGAAAAACGTGATGCCGAAGTCGTCGTGCGCACGACGGAGCATTGCCACGGCTTCGTCGTCACTCTTCTCGCCCCACCAGCCGGTGGAGATGGTCCACGTCCCGAAGCCGACCTCGCTCACGGAGATCGACGTGCCGGGGAAGGTTCTGTATCGCATATCCGAATGATAATGACCGGCTTGGCCCCACATTCCGATCGCGGACAGGGTGGATCACGGAAAGCGCCGATGGCATGTTTACTGTCCCCGCCATGGCGATTACCCACCACCAAGCCAAGTACTTCGCGCACGAGCTGACGCGCCGCTTTCCCTCGGACTCGGAGGCGCGGCTCGCCGGCGCGCTCGTCGACGCCGTCGTCGACCTCAACCCGCATCAGGTCGACGCGGCGCTGTTCGCGTTTCGCTCACCCCTCGCCAAGGGGGCTCTGCTCGCCGACGAGGTGGGCCTGGGCAAGACCATCGAAGCCGGCCTCGTCATTTCACAGCGCTGGGCCGAACGACGGCGAAAGGTTCTCGTCGTCACGCCGGCCAACCTGCGGAAGCAGTGGTTCCAGGAACTGACCGAGAAGTTTTCGCTTCCCTGCCGGATCCTCGAGGCGCGGTCGTACAACGCCGCGCTCAAGGACGGCAAGATCCGGCCGTTCGACGGTCCCGCCATCGTCATCTGCTCATACCAATTCGCGCGAAGCAAGGAGGCCGACGTCGCCGGCATTCCGTGGGACTTGGTCGTGATCGACGAAGCGCATCGCCTCCGGAACGTCTACAAGCCGTCGAACGTCATCTCCAATTCGCTGAAGCGCGCATTCGCGACCTCGAACAAGCTCCTCCTCACGGCCACGCCGCTCCAGAACTCGCTCTTGGAGCTATTTGGCTTGGTGAGTTTCATAGATGAGCACACCTTCGGCGACGTGCGGAGCTTCCGCGAGCAGTTCCTGGCCCTGGACGACGAAGCGGTCTTCCGTGCGTTACAGGCGCGGCTCGCCCCGATCTGCCATCGCACGCTGCGCCGCCAGGTCGCGCCGTACGTCTCGTACACGCAGCGCCGGGCGATGGTCGAGCCGTTCACGCCCGACGAGAGCGAAGATCGGCTGTACGACGAGGTCTCCGGCTACCTGAGACGCCCCAACCTCCAGGCGCTTCCGGCGCAGCAGCGGACGCTGATCACGCTCGTCCTCCGCAAGCTGCTCGCGTCGTCCACCTTCGCCATCGCCGGCGCGCTCCAGACGATGGCCGACGGCCTCCGCGCCAAGCTTCGCGCCGCCACGCCCAAGCCGCCGATCGAGACAAGCCTCGGTGACGACTACGAGTCGCTCGACGAGTCGGCCGACGAGTGGGGAGAGGACGGCGGCGCCGAGCCTGTGCCGATCACTTCGACGGCCCGCGCCGCCTTGGAGCAAGAGATTGCCGATCTCGACGCCTTCGCCAAGCTCGCCGCCGGAATTCAGCACAACGCCAAGGGGCGCGCTCTCCAGACCGCGCTCAAGACCGCATTCGCCGAAGCGAAGAAACTCGGCGCCGCCGACAAGGCGATCATCTTCACCGAGTCGCGCCGCACGCAGCAGTACCTGCTTCGTGTGCTGGCTGACGGCGGCTACGCACCCGAGGACATCGTCCTCTTCAACGGCTCGAACACGGACGACAGCTCGAAGGCGATCTACGCCGCGTGGGTCGCCCGCCACGAAGGCACGGACCGCGTTACCGGCTCCCGCACCGCCGACATGCGCTCGGCGCTGGTCGACCAGTTTCGCGACCGCGCGCGCATCATGATCGCGACGGAGGCCGCCGCCGAAGGCATCAACCTCCAATTTTGCTCGCTGGTAGTGAATTACGACCTGCCGTGGAATCCCCAGCGCATCGAGCAGCGCATCGGCCGCTGCCATCGATACGGCCAGAAGCACGACGTGGTCGTCGTCAACTTCCTCAACCAGAAGAACGCCGCCGACGTGCGCGTCTTCGAACTCCTCTCGGAGAAGTTCCGCCTGTTCGAGGGGATCTTCGGATCGAGCGACGAAGTGCTGGGCGCGATCGAGTCCGGGGTGGACTTCGAGAAGCGAATCGCCGCCATCTATCAGGAGTGCCGCCATCCGAATGAGATCAAGGCGGCATTCGACAAGCTCCAGCTCGAGCTGAGCCTCGAAATCGACGAGACCATGACGGCCGCGCGCCGCAAGTTGCTCGAGCACTTCGACGACGAGGTGCGCGAGAAGCTCAAGATGCGGCACGCGCAGTCGACGGCGGAGCGCGGGCGGTTCGAGGAGCTGCTGATGACGCTCACTCGGCACGAGCTCGAGGGAAGCGCCGAGTTCGGGACGGACGGCGCATTTGTCCTCAACGAATCGCCTGATCCCGCGACCATCCCGGCCGGCAAGTACGAGCTGCCCCGCCGGAGCGGCGAGTCGCACCTCTACCGACTCGGCCACCCGCTGGCCGAATGGGTGGTGACGCGAGCGAAGAGCCGGGCGCTGCCGGCGGCCGCGATCGAGTTCCGGCGATCCGCCTACGACGGCAAAGTCACCGTGCTGGATGAGTTGGTCGGAAAAGCGGGTTGGCTCTCGGCGTCGCTGCTCTCGGTCGACTCGTTCGACCGCCGGGAGGACCACGTGATTCTGGTCGCCAAGGTCGATGGCGGAGGGCTCGTCGACGCCGGTGCGCTCCCGCGATTGCTTCGTCTGCCCGCGGTTGTCGTCGGGGATGCCGATATTGGACTGGATATCGAGTCGGCACTTCGGTCAGCCGTTCAGCGTCGCCGAGCGGACATCGAGCTCGGGATCTCTGAGCGCAACGCCAGGTTCTTCGAGGAGGAATCGACGAAACTCGAGGGCTGGGCGGACGACCTGAAGCTGGCGCTCGAGCGGGAGCTGAAGGAGCTGGACAAGAAGATCAAGGAAGTGCGCCGGTCCGCGTCGGCGGCGATGACGCTCGAGGAGAAGCTCGCGGTTCAGAAGGACGTGCGAACGCTCGAGTCGCAGCGTAA
>JAICJQ010000216.1 GCA_025928335.1 Gemmatimonadaceae bacterium
ATCGTTGCGGCGGCCGAGGATGAAGACGGCATTGCGTCGGAGCGAGGCGTTGCATTCGTCTTTACGCTCGAGGACTTTGCGGAGGCTCGGCAGCGCGGCGGCGGGGTCCATTTGACTCAGCGCGTTCAGCGCCTCCGTGCGAACCTGAATGTCTTCCTGATCACATGGGGCATTGCCGGACTGCTTCACGATGCCGTCGATGCGCTTCAAGGCTTCGTTGTCGCCGCGTTGCGCGAGCGCGCTATTGATCCTCGTGTACAACGCCACGATCTCGGAATCGCTCGTACCGCGCTTCGTATAGATCGTGAACGAATTCTGCCCGGAGACATTCGTGGAACTACTGGCGGCCATTCCAGGCTTGACCAGCGGTTCCAATACTTTGACAGCTTGCTTCAGCTCGTCGGTCGTGCCGACTTTGTATCGAGCCAACGCTTCGTAGTAATACGCGTCGTTCTTGTAGGCCGAATTCTGATACTTCTGCGGAATCTCGGCGAAGAGCCGCGCCGCGCGCCCATAGTCGCCCCGGCCGAGCGCATCGCGCGCAATCCGGTACACGGAATCCGCTGGGTCGCCCTGCGCCCAGGGAGCGGGCGGCATACGATCGGTGAAGTCGCGGCCCATCACCATCGGCGCGAGGTGCGCATCGATGTTCATCGCCGGCATGGGCGGCATCGGCGCGATGTGCGGCGTCGGCGGCACAAAGTCGAAGTTGTAATCGAGCTTCATGTCCCGCATCGCCATCTCGGCGGTGTGCCGCATCTCTTCCGTATTGATGCGCATACTTTCGCGCGTCATCTCGGCCGACGCGCGCGCCATGTCGATGTTGGCGCGGATCGCTTCGCGATCGAGGTTATCGATCGACATTCGCGCGGCCTCGCGAGCCATGTCGCGCACCGCGTCCTCGTCGACCATCGGCGTGATGGGCGCCATCGGCGTGTAGATCGGACGGACCTCGGGGGCGGGACGTGCCGGCCGCGGTGCGACAGGGGCCGGCACTGGACGCACCGGCGGTGTGGGGTCTTGCGCGCCAGCCACGCTTGTCGCGGCGAGCAGCGCCATCAAGGTGAGCGTGATGCGTTTCATCGCTCGTCTCCTCAGTTGGCAGAGATGTCGGCGGCCGCAGTGCGCAGCCTTGGAATGACGTCGCGCTGCTCGAGCGCGCGGTTGATGAGATCCAGCTCGGTACGGTTTTGGTTGTTGTCCAGGTGCACGACCTGCGCGAGCACCACCTCGAGATCCTCGAGCAGGTTGCGCATGGTCGGATCGTTCGCGGCGGGCGAATCGAGCAGCAGACGCGTACGCGTCAACAGCTCGCCGGCGCGGCCGAGAAATTGTCCATTGGCGCGTCCCGCCTTCACCTCGGACGGCAGCGCGATGAGCAGCGCAGCAGTCTGACCGAGGTATTGCGACGTCTCCGTCGAATACGGAGCCGGTTCCGGCAAGGAATCGATACGCGCGGTGGCTGGCGCGACGGCGACCACCGGCACTTCTTTTGGCGTCGCGCCTTTGAGGGTCACAGTAGCGCGCCCGATGCCGATGCCGAGCACCAGCGTCGCGGCGATGCCGATTCCCCGCGAGAAGCGGAATGAACGGCGGGTCATGTTGGCGACGCCAAAGCTCTCGCTCGCCACCGCGTTCCACATCGCCTCGAAATCCGGCTGCGGTGGCTTGCGATAGGTTTGCGCGGCGTCGCGCATCAATTCGTCAAATCGGTCGTCCGTCATGATTCGAGCTCCGGTGCCAGGTCGGCCAGCGCGGTGCGGAGTTGCGCACGCGCCTGCGACAGGCGGCTCTTACAGGTTCCTTCTGCCACGCCAAGCACTTCAGCGATCTCGGTGTGGGTATAGCCTTCGATGTCGTGCATGATGACAGTGGTTCGGTAAATCTCAGGTAGTTGGTCGATCGCGCGATGCAGCCGCTCTCGCAGCACGGGGTCGACTCCCATACTGTCCGAGCCGAGCGGATGAACGTCCTCGAGATCCGTCTCCCGCTCCCTGAACCGCTTCACCTTGCGCATCGCGTTCGCCACCACCGTGACCGTGATTCTGTGGAGCCACGTGGAGAGCGCTGAGTCCCCGCGAAACCGGGCCAGCTGAGCGAAAGCGCGCACGAAGGTGTCCTGCGTGAACTCACGAGCCAGGTCGGCGTCACCGGTCAACCGGAAGGCGAGACGATAGACCCGGGGCGAATGCGCGTCATAGAGCTCGCGCGCCGCGATCCGGTCTCCGGCGAGGACCCGAGCGATCAGGTCGGGTTCGCTCACCCGGTAGGCTGACTGAAAGGCAACGACTGTATTGGCCACGTGTTAACCCTTAGATGCAGGGTCCCCCAAAAGCGTTCGATAGTCCCGGAACCCTTGTAAGCAACCGAACGGCGCAGGGGGCCGCCACCGGCGCGCTGCGACCTTGCCGCGGGTTCGGGCGGCCGGTAGGCTAGGGCGCCATGACGAGCACCGAAGCGCGCGCCAATTCCGGCACGTTCGTCCCTCCCGACGGACCGGGCGAACCAACACTGGCCCGCCGCCTCGGCGCCTTCGACGCCACAATGATCGTGATGGGCGGCATCATCGGGGCCGGGATTTTCGTCAATCCGAGCGTCGTCGCCCGCCAGGTCCATACGCCCGGCATGGTGCTTGGCGCGTGGACGATCGGAGGCGCCATCGCCCTCATCGGCGCGTTCGTCTATGCGGAGCTGGCGGCGCTTCGGCCGCGCGTCGGCGGCCAGTACGCGTATCTCCGCGACGCCTACCATCCGATTGTCGCCTTTCTCTATGGATGGACGCTCCTTCTCGTCGTACAAACGGGCGGAATGGCCGGGGCGGCGATCATTTTCGGCCGGTATCTGCGGGAACTGACTGGACTCGGGATCTCCGAACAGGTCGCCGCGGCGCTGACGCTCGGCATTTTGACGCTCGTGAACTGCCTCGGCGTGCGCGCGGGCAGCAACGTCCAGAGCGCGCTGATGATCACGAAGCTGGCGGCGATCCTCGGACTCATTGGTGTCGGGCTATTCATGTCACCGGCATCCGCGGTCTCGACGCCGGTCGCTTCCGCAGCGTCGGGCAGCGGTGGACTCGGCGGACTGGCGACAGCGATGGTACCGGTGCTCTTCGCCTACGGGGGATGGCAGACGTCGAGTTTTGTGAGTGGCGAAATGAAGAATCCGCGTCGCGATCTGCCACGCGGGCTTCTCATCGGTGTGATCGGCGTGATCGTGCTCTATCTCTCGGTGACATTCGTCTGCCTGCGCACGCTCGGCGTGGACGGGCTTGCCGCTACGTCAACGCCGGCCTCCGAGGTCATGCGACGCGCACTTGGCGATCGCGGCGCGCGCCTCATCGCGCTCGGTATTGCCATCTCGACCGTCGGATTCCTCAGTCAGAGCGTGCTGACGGCGCCTCGCGTCTACTACGCGATGGCGCGCGACGGCGTGTTCTTCAAGGCCGTCGGCACGCTCAACCCGAAGTCGCGCGTCCCCGTCGTCGCGATCGTGCTGCAAGGAGTCTGGGCGGCGGTCATCGCGCTGACCGGCAAGTATGACCAGATCCTCAATTATGTCGAAGCGATCGACGTGCTCTTCTTCGGGCTCACGGGAGCATCGTTGATCATCTTTCGGATGCGGGCGCGGCGGTCGGGCGACGACGAGGAACGCACGCGCGTGCCCCTGCATCCCGTCACCACCGGCGTCTTCGTTCTAGCCTGTTGGCTCATCTCTCTTACTACGGTCGTCCGCTATCCCGCCCATGCCGGCGTCGGATTCGGCATCCTGCTGGTCGGAGTTGCCGTCTACTTCCTGTGGGCCCGGCACGGGGTAGACCGTCCGGGGTCAGAGTCAATTTAGGCGCGCCTAAAATGGAGTCTGATACCATCAGAGAGACCTGTAAACGGGCTGAGCTGTTTATTCCACCCTGATGGACGTGTCTGTCACCCAGCGTGGACCTTGACGCGTTAACTGGTTCCCGGGCAATTTCGCAAGGCGTTGTACCACAGCGATTTACCGAGCAATGCCGATCCGTGCTTTGCGGCACTGCACCTGCCATGATAGGCTGGCATCATGAACAGGTTTTCGCCGGAGATATCGATGCGAAAAGTCCAGCTTGCTGCAGTGATAGCCACTTTCGCGATCTCGGCGCCGGCGATGGCGCAGAGCCGTGGACGTGGCAACCAAGGAGTGCCGCCAGGTCAGCGACCGCCCGCCGGAATGTGCCGGATCTGGATCGATGGCGTTCCGCCTGGGCACCAGCCCGCTCCAACGGACTGCGCGACCGCCGCGGCGCGCGTTCCGTCCAATGCCCGGATCATCTATGGAGACCAGGTCGCCGTAAACCCGCGCGATCCGCGCCGAGACGTATACGACCAGAGCGGTCGTGTGTATGATCCGAGACGGGCCGACCCGAATGGTCAGGTCGTCTACGATCCACGGCGCATAGATCCGAATGGCCAAGTCGTTTACGATCCGCGCCGAACGGATGAGGGTGGCCGCGTGATTACGCGCTCACAGCGGGACGACGATCGGATATCGGAATCGAGGCGTGAAGCAAAGCACAAGGCGAAGCACAAGCACCACGGTGATAACGACGATCAAGGCAACGACGATCGAAACTAGGAACATTCGAAACCACACATCTCGAGTCGTCGCCACGACGGCCATCGCGTTTATCGCGAGCGGTTGTCGGACCGACGACTCGAATGTTGTTCGGGGGCGCGGACTCACGGTCATGCCGGTGTCGGCGGAGTCCCAGGCGAACATATATGAAGCGGCCGCGCGCGTCGCGTTCGAGGTGAGCGACCCGTCACTCTCGCTTCTCCTCGATCCTCGCGAGCTGCCGCGGTCGACAGGCCTCGAAGCCGGCGGGCGAGTCGGCGCCGACGTCGTTGCCGACGCGCGGAAACGAGGCATTTTCAAGGGCACCTGCGAGCCGTCGCTCACCGCGACGAAGGGCACGGCACGCTGCAACGCCGAGTTGCCGGGCTACGTGCTTCGTTTCTCTCCCGTCTTTGCCCAGCGCGGTGACACCGCCGAGGTGTATATGTACGCTCAGCGCTACGACACGCCGAGCTCGGGGATTTCCGAAACACTTCGCTTCGAGCGCGCATACCAAGTGATTCATGCCGCGGACGGCTGGCGCGCCGCGCGCGAAGGTCGCGTACCCAAAGAGATTCGCGGCGAAAAGAAATGACTGAATCGCTCGTTTCACCATTGGCGACCGGAACGCGCTCGCACTTGAGCGCCCCGGATGCCGAGCGACTCGCCGCCAGGTTCGGCCTTCGTGGCCGCGCACGCGAGCTGACGAGCGAGCGCGATCAGAATTTTTTGATCGAAGGCGACGACCGGATCGTCCTGAAGATCGCGAACACGAGCGAAGACCGCGCTTTCCTGGAGGCGCAGCATGCGGTGCTTCGCCACCTCGCCTCGAGAACCAACGTCACGCCGCGCGTCGTGCCGACGGAAAGCGGCGCCGACTTCGCCGAGACCGATACCGACGACCGGCGGCATCTCATTTGGGCCGTGACGCATCTGCCTGGTCGGTTGCTCGCGCATGTCGGTCACCGCGACGAGTCATTCTATGAGGACCTCGGCCGGCGGGTCGGCGAGGTCAGCGCCATCCTCGCCGACTTCGATCATCCCGCCGTCCATCGCGAGTTCTATTGGGATGTGGCCTCGGCGCGCTCGATGGTCTCGGCCCATCGCGGGGCGATCGAGGACGAAGAGCTCGCCGCGGTCGTCGATCGCTTGACGAAGGTGTTCGACGACCAGATAACGACGAGACTGGAGTCGATTCCGCGCGGCGTCGTCCATGGCGACATCAACGATCACAATGTGCTGGTCGAGCCGCGAGGCAGCTCGCCGCTCGACGGCTGGCGCGTGAGCGGCATCGTCGATTTCGGCGACATGGTGCACAGGTACCGCGTCGCGGATCTGGCGATCACGATGGCGTATTGCATGCTCGACACGAAAGATCCGCTGAGCGTAGCCGCGGCGATCGTTCGCGGTTTCGCCGAGCATGTTCGCCTCAACGACGAGGAGCTGTCCGTCGTCTTCGCGCTCGCTGTGATGCGGCTCTGCGCCAGTGTGTGCATCGCCGCCGATCAAGTGCGTCGCGAGCCCGACAACGAGTATCTCGCGGTGAGCCAGGCGGGCATTCGTCGATCGCTGCCGCGGCTCGCCGCAATGCCGCTCGGACTTGCCGAGGTTGTTCTGCGCGATGCCGCCGGTCGCCCCGCGGTCGAGAAACGCGAGCGCGTGCTCGACTTCTTGCGGCGAGCGGATCCGGCGCAGGTGCTCGAGCTCGACG
>JAICJQ010000025.1 GCA_025928335.1 Gemmatimonadaceae bacterium
AGTTAGCACTAGACAAGGCCAGTAGGTCCTTCGCTTCGCTCAGGATGACAATTCGCGCCCACTCGCCCACTCGCCCACTCGCCCACTCGCCCACTCGCCCACTCGCCCCTCTTTATCGCTTCGAGCGATTGATCCTTTCGATACGCGCCCGGGCGTCGGCGACGCGGGGCTGTAGCTCCGGGTCCGCCTTCGCCCACAGATCGACGAATCGGCCGTAATACTCCGTCGCGCGTTTCGTGTCGCCGGCGTTCTCGTACAACTCGCCGAGCCGGAATAGGGCCGGCGCCAGGTCGAACCGGTCGACGCCGTTGCGCCCGGTGCCGGTCATATCGACGTACTGCGTCAGATACGCGCGCGCGGAATCGGCCTGCTTCCCCTGATCGTAGGCCAAACCGATGTAGAGCGGAGCGCAGACCGTACAGTTGCTCGTCGGGAGGCCATCGGCCTCGGCGTCGCTGCGACGGAACCAGGCGACGGCGCTGTCCGTCTTCCCTTCGGCCATCGCGATCGCACCGCGTATGCGCGCGAGCACGACAGCTTCGCGCAAGCGACCGAGCGAGTCGAGCCGGGCTTCGTGCTGCCTTGTGATCTCACGCGCCTTGGCCGCCGCGCCAAGTCGCGCGTATTCGTACGCGACCCAGAGGGTCTGATCTTGGTCGAGCGGTACCGATGCGGCGGGATGCGCCCGCATGACCGAATCGAGTGTGGCCAGTCCGCGAGCCGGCTCGCCGCGAAGCTGGCCGTCGATGCTCGCGCGAATGAACGCCGCCATGTACGGGCTTGTCGTGTCACCGCGAATGCGGGCTCTCGACTCATCGAACTGCGCGTTCCATCGCTCGGCCTCGCGCAGGCGTCCCCGAAGGAAAGCGAGGGCAGAGACGCCGGCCCGCGCGTTCACGGCCGCGCGCGGACTCGCCGTGTCGACGCCGACGCGCGCCAGCCGCTCCGCCGCGTCGTAATCGCGGCGGTTCCAGAACTCCATGTAACGGGTGGGTCCGGTCGGAAAGGTCAGGTGGCGGCTCGCCATGTCTTCGACCAGCGAGTCGACCTGCGCATGCTTTCCGGTGATGGTGTACTCGGTCGCAAGATTGGTGATCAGTGTTCCGTTGGTTGGGTCGTTCGCGATCGCGAGCTTGTACATCTGCTCGGAACCCTCGTGATCGCGAGTGTCGCTGAGCACCACGGCGAGATTGTTGACGGCGTCGATGTTCGTCGAATCGAGCTGTACCGCCTGCCGGAGCGCCGGAAGGGCCTTTCGACGATCCGGCGCGACGTTCATGTAATAGGCGCCCTCGACATTGTACCGCTCTCGTTCGGGCAGACGGTCGCGCAGCCGGAACGCCGCCGTCATCGCCGCGTTGCCTTCCACGGTGCGAGCGGGGCCACCAAGCGTGAACAGCGAGTACGCGAGCTGCACGTAGGCCATCGCGAACATGCTGTCCTGACGAATGGCTTCGTGGAAGTACTGGATCGCTGCGGGGTAGTCCCCCTGCACGTCGTTTGCGTGCAACCCCGCGGCGTAGCTGCGAAGCGCGCCGAGCGAACCCGTGGTCACCTGGTCGAGTCGTGGCGCGTCTCGCACGTCCTTGAGCGACTCGCCGATCTTTCCGCGCAGCGACTTGGTAAGGCGATCGACCGAGGGAATGAGATCGCCGGCGTCCTTCGCCGACTCGCGGAACGATGCCAGCTCGTCGCCCGTCTCGGCCGCAATGAGCCGAGCGGTGACGATGTACGCGCTGCCTGCCGGGACAATGCTCCCCGCGACAACCGCTTTGGCGCCGGTGCGCTGCGCGATCTCGCGCGCGGCCGCGAGGTCCACATGCGCAGTATCGGGACGCTTCATCTGCTCGAGCGCCGCGACGATCGCGCTCGTCTGCACGACGCGCACCGCTTTGCTCTGCGACAGGTTCGTGCGTACCGCCTCGGCGATCGTTGCGCCGAGCGAGGAATCCGCCTTCGGCGCGTCGAACGCCGCGACGAGCACTTTGTCGCTCGCCGCGAGCTTGTGCGAGGCAAGGAGCGACGCCGCCGGCCCAACGCCGAGCGCGCGCAGCACCATGAACCCGGCGACGACGACCGCGAAGGCGCCGACAGCGATGATCCCGCCGCGTGTGGTGCGCTTCCACGACACGTGCGGGATCGCCTTGATCGCGATCGTCGCCATCGTGCCCTGCGCGGCGAGCGACGGCGTTCCGCCGGGGGTGTAGGTCGGGGTCGCGGTCGCCATGCGATGCGCAACGTACTGGGTGTAGGCCGTGAACAGGATCAGCGGCAGGCCGAGCGCCATGATGATGAGCGCTCCCGGAAAGACCCAGTCAGGCAATCCAATCGCGATGATCGCCGCTCGTGCGACGATCGCCACACCGACAAAGGCGGCGGCATAAATGGCGAGCGCGCGCCCGAGCATCGGGCGTCCGCCGAGGAGAATCGCCGGCATCGCCGCATTCGGCGCCGACGGCGATGCGACCGCGTCAAGGCGCTGCAACAACTCGGTCGCGTTCGCTGGACGCGACGCGGGATCCTTCGCCAGGCACTGCATGACGAGCGACGCGAGCGCCGGTGGACAATCGGCACGAAGCTCACCGAGCGGCTTCGGCGTCTCGCTCATGTGCGCGACGAGCAGCTTGTGCGGCGGCAGACCGGGGAACGGGGCTTGTCCCGCGAGGAGCTCGTACGCCATACAACCGAAAGCGTAGATGTCGGCGCGATGATCCGTTCCCGGATCACCCGCCGCTTGTTCGGGCGCCATGTAGGCCGGCGTGCCGATCGCCGTGCCGAGTTGCGTCAACGTAGCGCCCGACGGCGCATCCGCTGCGGCGGCGAGGGCCTTGGCGATCCCGAAGTCGGTGACGACCGCGGTGTGTCCGGACAGAAGCACGTTGTCCGGCTTGATGTCGCGATGGACCACGCCGTGCTCGTGCGCGTAGGCGAGCGCGCGCGAGACGTCTCGAAGAATGCTCACCGCTTCGGCGATCGACAGCCGTCCGCGACCGAGGCGCGCTCGCAAGCTCTCGCCCTCGACGTACGGCATCGTGTAGTACGGCAGTCCGTCGAGCTCGCCGGCGGCAAGCACCGGGACGATGTTTGCCTGCTGAAGCGACGCGGCGACCCGGATCTCGCGCTCGAAGCGGGTTGTCGAGATGGAGGCCGCGAGCTCGGGCGACAGGACCTTCACCACGACTTTGCGTCCGAGCTTGTGTTCGTCGGCGACGAACACCTTCGACATTCCTCCACCACCCAGCTCGCGCTCGATGGTGTAGCTGCCGGAGAGGGATTCTTGGACGCGCGATCGGAGATCGGTCATGGCACCTGCGTCGGGGTCAGAACGGAGCCGAATTTACCTGCCGGAGCGGGGAATAGCCACGCCGCGCGCCGCTCCGAGCTGAAGAGCAGCCTTTGCGAACAACCCGCCCGCGCGTCATGCTTCGCGTCTAGTCGCCACGATGCGCCAACATCTCATGGTTCAGCGTCCGTTTCTTGCACTCGCATGTCTCGTCGCGCTCGCGAGCGGACTGTGCTCGCATCCTGCCACGGGTCAAGCGAGGGTGACGAGCGCCCCGCCGGAGCCTTCCCTGCTCAACCTGACGCGCACCTGGTCGCGCGCGTCGACGCTTGGCGACCTCCGCGAGCTGAAGGTGCCGTCGGACTTTCTCGAGCTTCGCGTCTGGCGCGGGTTCGGGCTCACCGAGACCCAGGCCATTGTTCTGCGACGAAGCGACGGATCGTGGACGGCGTTTCAGGCGCGCGTCATTCGGTGCGAGATCGAGATTCCGATTGCCGTCGGCGACACAGCGTCACAAGCGACGTTGCGGCGGTACGTGGCCGAGGCACGGCACCACTGCGGCACGTCTGTCGGCGACGTCACGGCCGGCGCGCGTATCATCACGGCCGACACACTCGACGTCGCGCCGTTGAAGGTTCGTGACGCCGAGATCGACGAGGCGTGGAAGGGCGCCGTCGCGGCGGGTGTACTTCAGTTACCGGCCCGGCCGAAGAACGCGGTGGCGATGTTCGACGGCTCGACTTACGTGATCGAGCTTCGCCGCGGCGACGAATATCGAGCGTCGCAAATCGAAGAGGTGGAGACGTCCGAGGCGGAAACCGTTCGCAGCGCCAAAGGCATTTATTCCGCGATGCAGCGCTTGTACGACAGTCGCGACCGCTAGGTTCGCGCGACCGTCAGGTCAGTCACGAGCATGCAACCCGGCGCATGGGTTATGGCAATCGGTATTTGCGAATTGGCGATTGCCGCCTGAGGCGTCACGCCACAAGCCCAGAAAACCGGCAGCTCGTCCTCGGCGACTTCGACGGCGTCACCATAGTCGGGCGACAAGAGATCCGCGATGCCGATTGTCGTCGGGTCCCCGACGTGTATGGGCGCTCCATGGGCGAGCGGGAATCGGGCCGTGATCTCGGCCGCTCGAGCGGCGTCAGCGCGGCTGAACGGACGCATCGAGACGACGAGCGGCCCGTGAAACGGACCAGCGGCCTCGCATGCGACGCTCGTGTTGTACATCGCGACATTCTTGCCGGCCGCCAGATGCTTGAGTGGAATTCCCTCGGCGACAAGCGCGTGCTCGAAAGTGAACGAGCAGCCGAGCACGAACGCGACGAAGTCGTCCCGCCAGAGATCGGAGATGTCGCTCGGTTCCTCCGACAATTTGCCGTCACGCCACACGCGATACGCGGCAGGTCTGTCCTCACGTCGATGTCCGCTCCGAGCGCGGGGATGTGGGGCTCGCCGCACTCGCCCATGCCGATCACCGGGCACGGTTTGGGATTTCGCTCGCGCGGCGTGGCGGACGTCGCGACCGATCACGAACGCAGCTCTCGGTCGCGCGTCTCGGGGAGCAGAAAAGCGGCGAGGCCCATCAGGCTGGACGCGATGGTCGCGAAGATTGCGATGGCGCTCGACAGCGGCATCGTCGCCGAGATGTAGCCGACGAGCGCGGGAAAGGTCGCGCCAATCCCGCGACCGAAGTTGTAGGCGAAGCCCATCGCCGAGCCGCGGACGTGTGTTGGAAAAGGCTCGGCGAAGAACGCGCCGAGTCCCGCGAAGTAGCCCGAGACGACAAACCCGAGCGGAAAACCGAGGATCCAGAGCTCGCCGTTGGTGAGCGGCGCCCGGGTATAAATGAGTGTCATGACGAGCGCACCGGCGGCGAAGAGCAAGAACAGGGGTCGACGGCCGATGCGATCGGCGAGCCAGGCGCCGGTGAGATACCCGGTAAATGCGCCGGCGATGAGAAATCCGAGATAGCTCGTCGAGCCGACGATTGACAGATGTTGCTCAGCGGCGGCTCCTGCACGAAGCGACCGAACGAAGAGCACGTACAGCGCCGGCACGAAGCCCAGCGCGAACATCCAACGCCACGCCTGCTCTGTACGGCGCGCACCCGGCCCATGTGATCGGAGACGTAACCCGCGGCCCAGCCTCCAACCGCCGACCACAGAAGCGTCGCGCTCACTGTCAGTCCCGCCGAGCCACGGTCGACGCGCCAGAGCGCGATCACGGACCCGAGGACGAGGGTGTAGATCGTGAAGTCGACGCCATCGAGCGCGTAGCCGAGCGCTCAGGCAAGCATGGTGCGGCGCTCGTTGACCGTCATCGCGCGGTAGAACGCCGCCAGTCCGGAGTCGCGTGTGTCGCCGTCGACCGGTGCGACCGCGGCTTCGGCGGGATTTGTCATCGGCAGCAACGTACGATGCCGGGCCGAGCGACGCTATCGCGCACAGGAAGGTCTGGATTCCGGATTGCCGCGCTCATAGGATCAGAAATGGACCTCCCCGTCAATCCACCCGTCCTGCCGATGCTCGCGAATCGCGTTGCCGATTTGCCGCCGGGAGATAATTGGATCTTCGAGCCGAAGTGGGACGGGTTTCGCACCTTGATCTTCCGCGACGGCGACGAGCTGTTCATTCAGAGCCGCGACGAGAAGCCGCTCGACCGGTATTTCCCGGAGCTGGTCGAAGCACTCAAGGCGCAGCTTCCCCCTCGATGCGTGTTGGACGGCGAGATCGTGATCGCGAAGGATGGCGGTCTGGATTTCGATGCGCTGCAGCTTCGTCTCCACCCAGCGGCGTCGCGCGTCAAACTGCTCTCCAAGGAAATTCCGGCGTCGGTCGTGTTCTTCGACATGCTCTCCGACGGAAGTCGCAGTCTGTGCGAAGCACCGTTTACCGAACGACGTGCCGCGCTCGAGCGACTTCTCGCCAACCTGTCGGCGCCGCTACACCTGACGCCGGCAACGCGCGACCGCGCCGTCGCCGCCGACTGGTTCTCCCGATTCGAGGGAGCGGGCCTCGACGGCATCGTCGCCAAGTCGGGGTCGGCGACGTATCAGCCCAACAAGCGCGTGATGCTCAAGATCAAGCACGAGCGCGATTGTGATTGCGTCGTTGCCGGCTTCCGCTGGCACAAGAACAGCGCGCAGACGGCGCTCGGTTCACTCCTGCTCGGGCTTTATGATGATTCTGGAAACCTCGAGCACGTCGGTGTATGCGCCAGCTTCACGGCGGCGAAACGGAAGGAGCTCATTCAGTTTCTCGCACCGTATCGGGAGAACGCGCTCGAGTCGCATCCCTGGAAATCCTGGGCGGAGGCGCAAGCACCAGGCGATAGCGCTCCGCATCGCAAGCCGGGCGCCGTGAGCCGCTGGAGCGCCGACAAGGACCTCGCGTGGGAACCGCTGCGACCCGAGTTAGTCGTCGAAGTCGCTTACGACCACATGCAGAGTGGACGCTTCCGACACACGGCACAGTTCCGCCGCTGGCGAACCGACAAGCGCCCGCGCGACTGCACCTTCGCCCAACTCGAGGTCGTGCCGCCGCAGGAGCTCGAGATGATTTTCAAATAGGGCGAGTGGGCGAGTGGGCGAGTGGGCCATGTCATCCTGAGGAGCGCAAGCGACGAAGGACCTACTTTCCTTGACTAGTAACTCGTCAGGTACAGTAGGTCCTTCGCTTCGCTCAGGATGACAGCCAGCGATCGCCGGACGGCGCCGGCGCGTGTCTAACGCAGGCGCGTGACCAGCGCTCGGCTAAGGGCGCTTGCGAGAGTGATCTCGCCAGGCGCGCGTGGGATCGTCGTCGGGGTCAGGCGTTTCCTGCGGCGGGCGATCCGGTTCGGGAACGTGGCGGAGATTCACGCGAATGCGTGTCCAAGTCGACGAGCGGCCGCGCATCGAGTCAACGAGAATGTCGTCGGCGGCAAGGTTCGAAGTGGCTTGCGGATATTTCGCCTTCCACCGCTCGAGCCCCGCGAGCGCGTCCGTCTTGCTCGGCGAATTCGCGACGGTGATGAGCGGCATCTTCGGCGTTCGTGCGCGCTTCACGCCCTTCGCACCCTTGGCCTTCGATGGAGCGACGCGCGGTGCTTCGCCTTCCATCTTCTGGAAGTGCGGCGGCCACGGCGCGTCGCCCAAGCCGGCGGCTTCGTCCCGATCGGCGAGGGCGAGCAGCGCGTCGAGGGAGCCGGGAAAATCATCCATTGCCGCGTGCGGGTCGCCGATCTCGGAATAGCGCGCCGGCATCGTGAGAACTGTGAAGTCCTCCGGGCGGCAATCGGGAATCTCTTTCCACTCCAGCGGTGCCGACACGCGCGCATCGGGAAGCGGACGAATCGAGTACCCCGAGCAGGTGGTGCGGTCCTTGGCATTCTGGTTGTAGTCGAGGAAAACGCCGTGGCGCTCCTCCTTCCACCACTTGGACGTCGCGATAGCCGGCGCTCGCCGTTCGACCTCGCGTGAGAACGCGAGCGCGGCGCGACGCACCTCGGTGAACGTCCATCGATGTTCAATCCGCACGTTCACGTGCATGCCGCGTGATCCGCTTGTCTTCGGCCAGCCGCGCAATCCGAGCTCGGATAGCAACTCCTGCGCGACGACCGCGACGCGCCGCACATCGTCCCAGGAAACGCCAGGTCCGGGATCGAGATCGATGCGCAGCTCGTCCGGATGGTCGAGATCGCCGGCGCGCACGGCGTGTGGATGGAGCTCGAGACAGCCGAGGTTCACGACCCACGCCAGACCCGCCGTGTCATCGACGACGACTTCCTCCGCCGTGCGGCCGGATGGAAAGGATAGCGTGACCGTCCGCACCCAGTCGGGGCGGTGCTCCGGCGCGCGCTTTTGATAGAACGCTTCGCCTTCCGCGCCGTCGACGAACCGTTTCAGCACGATCGGTCGGTCGCGAATCCCACCGATGGCGCCGCCCGCGACCGACAGATAATAGCGAACGACGTCGAGCTTCGAGAGTTTGACGTCGCGCGAGAAGTACGGCTTGTCAGGATTGCTGATCCTGACCTCGCGGCCGTCGATCGTGAGCACTTCGGCGTTGTCTTTCTTGGGCATCGGCGCGGTCGGCGCAGTGGGGGGGCTCTACAAAACTAGAACGGCCACACCTGAAGTGACGCGCCGCGTCCGTCGATCACCACACCGATGCGGCTCTGCGGCTTGAGAAAGAAGCGGTCGACCCGGCTGCGCAGATGTTCGTGGCTGTACATGACCACTTTTTGTCCGGCATAAATGCCGAGGAACGCGCCCAACGCGATGTCGCTCGCCCAGTGCTCGTCCAGGTAAAGCCGCGCGGTAGGCGACGCCGTCGCGGCAAGGTAGAGGATCGGGCTCCAGACCTGTCGGCCGCGCGTGTTGCGAAAGCGCATCTCCTGCGACAGTGCCGTTGCCGCGGCGAAGCTCGCCATCGCGTGCATCGAAGGGAAGGATCGATAGTCAAAGCTGCTGAAGCCCTTGAACCACTCGAAATCGTACGGATCGGCGTCGCCCGTCTCGCCGGAGTCCGTGGCGACATACGGCCTCGCTCGGCCGCCGATCCCGCGAATCACCTGAATGAAGGCAGCGCCCGATGCAACCGACTCGGTCGTGTGAAGCGCAACGTCGGCTGTGCCGGGACTGTGCGACAAGCGGCCAATAGCCCACACGCCGCTCCCCGTGAGCATCAACAACGTCTCGGTCACCAAGCTCGTTCGCTTCGCGATCGTTTGAAAGCGCTTGTGCCGATGGAGCGACGAATCGGCGAAGAAGCGCGCGATGCGCACGTCGAACAGCGACAGCGCCGCCGAGCCGGCGGTCGCGCCCCCGAGAATCGCCGCATCCCGACCGGTGAAGACACGGGCATCCTGGGCGCCCGATCTTTGCACGACGCCGGCGCTGACCGCGACGAGAAAAGTCAGCGCGCGACCGCGGCGGGGTGAAAGCATCATCGTCAACGTTGCGTCGATTCGGCTTGGCGATACACGATCGTCGAAATAAAAGCGATGAGTGCTCCCCCGATCCATCCGGCGACGACGTCCGTCGTCCAGTGAACATCGAGATACAAGCGGCTCACGCCGATGACGAGTGGCGGAACGATCGCCAGCACGAGCGCGACCGGCGTCGAGAGCATCTTCTCACGCCACAGGATATAGGCAACGGTGCAGCAGACGGCAGTCGCAGTGGTGCTGTGCGCGGACGGAAATGAGCTGGTGGCTTCGCGAAGTCCGGCGGCACTCGGCGGCCGATCGCGCGTGATGACGCGTCGCACACCGATGTATGTCAGCATGGCAAGGAGCGGTGAGACGGCAACGGTAAACGCCGCGCGGCGCCGGCCGCGCGTCCACAGCCAAATCGCAAGGACGATGCCCGCCCACTGCATCGGCGAAACGCCGCCAACAGTGCTCACGACGTCGAAGAACCGATGCGTGGCCGCGTGTTGGCGCACCATGATCCATTCGCGCACCGCATGGTCGAGCGACGTCGCCCCGAACCGAACCCGCTCCATCTCAGAATGAACGCGGAAGCCCGAGCACGTGTTCGGCCACGTACGAGAGGATCAGGTTCGTCGAGATCGGCGCCACTTGGTAGAGCCGCGTCTCGCGGAACTTTCGCTCGACGTCGTACTCCGCGGCGAAGCCGAATCCTCCGTGCGTCTGTAGGCAAACATTCGCCGCCTCCCACGACGCCTTCGCCGCCAGGTATTTCGCCATGTTCGCTTCCGCTCCGCATGGTTCGTGCGCGTCGAACAGCTCGCACGCTCGCCAGCGCATGAGATCGGCCGCCTCGGTCTCGATCTGGCATTCGGCGATCGGAAACTGCACGCCCTGATTGCGCCCGATCGGCCGGTCGAAGACGACGCGCTCCTTCGCATACGCGGTTGCCTTCTCGATGAACCACCGCGCGTCGCCCATGCACTCGGCGGCAATGAGTGTGCGTTCGGCGTTCAGTCCGTCGAGGATATACCGAAAGCCCTTCCCTTCTTCGCCGATGAGATTCTCAGCCGGGATCTCGAGATCAGTGAAGAAGGCCTCGCTCGTCTCGTGATTCACCATGTTGCGAATCGGCCGCAGCTCGAGGCCGTGACCGAGCGCCGCCTTGATGTCGACGAGAAAAAGCGACATGCCCTCGGACTTTCGTGGCGATTCGGCGAGCGGGGTCGTGCGCGCCAGAAGAATCAGCATGTCCGAATGACGGGCGCGCGACAGCCACACCTTTTGCCCATTCACCGCGTAATGATCGCCGCGCTTCACGGCGAACGTTGCGGTCTTCGTGGTGTCGGTGCCCGTTGTCGGCTCGGTCACGGCCATCGACTGTAGACGGAGCTCACCGCTGGCGATCCGCGGCAGATATTTGCGCTTCTGCTCCTCGGACCCGTGACGCAGCAACGTCCCCATGTTGTACAGCTGCCCGTGACACGTGCCCGAGTTGCCGCCGCTCCGGTTGATCTCTTCGAGAATGACCGACGCCTCGGCAAGGCCGAGTCCCGCGCCGCCGTACTCCTGCGGAATCAGGGCGGCAAGCCAACCCGCCGACGTGAGCGCCGACAAGAATTCCTCGGGATAGCGTTGCTCCGTGTCGAGGCGTTGCCAATACGTGCCGGGGAATTCAAGGCAAAGGGCACGTACTGATTCTCTGATCTCGTGATATGCGTCACGCGCCAAGCGGTAAACCTCGCCGTTTCATAGGTCCGCTCGAATATGGCGCACTAAGACGAGTTAACGGGAGGTCGGCAGGCTCGTCGAACTCGCAGATGCAGCAGGATCACTTCGCCGAATGAATCGGGAGGAACCAATGAAAGCTCTCTTGTTTGCCGCCGCCATTAGTGGATCGCTCGCCTTTACGCCCGCGACGCTGGAGCCGCACCCGCACCTTCGCAGTGCGCTGGTCGAGTTAGGGGCCGCGCGGAAGGAGCTGCAGACCGCGGCGCATGACTTTGGAGGTCATCGCGTCGACGCTATTCGCGCGATCGACGCCGCGATGAAGCAGCTGCGCCTGGCGCAGCAGTTCGACAAGAACTAGCCCTTGCCGTGGCCTGAGGTCGACGCGAGAATCCCGTTCGTGCTCGCGGACGACCTCAGGGGATGGGTTGGCAAAACACAGCGCGCCTCGGACTGGGTCACGCCCAGCCGGGTAGCCGCGTGGCATGCGACGCTGGATCATGCCGCCGCTCCGCCGAGCGAGGGCGACCCTGCCCCGCTCGGCTTGCATTGGACGCTCGCGCCCGCGATCGCTCGGGAGTCGGAGCTTGGACCAGACGGCCATGCGCGGCGCGGCGTGTTTCTTCCGCCGGTTGCGCTGCCGCGACGACTCTGGGCCGGCAGCCGAGTCACGTTCCACCGTCCGCTTCTCGTCGGCGAGCGCGTCGAGCGCGTCTCGGAGATCGCGATGATCTCGGAAAAGGCCGGGAAAGACTCTCGGCTCCTTTTCGTCACGGTGCGTCACGAGTTGCACGGCGCGGGCGGTCTCGCCATCGAAGAGGAGCAGGATCTCGTCTATCGTGGCGCGTCGAGGGCGGGTTCGTCACGCGAGACGACTGAGAGCAGCGACACCGCGGCTTGGCAACGCACCATTCGCCCAACCGAGACGTTGCTCTTTCGATATTCGGCGCTGACGTTCAACACCCACCGAATTCACTACGACCGGCCCTACGCGACCGGGGTCGAAGGATATCCCGGACTCGTCGTCCATGGTCCGCTCATCGCGACGCTCCTCCTCGACCTGATGCAGACTCACGTCGGCCGCGAGCGCATCCACCGCTTCCAGTTCCGGGCGAAACGGCCGACGTTCGATACATCGGATTTTGCGGTATACGGAGTGCCGCTCGGCGACGGACACTGCGCATTATGGTCGACCGATAATCAGGGCGTCCGCGCCGTGGACGCCGAGGGATGGTTTCGGAGCTCTGAATGATCTCACGCATCTGGCACGGCTGGACGACACCAGCAAACGCCGACGTCTACGAGAACCTCCTTCGCACGGAAATCTTCGAGGGCATCGAGATTCGGAAGATTGACGGTTTCCTTGGCATCGACCTGCTGCGCCACGACCACGCGCAGGAAGTGGAATTCGTCACCATCATGTGGTTCACGTCGTTGGACGCGGTGCGCACCTTCAGCGGCGCGGATTACGAACTGGCGGTCGTCCCGCCCGCCGCGCGGGCCGTCTTGAGTCGTTTCGACGCACGGTCGGCCCACTACGACGTGTTGGAGCGCCGAACGACGTAGCAGGGAGGAAACCCTTTGGAGGACAGCACGTATCTAACGGGAAACCCTCCACGGCCGTCGCCTCGCCATGCGTAAGCTCCTCCTCGTTGCCTGTGTAGTCGCGACGCCGCTCGCCGCCCAGCTTCCGGAGTCCCCGGGCTGCGCGCCCGCGGCGACCGCGTCAACCGCGCAGCCGGCGACGATCCCAATCGACGTGTACAGCAATCACGTCTACGTGAAAGTGTGCTCCGGCGACCAGCCGCTCGATTTCATCCTCGACACCGGCGCGGGCGCGAGCTTCCTCGACCTGCACACCGCTGAACGCTTGGGCATCAAGCTGGGCTCGAGCTTCGTCGGTCGCGGGGCCGGCGCGGGGACGATCGCCGGCGCGCAGCTGAACGGGGCAAGCGTGAGACTCGCCGGGTCGTCGCTCCTCCAGCCAGTCCCATCGGCGCTCGACCTGTCTCGATTGCCGCCGCGCGAGGGTCATCGCATGGACGGCATCCTCGGCTACGACTTCATCAATCGGTTTGTCGTGGCGATCGATTATGCGAAGCAGGAACTGCGTCTCTACAGCGCGCGCGAGTTCAAGTACGATGGTCCGGGCAGCTCGATTCCCGTCACATTCAGTGGCAACCATCCTCACGTCGACGCCGAGGTACATCTCACCGATGGCACGACGCTCAACGGCAGGATGGTCATCGACGTGGGCGCCGCTGGAACACTATCGCTCACCAAGACGTTCGCCGATGAGAATCACCTGCGCGAGCGCGTCGGGCCAACGATTCATCGACGGGCCGGGGGCGGCGTCGGCGGCGCGGTCATGGCCGACATCGGGCGCATCGCATCGCTCAAGGTCGGCTCAGTCGAAATCGCACGGCCGGTGACATCGCTCGCCGGTGATTCGGCCGGCGTCATGAGTGGAAACCCCGAATGGGTCGGCAACATTGGCGGCGACATCTTGCGGCGCTTCACTGTCTATCTCGACTACCCGCACAAACGCATGATCCTCGAGCCGCGCGCCGGCGCCGACGAATCCTTCGAGGCGGACATGTCGGGGTTGGGGTTGATCATGAACGACAGCCTCACCACCGCCGCCGTCGACTATCTCGCGCCGGGAATGGCGGCGACGGAAGCGGGACTCGCCGTTGGCGACACCCTCGTCACGATCGATGGTCAACCGGCGAACGCGGCGGCGATCCGTGAACTGCGCAAACGATTCCGCCGCGACGGTGAGCGAATCGTGCTCACGGTGCGTCGCGGCGGAGAAGAGCGAACGGTTACGCTGGTGATGCGCCGAGTCGTCTGAGCGCAATCTCTAGTCCACGCGGAGTACCGTGTTCGGGTCGACGCGTGCCGCGCGCCCCGCAGGCGCGACGCTCGCAATCACGGCGACGAGACCCGTCACCACCACGACCGCCGCGAACGTGAGCGGGTCCGTCGGCGTGACGCCGTGGAGCAACGACGCGAGCACTCGCGTGAGCATCAGCGCCGCCAAGATGCCGATGACCAATCCGACCATCGCTTGGCGAACACCTGAGCCGAGCGCCATCGCCATCAGGTCCATCGGCGTAGCGCCGAGTGCGGCGCGAATCCCAAGCTCGTGCAGCCGAGACGCGACGACTTGCGATACGATGCCAAAGATGCCGATCGCCGACAGGAGCAGCGCGACGAGCCCGAACACACCGAGCGTCTCCATGGCGAAGCGCTGACCTCCGATCGCCGCGTCGACGATGTCGCGCATCGTCCGAATCTCCGACACCGGCAACCGCGGATCGATCGCCCTGACCTGAGCGCGCACCGCGGAGACGAGCCGTTTTGGATCGCCGTCCGTCTTCACGACGAGACTCATCAGCCGGCGCGTGTTGCCCGGCGCGACGGCGAATTGCGCGAGCGTCACGTAAAACTGCGGTTTTACAGTTCCGATCAGCGCGTTATGACGGACGTCGTCGACGATGCCGACGATATGATATTTCTTCGTCGAGTCCGAACCGCCGATCCGCACGCGTGCACCGAGGGCGTGACGCCCCGCGAAGTACTGCCGCTCGAACGCGCGATTGACGATCATCGCAAGCGGGCCATTCATGTCGTCGCCGGCCGTGAACGTGCGTCCCTCGCGCAACGTGAGACCCATCGTCTCGAAGTAGCCGGGCGTGACGATCTGCCAGTCACCCGGCGCGCCTTGGCCGGGAGGAGGCGTGTATCCCTCGATGCCGAGCCCCCAATCACCCATCTCGCTGGCCAGCGGTAGCAAGCGCACGGCCGCGACGCGTTTCACACCGGGGAGCGCGGCCACTCGGCGTTGCAGATCGTCCCAGAACGCGACGACCCGCACTGAATCGGGATAAAAAACCTGCGGCGTCGTGATGCGCATCGTCAACACGCCGTCGGAGCGGAAGCCGGGATCGACGTTGAGCAAATTGCGAACGGTGCGAATCATTAGTCCGGCGCCGGCGACGAGCACAACGGCGAGCGCGACTTCGACTGCCACGAGCGCTTGTCGCCAGCGGAGCCGTGCGCGTCCCACCGTCGAGCCGCGACCACCTTCACGCAATTCACCGGACAGCGCGAGTTGGGTCGCGTTTGCCAGCGGAAGCACTCCCGTCAGCAAAGCAGTGACGACGGAGATGGCGAGCGCGAACAGCAGCACGACCCAGTCGATCGACGTCTCGGTCAAACGTGGCAATCCCGCCGGTGCGTTCGAGCGAAGCAGACGAACCGTGATCCAGGCGAGGCCAAGTCCCATCGCGCCGCCGATCCCGGCGAGCAGCGCGCTCTCGGTGACGAGGAGCCGGGCAAGACGTTTCGTGCCCGCGCCGAGCGCCACGCGAACCGCCAGCTCGCGCCGCCGCGCCTCGCCGCGCACGAGCAGCAACCCGGCGACGTTGGCGCATGCGATCAGGAGCACGAGCATCACGGCGCCGAACACGACGAGCAGCACCGGGCGTACACGACCCATGATCTGCTCGTTCATCGGGATCACGAACGCGTGGAACCCAACGTTCGCCATGTAGCCGAACTTCTCGAGCTCAGCGACGATATCACGCAGCTGACGGTTCGCGGCGGCCGCTGTCGCGCCGGGGGCGAGGCGAGCGACTCCATAGTAGCCGTGGTTCGACCCGCCCTTGGGAAATTCCGGTCCGGGCAGTGCGCCCTCGTTCTTCGCGTCGGTGGCGAGCGGGAAGTAGATGTCGGTGCGTTCGCCGGCCGAATAGTCGAGCGGCATCTGGAAGCCGGCGGGCGTGATGCCGACGACGGTGCGCTCGATGCCGGAGATTTGAATTCGCTTGCCGAGGATTGCCGGATCACCGGCGAAGCGCCGTTGCCAGAGCTCGTAACTGAGTACCGTGGCGCGCGGACCGCCCGGTTGATCTTCCTCGGCGGTAAAGCCGCGTCCGCGATCGAGGCGGACACCGAGGATCGAAAACACGTTGGCCTGCATGAGTGTCGATCGCACTCGCTCCGGCGAATCGCCGTCGATCGTCGCCGCGTTGTCCGTGTAGAGGCCGATGTCGGCGAACGCTTTGACGCGCGCCTTCCATCCTTCCCACTCATCATATGAAAGCCACGTCCGGTCGAAACCCTTCCATGCCGACCAGACGCCAACCACGCCTTCAGGGTTCGCGTACGGCAGCGGCGTGAGGAGCGCGTGCTTCACGACGCCGAACACCGTGCTCGTCGCGCCGATGCCGATCGCGAGCGTGATCGTCGCCGCCGCGGTGAGTCCCGGGCGGTGGCGCAGTGATCGCAGCGCAAAGCGGACGTCGCCGAGAGCGTCGAAGAAGGTGCTGGCGCCGCGTTCGTCGCGCGTGTCGTCTTTGTGTCGCTCCACGCCCCCAAACTCGCGGCGCGCGAGACGGCGTGCTTCACGCTCCGATAGCCCTTCGCCGCGATGTCGCTGCGTTTCCATGTCGAGATGGAAGCGCATCTCTTCGTCCATGTCGACGTCCTGGCGTCGTCGGCCGACGAGCGCGGCGACAGACGCGGCGACCTCGTGATACCATGCCATGTCAGGCTCCGGAGAAGGCGTAGCGGAGTACGCGGTTGACGGCCGCCGACGTCCGATTCCATTCCATGATTTCGGCGTCGAGTTGCTTCCGCCCCTCGGCCGTGATTCGGTAGTACCGCGCGCGCCGGTTGTTCTCGCTCATGCGCCACTCGGCCTTGATCCATCCGCGCCGGAGCATCGCCTGGAGAGCGGGATAGAGCGACCCTTGGTTGACGTCGAAGACATCGCGCGAGATCTCGCGCAGCTTGAGGGAGAGCCCCCAGCCGTGCATGGGTGTTTCGGCGAGCAGCTTGAGCGCGAGCATTTCGAGGGTCCCACGCACGACCTCGGCGCGCGGTCCCAGACGGGATTCGGTCGGCATGTTCCTTTAGATTACCAAAAGAACAAAAGGGTTGCTTGCCCTCCCATTTCGCCGCCCTGCAGCAAAATGCCCCGAATGGGGTCAGACCCCGTGCCGCAAAATGCCCCGAGTGGGGTCAGACCCCGGTTAAGTGCGCTGGGGGCGCTGGGTTAGGCTCGCGCGGGGCCGCGCCCAACAACTCCATGGCGGCGCGATAGAGGCGCGCGCGCATGGCCGACCGCTCGCTGAGCCGAGTCACGTAGCGCACGGTGATCTCCGCCCCGCCCGGGATCGGACGAAGGTTGACCGTCGGTGTGGCGGCGAGCGTGGCGAAGTGCGGAGCGCGGGGGGAACCCTTCCACTCCGCCTCGGCCTCGCGCGCGCTTTCCACCGTCGCCGCTTCCACTTCGCCACGCAGCGCCTCGGCGATCGGAAAGGGATCGCGGCTCTCCGGCACGACGATCTGCACATCGTCGAGCAGCCACTGCCCCGTCGTCGAGAAATTGAAGTAATGGCCGTGAATCGCGAAGCTGTTGTTGAACGTCACGCGTCGACCCGTGAGATGACTCTCGCCCGAGCCGGCGCCCGTCTCGAGCAGCACCGTCTGGAACATCCCGAGCTCCACGACCTCGCCCGTCACCCCATTGATCTCGACCAGGTCGCCCGGACGAATGCCGTCGGCGCCCATGAGCACGAACCATCCAATGAACGCGACGATGAAATCCTGAAGGGCGACGGTGAGCCCAGCGCCGACGAGCCCGAGGAACGTTCCGAGATTGCTCGGCGGTCCGAAGATGACGAGCAGGATGAGCAGGATGCCGAGCATCTGCAGCGTCACTCGGCCCAACATCCGCAGCGTGTGCATGCGACGGCGATCCATCGTCAGCTTGGACGTCGTGCGATCCGCCCAACGCAGCAGGAGCACGCCGAGCAGGATGATGATCAACAACGCGACGACACTTCGCGCGATGCGATTCTTCGCCGCGGTCTCCTGCGTCTTCACAACGCTCGTCCACGTCGTGAACACGCCGGCCAATTCCTGATGCGTGTCGACGCGCCGGTCGAGCGTACCGAGCAACTTCTGTCGCAGCGTTTGCCGTCGAGCCTCGGCGAGCAACGCGGCGGTCGAGTCGCTCGTGAGCGTCGCGTTGGCTTGCAGCCGTCGCGCGGCGCGCGCTTGAATCGAATCGTGGCGCTGGCGGAGCACCTTTGCCGTCGAATCCGCCGAGGCGCCGGCCTCGATCAGTGCATACCGCTTGTCGCGCAACGCCTGCCAGGTCGAGATCTGTGCCACGAGACCGGGCTTGATGACGAGCGGTGCGATCGTGATGCGCAGCGTGTCCGACGCCTTCGACGCCGCTTCGTGCTGCTTGATCATCTCGTCGAAGCCCGACTGCGGATTGCCGCCCGCGGTCATCAGATCCTGCTGCGCGTCGTCGACCTCGTCCTGGTCGAGCGTCGCAACGGCTTTCGCCAGCTCCAGCTGATCGTTGAGCTTCTGCGCTTCGGCGGGACCAGCTTTCGCGGCCTGCGCCGTGAGCCGGTCGACCGTCGCCTTGTCGTTGGCGAGCGTGCGAAGCGCTTCCTGAAGCCGCGTGTTGATCTGCTGCGCTTTCGTCGTCGCCGCGACCGGACGCGACGCCATCCGCCACACGGCCTGCGCGAACCCGAGATCGGTCGCTTTGTCGGCAAGACGAAGCGCCGATTGCGCGGACTCGCGTTCCTCGGGAGCCGTCGGCATGCGGACAAGGGATTTCACCGTCTCGAGCGTGCTCTCGTCGACGGGGAGCGCTCCGGTCTGCGGCCCACGCCCGTTCGCGTCGCGCGGCGCCGGCGGGCGCGGTTGCGGGCGCGTGAGGACCACGGCGTAAATCGCCGCGGCGAGCAGCAGCCCGAGAATTCCGACGGTGGCGTACTTCCGAAATTGCATGGCTAGCTCGAAGATACCGAACGATGACCGCGGATGAAAACATCGTCGTTCACCTGATCGACGGCACCTACGAGCTGTTTCGCCACTTTTACGGCCTTCGCCGCGTCACCGGAGCGGAAGGGGCTGACAAGCCCATGGGGGCCGTGGCCGGAGTGCTCGGCACTGTCGTGCAGATGCTCGAGCAGGGTGCGACCCACATTGGCGTCGCGACCGATCACGTGATCGAGTCGTTCCGCAACGACCTCTGGCCAGGATACAAGACTGGCGACGGCATCGAGCCGGCGCTGTGGGCCCAGTTCCACCCGCTCGAGGAAGCCCTCGCCGCACTCGGCGTCGCGACGTGGGCGATGGTCGAGCTCGAAGCGGACGACGCACTCGCGTCCGCCGCCCGCCTCGCGGCGCAGGACGAGCGTGTGGGCAAAGTCTGCATCTGGACGCCGGACAAGGATCTCGCCCAATGCGTCGTCGGCACGCGTGTCGTGCAAATGGATCGCCGGAGCGGACAGATTCGCGACGCCGACGGCGTGCGCGCCAAGTTCGGGGTGAGCCCGGAGCACATTGCCGATTATCTGGCGATCGTCGGCGATTCGGCCGACGGCTATCCCGGTCTCAAAGGCTGGGGTCCGAAGACGGCAGCCCGGCTGATCGAGCGCTACGGCCGGCTCGAGGACTTCCCTGCAGAGTCGCTTGGCGAGAACAGAGAACTGGCGCTCCTCTTCAAAACGCTCGCCACGCTGCGCACCGATGCGCCGCTCTTCTCGAACGTAGACGAGATCCGTTGGCGAGGACCAACGCCGACTTTTGCCGCCGTCGCCGAACGGCTTGGCGACGCGCGATTGTCGGCGCGCGTTGTCAAGCTGCAGAATTCTTGACGCTGAACATTTCGGCCGCGCGATGGGGCAAGAAAGTTGTCATCGCGACGACGAGTGAGACCACACGTGACGCACGACACACGGACGAACGCCGCGTCGGTGACTCTCATTATTGATTAGCAGTCCGGCTCATGGAACCCAAAATCCCTTCCATGAGCAAACTTCTACGGACCGCCGCCGGCCCGCGCCGCGCGCCACTGATCGCCTTCGCCGTTCTCGTCGCGTCGGGCAGCGCCGCGTCTGGTCAACTCTCCACGGGGCGCGTCGTCGTACGCGTCATGAGCGACACCCTCCCCATCGTCGGCGCCAACGTCGCCAGTGGCGCGGCGAGCGGCGCGACCGATCGCTACGGGTTCGCGACATTCACGCTGCCGACCGGCCACCGCACCTTTCGAGTCGCGTCGTCCGGCTTCGCACCCGAGAGCCTCGCGCTCAACGTCGGCAAGGGAACGATGCGCGTGAACGTCGCGCTGCATCACGAGCCTGCCGCGCCGAAAGAGCGCATCGCAGCGACGCGCGATGTCCGCGAGTACGCGCCACCCAAGGAACCGGTCATTCCGGCCCCGATCGTGCGCGAGGCTCCGCGTCCATCGACGAAGCAGCCACTCGTCGCCAAGCGCGACCTCCGCCGCGGCGGCGATGATGCGACGAACGTCGAAGTCACCGATCGATTCACGATGGACGAGCAGGTCGAACGCTCGCCCGGTTCGATGACCGACGTCCTCAATCACATCGACGGCGTGCGTGTGCAACCATTGTCGGCGGGATCCGCCGGCGCGGGGATCCGCGTAGACGGCATGCCCGGTCATTACACCAAGATCCTCTCTGACGGCCTTCCTTTGTACGGTGCCTCCACCGAAGGCCTGGAGTTGCTCCAGACCCCTGCGCTCGGCGTTGAGCGCGTCGAGGTCGTCAAGGGCATTTCCTCCGAGCTGTACGGTACGAGCGCGATCGGCGGCATCGTGAACGTGATCTCGGCGCCGCCGACGTCTCCCTCGGAGGTGCTCGTGAATGGGTCGACGCGTGAAGCGTCGGACGTCGCACTCTTTCAGAGCCACACCTTCTCACCGCGTTGGAGCGCGTCGCTCGTCGCGGGGCGACACTACGCGAACCCGGGCGATCCCGACGCGGACGGTTGGGCGGAGATTCCCGGTTACAAGCGCATCGTCGCTCGGCCGCGCGTGTATTGGGCGCGCGATGATCGCAGCAACTGGTTCATGACGGGCGGGTGGATGTCGGAGAATCGCCGGAGCGGGACATTTGGCCTGGCGAGACTCCCCGACTTCAACAGATACAGCGACGACGCCGACACGCGACGAGGCGATCTCGGAACGGTCGGCCGCATCACGCTCGACACGAGCATGTTTCTCACCGTGCGCGCGTCGATGACACGCGAGTGGCGGACGCGCTGGTTCGGCACCGATCGCGAAGCCGACCGACGGAACACGATCTTCGGCGACGTCGCGCTCACCAAGTCACTGCCGCAGAGCAACCTCTTCACCGGTGGCATCGGCTTCGAGCGCGATCAGTTCGCGGACCTCGACAATCGCGAGTTCTCGTACCGCTACACGACGCCGGCGCTCTACGGCGAAGACACCTGGACGCCTGACCCGCGTCTCGCGGTCACCGCCGGAGCGCGCCTCGACCTGCACAGCGAGTACGGAGACTTCGTGAGCCCGCGTCTGGCCGTCGTCGTGCGGCCGTCCGATGCGTGGACGGCGCGACTGTCGACATCGAATGGTGTCTACGCTCCAACGCCATTCACCGACGAGACGGAAGCCTACGGACTCTCGCACGTCCGACGGTCGAATCGTGAAGCCGAGCATGCGTCCGGTTCTTCGCTTGACGTGACTCACGTCGCCGGCGCGCTCGAGCTTCGCGGCTCGGCCTATCGCACGGTCATTACGCATCCGTTGATCCTGCGGACCCTCGGCGAGGAGTTGCAGCTCGTCAACGCCGATGAACCGACGCGCATCATGGGTGGTGATATCTCGGCGCGCTATCGCCTGCGTCCGCTCCGCTTCACGGCGACCTACTCATATCTCGACGGCAACCGCCCCGAGATCGGGCAGCTGTTCGGCGAAGACTTCGAGGTCGATACGACGATGCGTCGCCCCGTGCTGCTCAACCCGCGCCACTCCGGCTCCCTCGAGCTCGCGCACGAGCGTGACAACGACCGGGTGATCGGCCTCGCCGCCCACTTCGTCGGACGCATGGAGCTGCGCGACACGCTCTACAGCGGCAGCCGCCCCTACGTCACGCTCGACGCACGACTCGAGAAGCACGTCGGCCCGGCGATCCTGTTTGCGTTCGCCAAGAACATCACCGGTGTGAAGCAAGCGCAGTTCTTCCCTGTGCTGCTCACGGCGTCCGGGCCTGCCGGTCAGTGGACGCGAGATGCGTGGGGGCCGCTCGAGGGATTCGTGTTCAATGCGGGCCTGCGGGTGAAGTACTAGCCTCTCTCCGAAGAGAGCTAAGTGAACTACTTACCGCAGAGGCGCTGAGTCGCAGAGGGTGCCCGTAAGTGCTCGCGACTGCGCGCACACGACCCGATGAACTTTTCTTGGGAACCGACGCTCCGCATGCTTCTCGTCGCCTCCCGAGCGGCAGTCCCAAAGAAATTCTCGGTCATTGCATAATGAGCTTCGCCCGCCACGCAGACGCCCTCTGCGCCTCGGCACCTCCGGGCCTCTGCGGTAAGTAGTCAAGAACGCTCAAACACCCGCGACGCCCTACGAGCCGCCAGTACGAGCTGACCGTCCGGCTCGCCGAGGTGGACCAGCCCTTATCATTCAGCAGAACTCGAGGGGCGCCCTTTGGCGCCGAGGAGACGCCAATGCGACCATTGCTTCGTGCTGCTGTTATGTCGACCATCGCCGCCACCGCGCTCTCCGCGCAGGCCCCTCCGCCCAAAGATCCAGAGGCCGGACTCGCTCAGCTCGCGCTGACCAACGCGCCGGCAAAGGGAAACGCCAAGCTCACCGTGACCACGCCCGCGTTCAAGAACATGGGCGATATCCCGTTCGAGAACACCCAATATGAGGGCAACAAGTTCCCCGGTCTCCAGTGGACGGCGGGCCCCGCGGGAACAAAGACGTACGTCGTGATCATGCAGGACACCGACGCGCTGCGAAACGGCGCGCCAATTCTGCACTGGACGATGATCGACATTCCGCCGTCGACGACGAAACTTCCTGCCGGTATGACCGAAGCTCCGGCAGGATCGATGTTCGGCCCGAACATGCGCGGAACGATGCAACCGTACATGGGGCCGAGAACGCCCGCCGGTCCGAAGCACCGATACCACATCCAGGTCTTCGCGCTCGACAACAGTGTCAGCAACGAGTCCATGCAGAGCTACGACGCAATGCTCGGCGCGATGAAGGGTCACGTCCTGTCGAGCGGCGAGGTCATCGGACTCGGCTCGGCGCCGTCCAAATAGAGCGGCCGTTTGCAGAATCGGTCGCCGCGGAAGTATCCTGCGTTCATGCCTATCTCTCATCGTTGGTCGCCGCTAGCACCCGTGCTCGTGGCGCTTTGCGCCGCGTCACCGCTCATGGCGCAGGGCCGTGGTGCGGCGCCGAAGGTCGATTACAGCGCGCCGGCTGGTGCGCCGTACACCGCCGAGGAAGTGACTGTCCCGACGCCCATGGGACACACTCTCGCCGGGACGCTCACGCTGCCAAAGGGCGCGAGCCGCACTCGGCCCGTCGGCGCGATCGTGACCATCACTGGCTCAGGCCCTGAAGAACGCGATGAGTCGATCGGCATTCCGGGCTACCGTCCCTTTCGACAGTTCGCTGATTCGCTCGGACGCCGCGGAATTGCCGTCCTGCGAATGGACGACCGCGGCACCGCCGCATCGAAGGGAACGTTCAAGGGCGCGACGAGCGCCGATTTCGCCGAAGACATCCGCGCGGGATTGGCGTACCTCCGCACGCGGCCCGAGATCGACAGCACGCACCTCGGGCTGATGGGCCACAGCGAGGGAGCAATCATCGCCCCGATCGTTGCCCTCAAGGAACCGAATCTTCGCGCGATGGTGCTGCTGGCGGGTGTAGCTCGGCCGGCGCGAGAAGTGCTCATCTTTCAGCTCAAGAACAACATCAATCACAACGCGCGCTTCTCGCAGGCGCAGAAGGATTCCGCGATCGCTGCGATCCCGCAGACGATCGACCGCATGATGGCCGCCGATCCGTGGATGGCCTACTTCCTCGTCCACGATCCGTCGGCGGACGCTCGTCAGCTCAAGAAGCCCGCCGTGCTGATGCTCACCGGATCAAACGATCAGCAAGCCGACGCCAAGCAGATTCCCGACTGGATGGGGGCGTTCGTCGCCGCAGGCAATGCCGATGTCACCGGCGTGGTACTTCCCGGAATGAATCATTTGTTCGTCGTCGACCCCGACGGATTCCCCGGCAACTACGCCAAGCTTCCACCGCCGATTCAAGTCGATCCGCGCGTCGTTGGTCTCGTCACCGATTGGCTGGTGCAACGATTGAAGTAGCCGAGTAGCCGAGTAGCCGAGTAGCCGAGTAGCCGAGTAGCCGAGTAGCCGAGTAGCCGAGCCGCCCAGTCGCATGCCGACATCGACGTTCACCGATGTTCTGATTTCCGGCGCCGGTCCAACGGGCCTTCTCCTCGCGCTCGCGCTGACCCGACTCGGCGTTCGCGTCCGCATCATCGACAAGCTGGCCGGTCCGTCGACCACCTCCCGCGCCCTGGCCGTGCAGACACGAACACTCGAGCTGTACGACCTTCTCGATCTCACCGATCAAGTGGTTCGCGACGGGCATCGCGTCCCGGGCGTGAACCTTTGGACGAACGGTGAGTGGAGAGCTCGGCTACCGCTCGAGGATATCGCCGAGGGTCTCACGCCGCACGCGTTCATCCTCATCTATCCACAGGATAAGCATGAGCGATTGCTCATCGAGCGGTTGGCGGCCGCCGGCGTCACGGTCGAGCGGGAGTGTGAGCTCGTCGGGCTCGACGACAACGGATCCCGCGTCGTCGCCACGCTGCGCGATGCGTCCGGCGCCGAAGCGCGCGTCGAGGCATCCTATCTCGCCGGGTGCGACGGTGCGCGCTCCGCGACGCGCAACCTGATCGGCAGCGGGTTCGAGGGCGGTACCTACCGGCAAGTCTTCTACGTCGCCGACGTCGAGGCCACCGGCCGCGCCACCGACGGTGAGCTGCACGTCGATTTCGACGACGCTGATTTCCTCGCCGTTTTTCCGCTGTCGTCCACTGGTCGCGTCCGACTCATCGGTACGGTGCGCGACGAACGGGCCGACCGAGCCGACACGCTCACGTTCGATGATGTCAGCGGCGAGGCGATCGAACATCTGAAGGTCACGCCGGTCCACGTAAACTGGTTTTCCACCTACCACGTGCATCATCGCGTCACCGACCATTTTCGGCGCGGTCGAACCTTCCTGCTCGGCGACGCCGCGCACATTCACAGCCCCGTGGGCGGGCAGGGGATGAACACCGGCATCGGCGACGCGATGAACCTCGCCTGGAAGCTCGCCGCGGTCGTCCATGGCGAGGCGCGCGATTCGCTGCTGGATTCATACGAGGCCGAGCGCATCGGCTTCGCGCGCCGGCTTGTGGCATCTACGGATCGCGCGTTCACGATCGTGACGGCCGAGGGGCGCGTGGCGAATCTGCTGCGGACGCGGATCGCGCCGATGCTGATGTCCGCGTTCACCCACATCGATCGCGCGCGAGACTTTCTCTATCGCACGGTATCGCAGCTCTCGCTCAATTATGCCGACGGTCCGTTGGCCGAGGGATCGGCCGGTGACGTGCGGGGCGGCGAACGGCTACCGTGGGTCGCGGGCCCGGATGGCGGGAACTTTCGTAACCTCCGTGAGATGCGCTGGCGTGTTCACGTGTACGGCGAGCCGACACCGGCGCTCGTTGAGTGGTGCGAACGCCGCAAAATTCCGTTGGATCGCTTTGCCTGGACGACGGCGTGCGAAGCAGCGGGCCTCGCTCGCGATGCGGCGTATCTCCTTCGTCCGGATACGTATGTCGGCGCCGCGGCGCCTTCGGGTGAGCCCGCGATCCTCGAACAATACCTGGACAGAATCCTCATCGGCCGGCGCGATTCACTGGAGAGCTGAGCCCCGGCCGCGATCGGAGATCTCTTGACAGAGAATCCCGATCGTCGCAGCCTTTGCGCTGGCCTCAGTTTGTTGTCACCGAGCTTCCCCGCCGCTTAACCACCGCCTCCCGGCCAAAAACCGAAAGATGGCTGCCACGAATCGAGGTGGATCGCGAATCCGCCAGGCTTTGCTGTTTTCCAGTGTCGTCTTCGGAACAACGTGCGGTGGCGGTGCAACGGACGCCGGTGGCAACGGCCCGGCGGAGCTTATCCCCATAAATGTGTCCATCTTGCCGAACCCGATCGTCGCAAGGCAAGGGTTCACCGTGAACGCCACCGTAACGTTCGCGCGGACCACCGCCTCGACCGCTCCACTGACGTTCACGGCGAAGGGCCTCTCGGCGGGGCTCACGGCCACGTTCAATCCGGCGACGGTCACCACCGCCAGCGGGACGGTGCAACTGGCCATCGGCGCGACGCCCACCGCCCCGATCGCCACAGACACTCTCATCGTGAGTGTGCTCAGCGATCCCAATGCAGCGAAGGTTGAATCGGGCACGACCGCCATCAATCTGATTGTCAGTCAGCCGCAAGTGAGCGTTTCGAAGACGGGCACGGGCTCCGGCACCGTCACCTCTTCGCCCGCGGGCATCAATTGTGGATCGACATGTAGCGCGAATTTCCCGAGCGGGAGTACGGTGACGCTTACCGCCGCGCCGGCCCAGGGAAGTGCTTTCGCCGGCTGGTCGGGCGGGTGCTCCGGGACGTCCACGACGTGTTCGGTGACGGCGGGCAACGCGACAGGACCCGCCTTCGCCACCTTCAACTCGACGGCGGCGAGCATCTCGCTTGCGGTCGATCCGACGACGGCGGTTCCGCAGGGCGGAAGCGGGACCGCGAACGTTTCGCTCACGCGCAACAACTTCACCGGCGCGGTAAGCCTCGCTGTGACGGGCGCCCCGGCGGGCCTCACAGTGACGCCGAATCCGGCGAGCGTCACGGGCACGACGGCCACGTTGAACGTTGCGGCAGCGCTTTCGGTCCCCGCCGGCAACTATCCGATCACGCTCACGGCCACGGGGACCGGCATCACACAGCAGACCGCGACGGTCGCCGTGCAGATCTCGCCGGCGCCCGGTGGCAACGGCAATGTGGTGATGAGTTTCGCGAATTGCGATCCGAGCGCCGTACCGGTTTGGTTTGCGGTGCAAAGCGGCAACGGTGCGTGGACTCGGCTCGCCGCGACGAACAACGCCTACACCTTCACCCCCGGCGCAACCGGCGGCTACGCGTACGTGACACCTGACGGCCCTGGCTTCAGGACGCAGGTCGTGTTCGGCACGGCAAGCGAGTTAGCCACGATCGCGACCGGTCCGGGCCCATGCTTCTCCGACGCGCAGATCGGTACGAAGCGAGTCAACGGAACGGCGAGCCACGTCGCGCCGCTAGGGAGGACGACGTTGTCTATCGGGGGCGCGCAGGCGCCTTTGGCGCAGTCCACGGGACCGAGTTATTCCCTGTTCAACGTTCCGGCGGGAAAGCACGAACTAGTCGCCGTCCAGGCGATCGGCTCGGGTACGGACAGCATCCTTCAGAGGATGATCCTGCGACGGAACGTCAACTACGCGAACAACGCCACCGTCCCCGACGTCGACATGATTGGCGCGGAGTCGTTCGTGCCGACCTTTCACCCAGTCGGTTTCACAAATCTGGCCGGAGATCAAAGCGCGATAAGCATTTCGTTCGTGACGGCGAATGGGCAAACGGCTCCGTATTACGGAGGCATTGGCCGCTTCTTCAACGCCACCAACCAGGATGGTGTTCAGTCATTCGGAGTTCCGGATACGCTCATTCAGGCCGGCGATTTCCACATCACGAGCGAATTCGCGTACGCGCCGGACGGCAAGTCCGGCCGGCTCGTGGAATCGATGTTCCACAAGCTTCCGGATCAGACGATAACGTTCGGCCCCACCCTCGCCACGCCAACCGTTACGGCCCTCGGCTCGAGCCCATACTTACGTCTGCGCACGCAGTTGCCGTCGCAAAGCGCGTACAACGGCGGGGTCAGCGCGGAATACGATCAAGGCAACAACTCGCTCGAGGTCAGAGCCACGGCCGCCTACTACGGCGGCGCGCCGGCAACTTGGATCCTCGACGTGCCGGATTTTGCGGGCGGCAACTACGACTCCACGTGGGGCCTTCACAGCGGCACGGTGTCCTGGTTGGTGCTCGCGGCGCGCGGGGACATTCTGCCCTTCTTCGGCGCACCGATGGTCGACGGCGCGCAGATCGTCGTCGGACTCACGAGCAACGGGTCGGCTTCGTTCAATCTGCTTGGCGGTCGAGCACGATTGCCGCATTAGCAGACGCTAATCGCATTGGTCGCCGTTCGGGCGCTGCGCCGGAGCGGCTATTCCTGCCGCAGCGCTACGTTCGGGTCCATCGCCGCTGCCCGACGCGCCGGAATCCAGCACGCCGCGGCCGCGATCGCGAGGAACACGAGCACCATCGCGGCGAAGGTCAGCGGGTCGGTCGGCTTCACGTCCACGAGCATGCTCGCCATCACCCGCGTCGACGCGATCGCTATGACGAGGCCGATGCCGATCCCGATCGCGCTCATGCGAAGCCCTTCGCCGATCACGAGGCCGAAGATGCTCGAGCTCTGCGCGCCGAACGCCATGCGAATCCCGATCTCCGACGTCCGCTGACGCACCGTGCTCGAGAGAACGCCATACAGTCCAACCGCCGCCAGCACCGCCGCGATCGACGCGAAGATGCCGATCAGAACGAGCGCGAACCGCGTCGCCGAGCGCGCCTTGTCGACGTTGTCGGTGAGCGGATGCATGTCCGTCACCAGTGCCTGCGGGTTGACCGACGCGAGCGCCGTGCGCACCGCCGACGGCAACGCCGACGGATCGCCCGACGTACGAATGAGCCAGCGTCCGCCGCCGAACGGACCGGTCGGAAAGAAGAGCAGCTCTTTCTCATCACCGTACAGAGTGAGATGACGGTTGTGCCGCACGACGCCGACGACCGTGTACGTCTCCGGTTGCTCCGTGCGCACGCGGGCGAAGATCGTCTTGCCGATCGGCGACTCGTTCGGATAGGCCAATTTCGCCGTCTCATCATCGATCACGAGTAGCTTCGTGTTCGGATCGTCGTTCTCCGCCTGCGTCAACAGTCGGCCGCTCAGCAGCTTGATTCGCATCACGTCGAAGTAGCTCGGCGGCGCGATCACGATGCCGCCCTGCCGGAAACGCGTCGGATCGTTCATCGCCACCTGCGTCCCCCACCGCGCGCTCGGATCTCCGCCGTCGAACGGTGCGGCGTTCGCCGTCGTCACGCCGTTCACGCCTGGGATCGCCGCGAATTTCTCCTGCAATTGGCTGAACAGCGCGCGCGCCTCATCCGGGCTTCGGAAGCGAAGGTTGCTGAGGCCAAAGGTCAACACGCCGTTCGGATCGAACCCGGGATCGGTGCGCACGAGCGACACAAAGCTCCGCACCATCAGCCCCGAGCCGATCAGCAGCACGAACGACAACGCCACCTCCGCCACAATCACCGCGTTACGCAGCCGCGCGGCGCCGCCGAGCGCGGGAGTGCGGCCACTGGCCCGCAACACCTGCGCGAGATCGGGACGTGAAGCGCGCAGCGCCGGCACGAGTCCAAACACGACGACTGCCGCGACACTCGCCAGCGCGGTGAACGCGAGAACGGTCGGGTCGAGCGACACGTCGGCAAGCCGTGGCAAGTTGGCCGGAGCGAGCTGTAAGAGAAGTATGATGCCGAGTTTGGCGAGCAACACGCCAAGGATGGCGGCGAGCGCCGCGAGGACGACACTCTCCGCGAGCAGCTGCCGCACGATCGCATACGGCGAGCTGCCCATCGCGGCGCGCACCGCCAGCTCGCGCTCTCGCTGCGACGCGCGGACGAGCAACAGGTTTGCAACGTTCGCACACGAGATGAGCAGCACGAGGATCACCGCGCCCATCAGCGAGAAAATCGACGTGCGCACGCTGGCGATGACATATTCCTTCATCGGCTCGACGTGGTACGTCACGCCCGCGGTCTTGTCATTCGGAAAGCGCGCCTGCAAGTCCGCGGTCACGCGCGCGATCTCGGCGCGAGCGCCGGCGAGCGTCGCGTTCGGCTTGAGACGTCCGATGAGCCGATACGCGACATTCTGTCGCGACCCCTGCTCGAAGTTCACCCGTAGCGCCGCCCAGACGTCCGGATGTCGCTCTACCTGCATCGCGACCGGAAACACCAACTCGGCGCGCGGCGACGCCACGCCGACGATCTGGATCGGTCCGCCGCCGCCAATGATCGATTTGCCGACGATCGACGGATCGCCGCCGAACGTCCGCTGCCAGAAGTCGTAGCTGATGATACCGATCGTCGGCAATCGCGGCGGCGCGGGCGCGGCCGGATTGGGCGGCGTCCCCGGCGGAAGCTGGATGATCGGGTTCGGCGTGCCGTCGTCGTCCGTGAAGTCGCGGCCCAGCGCGATGGGCACCTCGAGCAGCTTGAAGATGTTTGGCGTCGCGCCGGCGAAGGTGATCAGCTGCGTCTTGCCGTCTTTGTCCGTGTACGGAAAGTTGCGTCCCGTCTGCAGCGCCGCGATCCCCTCGAAGGCCGTCGTGCCACTCCGAATGTCCGGGACGTCACCCGGACCGACCGGAAAGTCCACGACCCCCCGGGCCCGCAGGTCCTGGCTGATGAATGCCAGCCGATCGGTGTCGCCGTAGGGCAACGGCCTGAGGAGGACCGCGTTCACGACGCTGAAGATCGCCGTACTCGCGCCAATGCCGAGTGCGAGGGTGATGATCGCCGTGAGCGCGAACGCGGGATTCTTCCGCAGCGTCCTGGCGCCGAGCGCCAGATCTCGTGACAGGGTCGGCATCGTAGGCAACGAGTTGAGGAATCAGCGCACTCGAGTTCCCTGACTGTAGCCCTGCAAGGCGGCTCCGACCATAACGGCAAGATTAGCGTCTGATTAATCCGTAAAGGCCTTTTCCCTGCAGCCAATTGCACACTTCCCTCGCGGAGTGGTCCGGTCCGATCGGTTCGGACGACTTCCGGACACGTCGCACCCAGCTTCCTGGCCACTCACCATCGCAATCCCGGACAGATCCGGGGTTCCCAGCCAGGACCATTCGCTAAGCGGGGCCGATTATGTACAAATCAATCATCGCGGCGGCGATCGCCATCGCAATCATCCAAGCACCGGCAGCGGCGCAGACCGGCGATCACGTCAAGCTCCACGTCAACCCTCGCTGGAAGGAATGCTCGTTCCAGCTCGACGCGTCTCTCACCCAGGCCGCCTGGCACCAGTTCACCCAGGAGGCGGGGCTCGTCGCCTACTTCCGGCCGCTCACCGACGCGCGGCCAATGGGCCGCGGCAACTTCGAGGTCTCGATGCTGCAGTGGCAGACGAACATCGACGACGACAAGCCGGCGTGGAACGACACCTTCGTCCACCCCGACTCGACCCACTGGCTGAAGGAAGGCAAGGGGCTGAAGTTCCCCGGCCTCACGGCGAGAATGGGCGTCACGTCGAGGACGGATGTCGCGGTCTATTTCACGAAGAACCCCGAGGCCAACTACGGCTTCTACGGCGCCCAGCTCCAGCAGAACCTGTTCGAGGACGCGTCCGGTAACTGGAATGCATCGGCGCGCACGAGCTTCATGAAGCTCTATGGTCCCGCGGACCTCGATTTCACCACCTTCGGCGCGGACCTGCTGGTCAGCCGGCGCCTCACCGTCTCGAAATGGATGAAGCTCTCGCCCTACGCCGGCCTCTCGAGCTACCTGGCGACCTCGCACGAGAAATCCGCCGTCGTCAACCTCGCCGACGAACACGTACTCGGCGCCCAGGCCATGCTCGGCGCCGAGCTGCAACTGTCCAAGGCGCGGTTGGCCGCCGAGTACAACGTCTCGCGTGTGACCTCCTTCTCCCTCAAAATCGGCATCGGTCGCTAGTACCAAAAGCGATCGCCCGCCATCCCTCCTTCGCCAACGGGGTCAGACTCCAAGTGAAGTTTTTGGCCTGAGAGCGGGAGCATTTTGACGCACTGGCTGGGCCCGTCGCCGACGCTAGTTTTTCGGCGATGGCGAGTCTCACGCTCGACTGGATTCAGCTCGCGGCGCTTGTCGGCGCGGTGCAGGGGTTGTTTCTCGCCGGCGCGATCGCCGCGCAGCGGAACAACAAGACCGCCAATCGGCTGCTATCGGTGCTGGTGGCGTCGTTCACGATCTATCTCGCGTCGAGCGTCTACTTCGCGACGGGGATGATCTACAGGTACCCGCACTTCTTCGGCATCGGGTACCAGACGCCCTGGATCTTCGGCCCACTGGTCTATCTGTACGCAGTGGCGGCGAGCGACAGGTCGTGGCGATTCACCACGCGGTCGGTGATTCATTTCGTGCCTGTGCTCGTCATGGTACTGTTCGCGTCGCCCTACTATATGATGAGCGGTGCCGAGAAGATCGCGGCGTACGAGCGGTGGCGCGTCGGCAACATCCCGATGCCGATCAAGGCGCTGGATCCGCTGAAATACGTTTCCGGCATCGGCTACACGCTGGCGACCGTGCTGTATCTCCGCCGGCATCGCCGCCGGATCGAGGACAGCTACTCGAACACGGCGCGGGTGAATCTCATCTGGTTGTTGTGGCTGGCCGGCGCGGCGGGCGCGATTTGGCTGCTCGCGACAACGCTGCGCGTCGCCAACGTGAGTACCGGCTTGCGCGACGAGCACATCTCGCTGGCGATGGCGCTGCTCGTGTACGCGATCGGCTATCTCGGATTGCGACAGCCGGAAGTCTTCCGCTACGAGACCGCCGAGTTTCGCATTCCCGCGCGACCGACCGCTGATCTTGTTCTCGAACCGCCGGCCGCGGACGAGCCGGAGGTGTCACGTTACGAGCGCTCCGGCCTCGGCGACCAGGAAGCCACGCGGCTCAAGGAGTCGCTGATCGTGCTGATGGACGACGAGCAGCCGTGGAAGGACAGTGAGCTCACCCTCGCCGATCTCGCGATGCGGCTGGAGACTACGCCGCACAAGCTGTCGGAGGTGTTGAACGCGGAAGTCGGGCAGACGTTTTACGACTTTGTGAATGGCTACCGTGTTCGCGAAGTGCAGCGGCGCATTCGAGCAGGCGAGGCGCGAACGCTGAAGATGCTCGCGCTTGCCCTCGACGCCGGCTTCGCGTCGAAGTCGACCTTCAATCAGGCCTTCAAGAAGCACACGAGCCAGACGCCGTCGGACTTTCGTCAGGCCGTGGCGCGTAGAGGCTAGTTCGCCGGCCGGTACCACGCCTTATGCGGAGACCCGCCCCCGCAGCCGGGGCACCACGTCACCGTGAACTGTGCCTCGCATTCCGGACACCGTCCATGCGTCGCAAACGTATCGAAGTGAAAGCCGCAGCCGTCCGGCCCACACACCCACTGCTCGCCGACGAATGGCGATCGACCACATAACGGACAGCTCACGTCTGACCGGCGTGGCGGTAACTCGAAGGGAGATTCAGCCGAGTAATCCATCGTCTATTGGATTATCACTCTTCGGCGAAGCCCTGCCGCGTCTCGTTTGATCGGCGACGACAATTCTGTCTAAAACGGTTTGAAATCCGTGAAAGCCGGTTCGAACGGCTCCTCGGGAGTCCGCCGCGCGGTCAACCGGCCGGCAATGCTCACAGGCTGCCATCCGAGATTGAGATCGAAATAACGCAACGCCGTCGCCACCGACGGCCACACGGCGTCGTCCAGAATGATCACGCCACCCGGCCGAATGAGTCTCCGAAGAAAATACAAATCCACGAACACTTCGTGAAAACGATGGCTACCGTCGACAAACGCGGCATCGGCCGTGAATCCTGCGCCGGCAAGTCGTGCGAGCGCGATCGATGACGACTCGACGACGAGTGTCGTTTGAGCCCCCAGCCCAGCGGTGTTGAGCGCGTCCCAGGCCACATTGTCGTATGCCGTCGCCTGGAACGGGTCGATGACAAATGCGAGAACCGTCCGCGGCCCCCGTCGCGCAGAGCGCCTCCCCTATCGCCAGCGCCGAGCTTCCGTACGCTAACCCGATTTCGACCACAGTGTGGGCACCGTGTGCGAGCAGGGCGTCGCGCAACATGTCGCAATCCGCGGACGGCAGGGCGACTCGCGTGAAGTCGTCTTCATACGGCCGGCTGCGTTTCGGGCCGGCGTCGTGGAGTTCCGCCCGGACCGCGCGTACTCGACTGATTCTGCTATCCACTATCACTAGGTGTTACGGTCTCTGAGAGACCGCGCCGTCACTGCCGCGGCCCGGTTCGGTCACTTTGGCGGATGCAATCATTTTCGGCCCCATGGCCTCTACTCTGGAACGACTCACTTTACCAGGCCAGCAACGTGATCGATTTCCCAGGAAACACGTATACCTTCTGGAGTCGTGATTCCACCAACGCGTTCTGGTATAACCGCACTTATCGAGCTGGTGGAATCCTCGCGCAGGAGTGCTTGCAATGAGAAAGACACGTCTCGTGGCTCTTGCGATTTCATGTTTGCCGGCGTTAGCGAGAGGGCAGGTTGAGCGCCGACCTTCGGTTGCGGACTCGTCGCCGGCACGGATTATGGCCCATGTCGGCGCAAGAGCGAACGTGCCACTAATAAGGAATGTCCTTCGCCAGGCAGATCGGCAGTATGACCAGGCGAAGGTCAATGCGATCGCGGACAGTCTCGCAGCGGGCAGATCTACAACTGACCCCAAGGCCGCAGCGCGCGGAGTTGACGCGACCGGGGCCATCGCGCTCGCCGGCAGCCGTGCACAGCTC
>JAICJQ010000011.1 GCA_025928335.1 Gemmatimonadaceae bacterium
CAGCTCGATCTCGAACGGCAATCCATCGCGGAGCACCTTTCGCACGGCGGCGCGCAATCGGTCGACGCTGTCGCGGGTGAAGAGATGGACATGGGAATCATCACCGAACAGCGGCGGCACTGGTTCCGACGGGTCGCGCCCGAAGATCTGATACAGCTCATCGGACCACCGCGTCCGGTCGCCGCGGGCGTCCCAGGTCCAGCCGCCCACGTGAGCGATGCGTTCCGCCTCGCGAAGATCGGCTTCGCGCTGCCGAAGCGCTTCTTCGGCACGTTTCCGCTCCGTGATCTCCGACCAGATCGCACAGACGCCGAATACCGTATCGTTCGCATCGCGCAGCGGAAACTCGTTGATCAGAAAAACGCGACGGTTGCCATTCCGCTCGAAGACTTCCTCGTACGACGTCAGGGCGCGTTTCGCGATGACCGACGCGTCCATCCTCCGATGACGTTCGGCGTCCGCTGCCGGAAAAAGATCCTCGTCCGACTTCTCTCGCGCCGCGTCGACGCTTGTGCCGAGCATCGACGCGAACATGCGATTGAGCAGCACGTATCGGCCCGAGAGATCCTTTACGATGATGACGTTCGGTGAGAAATCCATCACCGCCTGAAGGAGCCGCTGACTCTCGACGAGCGCCTTTGTCTGCTCGGTCAGCCGCTCGTTCGCCGATTGCAGGGCGACGCGGTTCCTCCGTAATTCGGAGATATCGCGCGTGACCGTGCCGATGCCGAGCAAGCGTCCGGTTTGCGGGTCGCGAATGAGGAAGTTGTGCTGCCAGATCGGAATCTCGGTCTCGGCGCGCCAGTGACGAAACCATGCTTCGCCTTGCCACAGGCCGCGTTTCATCGTGGACTGTTCGATCTCGCGCTGCGCGAAGTCACGAAGGCGCGGAGGATAAAACTCGATGAGATTCAGATCGCCGACTGGTGTATCCGATGCCAGTCCGACCATCGCACGTCCAGCGGGATTGAGGTACACGGGCTTTTGCGACGGGTCTGTGATGCCGATAAAATCCGGCGAATTGTCGATCAGCGCGGCAAGGAGACGCCGCTGATCGGCGAGGTTGCGAAGCCGCTGCTGCAGGGCACTGACTCCGACGCTCATGAACGCGAAGATGAGAGCGGCGAGGACGTTTGCCGGGTCTTTGCCGGTCCAGCTGTGCCAGGGCGGCATGAAGGCCCACCAGACGATGAGTCCGGAGCCGACCGTCGCGACGATTCCGCTCGCCGCCCCGCCGAACCATGCGCTCAGAAAAACAGCTGGGTAGAACAACGCCCAGCGCGCCATCGTCGGTTTGAAATGCCATTGAATGAGCGCGACGATGAGCGGCGGCACGATCGCTGCGAGGATCCTGCGAAGTTGGTAGCGGAATACATAGGACCGCCGCTCCGCCGCGGTCCGCTCCGCCGGTGAATCCTCCACGGTACGCCATGGTGATCGCATCCCAATGGGAGAGTCGCCCAAGGCGCTAGACGGGGCTATCAGACTTTGTGCTTCTCTGGTGGTGCGTCAGATCACGCCTGTCAGCGCCGCATAGACCAAAGTCCCATATCCCGCGCTCACGGTTACCTGTATTCGTTTTATTTGTTGTCTTGTTCCGAGTGGAGGCGATGGGAACATACTCGACAATCAATCGCGAAGGCTGGGTCGCCGTCGTCGACGACGACGCATCGATTCGTCAGGCGCTGGCTCGTGTGCTCGCGGTCAGCGACATCCGCGCGCGCACCTTCGGGTCGGCCGAACAGTACCTGGCCCAAGCCGGCTCGGATGAGCCGAGTTGCTTGATCCTCGACGTCCATTTGACTGGGCGTAACGGATTCGAGCTGCGCGACGAGCTGGAGGCACGAGGGAGTACGGCGCCGATCATCTTCATCAGTGCACTCGATGAGAAGGCGGTCGTGCGGCTGTCGGGCCGCGCCGAGCGGCCCCGTTACCTCCAAAAGCCGTTCGATTCGCGTGCGCTGTTGGTGCTTGTTCGGCAGTACATCGAATCCGAAGCGGTCAGCAGAGCCGGTTAGTCGCCTTTTCGCCCAGTCGGCCAATCGCCGCTGGGGACGCTACGTCCAAAGTCCTATTTCGAGCGTCCGCGATTCGCGGTTAGGTGTGTCGCGTGTTCGCCACCGCCAGCCGGTCTCGCCGAAATACGCTGACCAACGTCGTCGTGCGTCAGTCCATGCGCGTGTCGTCGGGGAACTGTTCGTCGGTCAGCGTCGAGGTGTTCGATATTCTCAACGTCTTCCAGGCGTCAGGCCAAAACAGGCTCAGCGAACCGTTATGTCGGCTCACGGGCGAGAGCCGGCAGCGGACGTTTCAAAATGTCTGCACCTACTACGACGTGAGGATCGCCGTCCACTTCAAGTGGTGACGGACGGAGTAGTCCGCGGCGAGTTTCTGGCGGGCGTCGGCGCCAAGAAGTAAGATGGAGGGCCGACTGCAAACGACCGTCCCCCCCCCACCCCCGCCCGCCCGAGGCTTCAATGAGCGACACGATCGAACGACTGCTGCGTGATTTCGACGAAGGACGCGTCTCGAGACGTGACGTGTTGCGGGCACTCGGTCTATCGCTGGTTGCGATCCCGTCGATTGGTCTGGCACAGGGGGTGGCGCGCAGTAATCGCGCGGCGGCCGATACGGCGCGCATCCCGTCGCCGTTCGAGCCGACGGGGTGGAAGACAGTCTGGTTCGACCACCTTACGTATCAATGCATCGATTACAAGAAGGCGGTTCCCTTCTATGCCGCCGTGATGGGATGGAAGGTCCGTGATGACGACGGCAAGCGTTGCGTCATGGAAATCAGTGACGCCGTGGGGGACGCGGTATTCATCAATGGTTACGAGCCACCTCCACCGCCCCCCGCCCCAACCCAGCAGGCAGATACGACCGGTCGCGGTGGACGCGGCGGTGGCGCGCGCGCTCCGCGAATGGCGAGAATCAGCAATCTCGCCTTCGGCATCGACGCGTGGGACACGAACAAGGTCGAGGCTGAGCTCAAGAAACGCGGCCTCGATCCCGTCGCCGATCACAACGGCGATTTCAAGAGCTTCCACGTGAAGGACCCGGATGGCTTCGATGTTCAGATCACGAACGGGACGCGCGCCAATCGTCACAACAAGTCGGCGAACGGCAAGCTTCCCGGACCGATGCCCTTCGAACCGACCGGCTGGAAAACCCTCTGGGTCGACCACCTTTCATACGGTTGCTCGGACTTCAAGCGCACCTTCGCCTTCTATGAGGCGCTGCTCGGCTGGACCCAATCGGGCGGCACCAACGAGCGACAGGTTACGGTGGACATGGGTGACGCCGGCGGCGCAATCATCCGCAATCGTCCGGGCGGAATGACGAACATCGACCATATCTCATTCGGCATCGAGGGCTTCGATCCAGACAAGGTCGAGGCGGAGCTCATGAAGCGGAATCTCGGGACGCCGGCGCGGAACAACCCGGGCCACCTGCAGCCCGATACCGGAAGTGGCGGCGACATCCACACGTCGCGATTCAAGAGCTATCACACACCGGATCCGTTCGCGTGGGACCTCCAGATCAGCAACGTGATCAAGTCGAACCGCCACGACACCTGATCGTCGTCCCAAACAACAAACAGCACATGGGGTAAGCAAACCCCGCAAACGGGGTTAGCCCTTCAGGCGCTGCTCGACTTGCTCGCGTTTTGCTCGACTGACACGCACGCGAGCGCCGTTCTTGAGTTGAAGCTCGTAGTCGCCGCCGGCGCCGCGCAGGAGGGTGTCGACGCGATCGAGGGGGACGATCGCGGACCGGTGGACGCGCATGAACCGGGTGGGATCCAAGCTGTCCTCGAGCGCCTGCATCGTTTCGCGAACGAGGTGCCGCCGAGTTCCGACGACAATCTCGGCGTATGGACCGCTCGCCGCGATGTAGTCCACCTGGTCGACGGGGATGTACGTCACCTTGCCGCGCGCCTCGACCGGAATTCGCTGGATGTAGTGCGACGCCGGCGCGGGCGCGTCGCCCTCGAGCACGGCGCGTAAGCGTTCGCGGAGGGCGCGCGCTTCGCGAAGCTCCGCATGCGCTCGACCGCGCGCCAGCGCCTGCTCGAATCGCTCGTCGTCGAACGGCTTGACGAGGTAGTCGAGCGCCGCAAGCTCGAACGCCTTGAGCGCGTGCTGATCGTATGCCGTGACGAAAATCGTCGGGGGCATCGCGTCGATGCCAACTGAGCGGACGACGTCGAGGCCGGTCATTCCAGGCATCTGCACATCGAGGAACACCAGATCCGGATTCAGCGAGCGAATCCTCTCGATCGCGACGTCGCCGTTGTCGGCCGTGCCGGCGATCTCGATTCCCTCCTCATGCGCAAGGAGATCTTCGATGCGCTGACGCGCCAGCGGCTCGTCGTCGACGACGAGAACGCGCAGCGGCCGGGCGGTCATGCGCGTTCCGGTTGCTCGTGGTATGGCAGCCGGATCTCGGCCACGGTCCCGCCATCCGGCGCGGGTTGGAGCGAAAAGCGCTGCTTCGCTTTGTACAGCTGGTCGAGGCGAGCGATCGTATTCGTAAGCCCGACGCCGTTGTCGGTCTCCGTGTCGCCAAGCCCGGGCCCGTGGTCGCGAACCCTGAGTACGACCTGGTCGCCGGATCGGACGGCGGACACTTCGACGTGGCCGCGCCCGTCGCTCGCGCTGACGCCATGTTTGAGTGCGTTCTCCACCAAGGGCTGAAGGATGAGGTTGGGCACGAGCGCGCCTTTCACGTCGTCGGCGGCGCTGATCGTCGCCTCGAGCTTTCCCTGAAAGCGTACTTCCATAATGTCTAAATAGCGTCTCAACAACTCGAGCTCGCGCTCGAGCACGATCTCCTGGCTCTCGGTCTCTTCGAGCGTATGACGCAGCAGCTCGCCTAGTCGCGCGATCATCTTGCGGACGCCTCGTGGGTCGCGCTCGACGAGCGATGAGATCGCGTTCAGCGTGTTGAACAGGAAATGCGGGTTGAGCTGTGACCGCAGTGCCGTCAGTCGGGCGTCAGCGAGCTGTGCCTCGAGCTTGGCAGCCTGAGCCTGAAGCTGCGTAGTCTCTTCCAGCCGAGCCTGGTAACGCAGGAAGTAGTCGCGCGCCAAGGCCGCCGCGAAGACCGCCAGGTACACCATATAGTCGTAGAGGAATTGGAAGCGCAGCAGATTGCCGAAAATCGACGGTGGCTGGCGGACGCGACCGGGGGGTGGCGGCAAGACGTGCAGGCGGACTTGGGCGAGCACGGTGTCCACCAGGATGGCGATGACGAGCCCGAGCGTCATAAAAAGCAGAATCCGGCGGCGACCGGTCTCGGCGGTGACCGTGAAGCGGTGGGCGAGCATGAAGATCGGCACCGTGAGTACCGCCCAAATCGAGTACTCGGCGAACGAGATGGTGAGCAGCCCGGACGCGACGTCAGGGCTCAGCTCGGGGCCGCGGGGATTGATCAGGCGGCCGGCCGCGCTCAGCGCTCCAAGAAACGCCCAAAAGCCCATGATTGCGGCGAGCTCACCCGCGCGGAGTGGGACGCGGCTCGTCCGCCGCTCATAGGGCGACTCGTGCAATTCAGAACCCGTCGGTGCAACTGGTGACATTCGCACAACTTCGGGTTAGCGGATGACGTCTACTCATCGAGCGCGGATGACCCGCGCATTCTCGATGAGGATGCAATGAACAAGATCAAGGTTACTGCCGCCACCGCTATGGTGGCGCTCTTCGGCGGAACGGCGTGGCTCTATAAGCGGGCCGACGGCAAGGAGCTGCCTCAATATCGGACCGCGCCAGTCACCCGCGCCTCCATCAAATCGACGGTCTCGGCGACCGGCTCGTTGAGCGCCGTTCGTACGGTGCAGGTCGGAACACAGGTCTCCGGCCAGGTCGCACAGCTTTACGTCGATTTCAACGATCATGTGAAAAAGGGGCAACTACTCGCCCGCATCGATCCGACGCTGCAGCAGCAGGCGGTCGAGGATGCACAGGCGCAAGTGGAGCGCGCCCAGGCGACGCTCACTCAGGCGCAGGACGACTATAACCGCAACAAGCAGCTGCTCGACGCGAAGGTGATCACGGCGCAGGAGTTCAGCACCGTGCAGTCCAACTTCTCGGTGCAGCAGGCGACGGTGAAATCGGCGAAGATCGCGCTGGACCGCGCGAAACAGAATCTGTCGTACACATCGATCTATGCGCCGATCGACGGCGTGATCGTCGAGCGCGACGTGGACGTCGGCCAGACGGTCGCGGCCAGCCTCTCGGCGCCCCAGCTGTTCATCATCGCCAACGATCTCTCGGAGATGCAGATCCTGGCCTCCGTGGACGAAAGCGACATCGGCGTGATCAAGGACGGCCAGCCCGTGCAATTCACCGTGCAGTCGTATCCGGGCCAGAACTTCACCGGAAACGTCGAGCAGGTGCGCCTGCAATCGAAAACGCAGGACAATGTGGTGAACTACACCGTGGTCGTCGGTGTGAAGAACGACACGCAGAAGTTGCTGCCGGGCATGACGGCGACCGTGACGTTCGAGACCGGCAGCGCGGACAACGCGCTCAGTGTCCCGAACGCGGCGCTGCGCCTCAAGCCGACGGAAGCGATGTTGGCGACGGCGCAGAACTCGGCGACTCGACAGCCCGGCGACTCGACCACTCGGCGACTCGGCGACTCGGCGACTCGGCGTGCGAGCGGCACGTATGTGCCGGGCCAGGGTCAGGGCGCGAGCGGTCTTGGTGCGCGGAGCGGTGGTGGTGCGCGGAGCGGTGGTCAGCAGCGCGCCGGGGGGCAAGGCTCGAGTGGCTTCGCGACACTGTGGACGCTGGGCGCCGACGGCAAGACGGTGAAACCAGTCCGCGTTCGGACAGGGCTCACTGACGGTCAGCGCACCGCGATCACGACGCGAGATAGCACGCTCACCGAAGGCACGCAGGTAATCATCGGTGTCGGCGGCGGCGCCGCGGCCGCAACACCGGCAACCAGTCAGAGCAGCAACCCGTTCCAGCCACAGCGCGGCGCGACACGCGGCCCGCGCGGCTTCTAAGGAGCCGACGATGAGCAACACGCAACCAGTCATCGACATCTCGGGTGTGAAGAAGGTGTACGCCATGGGCGCGAATAAGGTCTACGCGCTCCGTGGCGTGGACCTTACGGTCGCCCCGGGCGAGATGATCGCCGTCATGGGAAGCTCCGGCTCGGGCAAGTCGACGCTGATGAACATTCTCGGCTGCCTCGATGTGCCGACCGAGGGTACGTACTCGCTCGACGGCATCAAAGTGAACGGCATGTCGAAGAACCAGCTCGCCGACCTGCGCAATCAGAAGCTCGGTTTCGTCTTCCAGGGGTTCAATCTGCTCGCACGAACGAGTGCGATCGACAACGTGGAGCTCCCGCTCCTCTACGATCGCAGCGGACGAAAGCTGGACACGAAGGCGATGGCCGTCGAGGCGCTGACGCGAGTCGGACTCGGCGACCGTATGGATCACCAGCCGAGCGAGCTGTCGGGCGGTCAGCAGCAGCGCGTGGCGATCGCGCGAGCGCTCGTCACGCAGCCGAGGCTTCTCCTCGCGGACGAGCCGACGGGTAACCTGGACAGCCGCATGACGGTCGAAGTGATGGCGCTCTTCCAGGAGTTGAATGACCAAGGCATCACGATCGTGCTGGTGACGCACGAGCCCGACGTGGCGCAGTATGCGAAACGCATTGTCGAAGTTCGGGACGGACACATTCGGCGCGACCACCCGGTACTCAACCGGAAGCGCGCGGAAGAGGACCTGAAGGCCTTGATCGCGGCGCACGTTGGTGAAGAGGAAATGCCGGCGACCGAAGGCGCGGAGGCAGCATGAAACAGACAACGCTGTTGAAGGTCGCTTCGCAGAACATCGTGAAGAACAAGATGCGCACGCTTCTCACGATGCTCGGCATTGTGATCGGCGTCGGTGCGGTGATCGTGATGGTTGCCGTCGGCAATGGTGCGCAGACGATGATCCAGAAGCAGATCAGCAGCCTCGGTACGAACCTGATCATCGTCATGCCCGGCTCCGGCCAGATCGGCGGGGCAAGCCAGGGTGCGGGCACCTTCAACAAGCTGACGGTGGACGACGCCGACAAGTTGAAGCGCGATGCTACCCTGCTCTCCGGCGTTTCACCAGTCGTATCGACCCGAGCGCAAGTCATCGGCGGCAAGGGTAACTGGCGCACGATGATCAACGGCGTTTCGACGGATTATCTCACGATTCGCGACTGGTCAGTGTCGACGGGCGCGCTGTTCACGGACGCCGATGTCAAATCCGGCCGAAAGGTCGCGGTGATCGGCGCGACGGTGGCGGCCAACCTGTTCCCGGATGAAGATCCCGTCGGTGCGCAGATCCAGATCGGCCATGTGCCCTTCCAGGTCATTGGCGTGCTGGCGGCGAAGGGTCAGAATGCCGGCGGCCAGGACCAGGACGACGTCATCATCATGCCGTCGACGACGGCGCAGAACCGGTTGAGCGGCAACATCCGTCTCGGACAAATTCTCGCCAGTGCAACGGACGCGAACGACATCAACGCCGCGCAGGAGGAGATCAAGGGCCTGATGCGCGAGTCGCACAAGCTCAGTGTGGACGGCGCCGAGGACGATTTCACCGTCCGCAATCAGACGGAGATCGCGGCCGCGGCGACGAGCACGACGAAGGTGATGTCCGGCTTGCTCGCGGCGATCGCGTCGATCTCACTGCTCGTCGGTGGTATCGGGATCATGAACATCATGCTCGTGTCGGTGACGGAGCGAACGCGCGAGATCGGCATTCGGATGGCAATCGGCGCGCGCGGCTCCGATGTGCTGACGCAGTTCCTCGTCGAGAGCGTGGCGATGAGCGTGTTGGGTGGTGTGATCGGTCTCCTCGTCGGCTACGCCGGCGCGGCCCTCCTCGGCCACTTGACCGGGTGGACGACAGCGACGCCGGTGTCCGCCGTGGCGATCGCCGTGGGTTTCTCGGCGGCGGTCGGTGTGTTCTTCGGGTATTACCCGGCGCGGAAAGCAGCCGCGCTCAATCCAATCCAGGCGCTGCGGTACGAGTAACGCGCGTTTTGCGCCTTGCAGTCATAGATGAGGGAGTAGACATGAAGCTCATGTTTTGTCTGACAGCCGGCACGCGCGCCGCGGCGAGCGTGGCCGGTGCCCAGGGGGGAGCGGGGGGAGCGGGGGGAGCGGGGGGAGCGGGGGGAGCGGCGCCGCAGCGCATCACCTACGATGACGCAGTGTCGATTGCCCTGAAGCAGAACGTCTCGGTGAAGCAGGCCGAGAATGCGACGGAGCTGAGCGGCGCAACAGTCAGCCAGCAACAGAAGGCGATGCTGCCGAGCCTGAGCTTGAGTGTGACCGGCTCGAACAACGTCGGCCGCAACTTCAGTCAGTCGGAAGGCACGATCATCAACCAGCAGTCGCAGGCGCTGAGCACAGGGCTGTCGTCGTCGCTCACGCTGTTCGACGGCGGCAAGAACATCTCCTCGCTTCGCTCGGCGCGAGCGGATCAAGAGGCGAGCGAGCAGGACCTTGCGCGCACGAGGCAGTCGGCCGTGTTCACGGTCGCCTCCAACTTCGTGTCGCTGACCAACGCGAACGAGCAGCTCAAGGTGCAGCAGGAGAATCTGGTCGCCCTGCAGAATCAGGAGCAGCAGATCGAAGCGTTTGTGAAAGCCGGTTCGCGGCCGATCGCCGATCTGTATCAACAGCAAGCATTGGTTGCGAACGCCCAGCTGTCCGTGGTGCAGGCGCAGCGCGGGGTCGATCTGGCGAAGGTGGACATCATTCAGACCCTGCAGCTCGACCCGGCAGCGACTTACGACTTCGTCGCCCCGGCGGCGACTGAAGTCGCGATGAACAAGACGTATAATCTCGATAGTCTCGTGGCGCTTGCGTACACGAATCGCGCCGATCTCGCGGCGCAGTCGGCACGGGTCGAAGCCGCGGGACAGGACGTCAAGGCCGCGGCCGCGGGCAAGCTGCCGACAATCTCGCTGACGGGCAGCTACAGCACGGCGTACAACAGCGCGACGGATCTGTCGATCGCCAACCAGCTCGATCAGCGGCGCGGGGGCGGACTCGGCGTCGGCATCTCGATCCCGATCTTCGATCGCGGGAGCGCGAGTGCCGCCGAGCAGAGAGCGGAGATCGCCGAGTCCAACGCTCAGTTGGCGTTGTCGCAACAGCGGCAAGCGATCGCACTCGATGTTCGCCGAGCGTACCTGGACTTCAGTTCGGCGAAGCAGCAGCTGACGGCGGCGACGGCGCAACTGGCGGCGGCGCAGAAGGCGGTCGAAGCGACGCAGGCCCGATACAAGGTCGGCGCGGCGACGTTGGTCGAGGTGTCGCAGGCACAGGCGCAGGAGGTTTCAGCGGCGAGTGCACTGGCGACGGCTCGGAACAATCTCGTCCTGCAGGAGAAGGCGATCGAGTTCGCTGTGGGAGGAAGCGCTGAAGGGCGGACATAGCGTGAAGGGCGGAACGGCGTGAACTGCGGGATGACGTGGAGAGCGGGGATAACGTGAACGACGGGGTTACGAGGACAACGGGATAACGAGAACTGCGGAGATAACGGCACTGCGCGCATAACGGCGGTACTCGCTCTTATGCGCAGTTCCGTTATCTCCGCAGTTCCGTTATTCCCCGCGGTACTGTTATTCCCGCTGTTCCGTTATCACGCTCTTCACGTTATCCCCGCCCTTCACGTCGTTCCGGTCTCAGTTCCGTACCGAACGCTTGGGTGCTATGCTATTGATCGTTCCCGCTCGAGGCGCGTCGTGATGGCTCCAACTGTCCGACTGTTGGCTCGCCCCGGCATCGCTGCCGCGCTTGGAGCTCTGTCGCTCGCGCCATCCAAGGTTCAAGGCCAGAGCGCACGCTCGAGGAGCGTCATCGACGGGTTTGTCAGTGACAGCAATCTCGTCGCGCTCGGAGAGGCGACGGCTTCGCTCCTTGGGTCGCCGCTTCGTGTCACGACGGGAGAGAACGGGCGCTTCCGCGTCGTGGCGATTCCGGCGGGCCAGTACATCTTGATGTTGCATCGTGTCGGCTACGCACCCGTGTCGGCGGGCATTCAGATCGGCGACGCCGATACGCTGCGCCTGTCATTCACGATGCGGCGCATCGTCACGGCATTGGATACCATGGTCGTCAGCGCGAAGGCGATGGTGGCAAGAATGACGGAGTTTGACGAGCGCCGGAAGCTCGGGTTCGGCACGTTCATTACGGCCGAGCAAATCGAGGGACGCCACGCAGTGGCGCTGGGGGACGTCCTTCGCACGATCCCGAGCGTGAACGTCGTCGATGGCGGCAGCAACACGCAGTTGGCATTCAGCACCCGCACGTCGAGCTGCCCGATGCAGATCGTGATCGATGGTGTTCAGCTCCCCACGCCGGCCAATCTGCGCGCGCTCCCGCCGCCGTCCGATATCATGGGGATGGAGGTGTACGCCGGCCCCGCGACGATACCGCTGCAATCGTCGAACAGCGGCTGCGGTGTCATCCTGATTTGGACGAAATGATGGCCAGCGTTTCGCCCGGACACCGAAGATGAAGGTGCTTCTGTTCGGCGCGACGGGGATGATCGGCCAGGCCGTGCTCCGTGAATGCCTTCGCGATCGGGATGTCTCGCGCGTGATCGCCATCGGGCGTCGCGCGACGGGTATCGACGACGCAAAGCTCCTCGACATCGTCGAGCCGGATGTTGCGCGGCTCGCCGTGCACGAGTCGCAGCTCTGTGATGTAGACGCTTGCTTCTTCTGCCTCGGCGTCACGTCGGTCGGTTTGCGGGAAGACGAGTACACGCGGTTGACCTACGATCTCACGCTCGCCGCGGCGCGCGCCCTCGTCCGCATCAACTTGCACATGACCTTCATCTATGTCTCGGGTGCGGGGACCGATTCGACCGAACGTGGCCGCTCGATGTGGGCGCGCGTGAAAGGTCGCACAGAGAACGCGCTGCTCGCGCTCGGCTTTCATGCAGCCTACATGTTCCGACCGGGCGCGGTGATTCCGCAGCACGGCATTCGCTCCCGCACTGGGTGGTACAACGCCGTCTACGCGCTCATCCGGCCGCTGGCCGCGCCGTTGACGCGGTTGTCGCCCAGCCACGTGACGACAAGCGATCGCCTCGCGCGCGCCATGCTCGTGGTTGCTCGCGACGGGTACTCAAGTCCAATTGTGGAATCGTCGGACATCAATCGCATCGGCGCACATTGACGCGTTGGATGCGCGCATTCGGCGCGCATTCGGCGCGCATTCGGCGCGCATTCGGCGCGCATCGCCGTCGGCGCCGTCTGTAAGGAATTCTTCTGGCCGAGTCGTCGCCGCACGCAGCCGTGTGGCACAACGTCTGCGCCCACCGCCGCACCTGATCGGGCGCACACTCGCGTCCGCGGACGCCGAACGCAGCCGTCGCCTCACGCGACGGCACAACACGCTCGCGACCACTGGAAATTTCGTCGTAGGAGTTGTGTCATGCCTCTCTCGCAGCTTCGCTGGTGCGGCGCGTCGTGCCTTGTCGCGTTGCTCACTCGCGTGGCGCCTCTCGCCGCCCAGGGCGCAACAGTCACGGGCCACGTCACGAACGTCGCGGGGCAACCACTGCCCGGCGTCACCGTATCGATCACCGGCATGGGACTCGGGTCGATCACGCGCGACGACGGCTTGTACACATTCACCGTACCGGCGGCGCGGGTGACGGGGCAAGTCGCCACGCTGAACGCCCGACGCGTCGGCTACTCGCCGCAGAACGTTCCGATCACGCTCAGCGCGGGCACGATCACCCACGACTTCGTGATGACGCAGACCGCGGCGCAACTCTCCGAAGTCATCGTCACAGGCGCAGGGACGTCGCAGGTACGCGAGCGTGTCGGCAGCGTCATCAACACGGTGGATTCGACGACGCTCAAGCGCGCGACCCAGCCGCAGAACGTCATCTCGTCGCTCGCCGGCACGACACCGAATGTGCGGGTGCGCACGCAATCGGGCGAGCCTGGCGCATCGGCATTCGTATTGATTCGGGGTGCGACATCGGTGACCGGCACGAACCAGCCGTTGATCGTCGTCGACAACATTCCGATCGACAACACCACGCAGGCCACGAATGGCGGCGACGCCAGCACCGTAGCGCAGAATCGCGCCGCCGACATCAATCCGAACGACATCGAGTCGGTGCAGATCCTCAAAGGCGCCGCGGCGGCGTCGATCTATGGGGCGCGCGCGGCGAACGGCGTCATCCTCATCACGACGAAGAAGGGGTCGAACGGGCCGACGCGCTACAACATCTCGTCGACCCAGACCTTCGACCATGTCGTCAAGACGTTTCCGCTGCAAATGCTCTACGGTCAAGGGAGCAACGGGCTCCCTGGCGGATGCTCAACGCCGGATTGCAACGCGAGCAGTCTCACGTGGGGGCCGCTACTCGCCCCAACCGCGCCGGTGTTCGACCACGGCACCGAGATCTACGACACGGGACTGACGAACGATATCGCGCTCAACGTGTCGGGGGGGACGCAGCGGACGCAGTTCTTCCTTTCCGGCGGCGTCACCGACCAGTACGGAATCATGGAGGGACCGAACAACCGCTATTTCCGCAACACATTCCGGTTGTCGGCAAGCCATCAACTTCTCAATACGCTGACCTTCGGCGGCAACTTCTCGTACTTCAACACAACCGGCAAATTCGTTCAGAAGGGCTCGAACACATCTGGCCTGCTGCTTGGGGCCCTTCGGACGCCGCCGGATTTCAACAATCAGCCGTACCTGTCCTCGACGTCGGAGCTGCAACGATCGTATCGGTTCCCCAACCCGACGTCGGCCAGCCTGACGACCTCGCGCGGTTACGACAATCCGTTCTTCACTCTCGCGAACGTCGGCAACAAGAGTAATCTCGGCCGCTTCCTCGGGAATCTGTCGGCGAACTGGGTGCCGGTGTCGTGGTTGGCGATCAACGAAACGTTCGGGGCGGACAACTACTCCGATCAGCGTCTCGAGGCACTGCCCTTCACGTCGTCGAGCGATCCGGTCGGAAACGTCACGCGATTGGACATCAACAATCTCGAGGTCGATCAGAACCTCACGGGGACGATCTCGTACGCGGTGAATAAGTACCTCGACACACGCATCGTACTCGGTCAGAACCTCAATTCGCGACGAAACCAGCAGGTGTTCGTGTTCGGTGACCAGCTGATCGCGCCCGAGCCGCTCGCCATCCAGAACACGGTGAGTTACACCCCGACCGAGTTCAACTCGCTCCAGCACATTCTCGCGTACTTCGCGCAGGTGGAAGCGGACTACAATAACGAGCTCCACGGCACCGTGGGCTTGCGCGATGATGGTTTCTCGACGTTCGGTCAGTCGGACAGAACCGCGCTATACCCGAAAGCCGACGTGGCCTGGACGTTTACACGATATCTGAACAACGGAGCGCCGCAAAACCGTTGGCGTTGGTTGAGCAACGCGCGATTGCGCGCCGCGTACGGTGAGACCGGCCGCGAACCGCCGGTGTACGCAACGATCACCGCGCTTTCGACGACGTCAACCTTCGGTAGCGGATTTGGAGACGTCATCGGGTCGAAGCAGAGCGGTCAGGGCGGGGTCGTCACCGGCTCGAACCTCGGCAACAACGACCTCAAGCCGGAGCGCAATCGGGAGGCGGAGTTCGGGTTCGACTTCGGCTTCCAGGATCAGACGTCCGACCTGAGCGTCACGTACTACAACAAAAAGTCGAGCGACGTGATCCTGCCGTCGCCGGTCAACGCGGCAGCGAACGGTGCGAGCACCGCCCTGCTCAACGGCGCGACCGTGACCAACAAGGGCTGGGAGATGCAGTTCAACGCGCGCGTCTACACCGCGAAGAACTGGGATGCGAGCATCGGCGGCAACTGGTCGCGCAATACCGGCAAGGTCGTCTCGCTGATCAACGGCATCCAGTTCATTCCGTACAATACGGAAGGATTTACCGGCGCCATTGGTTCATCCACTGTCGGCTTCGCACCAGGCGTGATTCGCGGACAGGACTTCATCCGGTGCGGATTGGGCCAAACGGCGACGTTGCCTGGTGTCGGCACGATGGCGAACGTCGACTCGGCGTGCGGCGCGGGGGCTCAGAAGAATGCGCTCTACATCGCGGGCACGAACAACAGACCGGTCGTCAACCCGGATGAGCAAGTCATCGCCGATCCGAATCCGCGATGGACCGGCGGTCTGAACGCGATCGTCCACTACAAGCGACTTCAGATCACCACGCTGTTCGACATTCGTCGCGGTGCGCAGGTGTGGAACGGAACTCGCTCGGCGCTCGATCGATTCGGTACAGCCGAGGAAACAACGATCCGCTCGGATACGGCGGGCATCTTCGGGAAGAACGTCCTTGGCAACCAGGCGGTCGCCGGACCTGGCGCGGGCAAGGTGGCGTTCCGAACGCCATCGGATTGGCAGAACTGGTATACGACCACCGGGGGCAGTGCGAGTCCGGTGCAGTCACAGTTCGTCGAGAACGGCAATTTCACCAAATGGCGCGAGCTGTCGATCACGTACACGCTCGACGACCCCTGGGTGCGCAACAAACTTGGCTTCAGCCAGGCATTGATTCGCCTCGGCGGCCGAAATCTCCACACGTGGACGCCGTACAAGGGCCTCGACCCCGAGACGAACCTCGGCGGCGCCGAGTTCCTGACGCAAGGCATCGACTTTTTCCAGAACCCCGAAGTTCGGTCGTTCATCCTTTCGATCACGCTCAACCGATGACGGGGAGCATCACGAACCATGCGTAAAATCGGATTCGCGGGATTGGGCGCGGCGGTCGTACTCGCGACAGCCTGCAGCGACTATCTCACGGGCGGCGAGTTGAGCACTGATCCAAATCGGCCGACCACCGCGACGACCGCCCAGTTGTTCGTCGGCGTCGAGGCGGGTACCTGGGCGCTGCTGCAAAGCGACATGGCGCGGGTCACCGGCATGTGGGCCCAGCAGCTGCTCGGCACGAACCTGCAGTACGTGGACATCTACAACTACGGCGTCAGTGAAGACGTGACGAACGGCTTTCAGGCGGGTTTGTATACGGGCGGTGCGCTGGTCGACGTTCGCAAAGTCGAATCGCAGGCGTCGTCCGCGAACGACACGCTCTTTCACGGCATTGCACTGGTTATGGAAGCGCTGATCATGGGTACGGGCGCGGACCTGTTCGGCAATTTGACGTACAAGGAAGCGCTCACCGGTATTCAGAACCCGCAGCTCGATCCGCAGATGTCGATCTACGACTCTGTGCAGACGTTGTTGTCGCGCGCGATCGTCGAGATGCAGGCCAGCGGACCGACGAACATTGGTCCGGAATCGGCGGACCTCGCTTACGGCGGCGACCCTGCCCTCTGGACATTGTTGGCCCACACGTTGAAAGCCCGCTTCCTGATGCACACGGCCAAGCTTCGGCCAACGGTCTATCCGCAGGTCGTCACCGAGGCGAGCAAGGGAATCTCGGACCCGGCGGACAACTTCAACGCCGTGTTCTCCGGCAATGCCAACGAGCAGAACTTCTGGTATCAGTTCGCGATCGTACAACGTCCCGGGTACATCGCGCCGAACCCGCAGTTCGTCACACTTCTTCAACAGCGCAACGATCCACGACTGCACACCTATTTCAACGCCGATCTCACGGATCTGAATCCCGCGCTGCTCGCCCCGAATGCGACGCAGCCGCTCGTCACGGCGAACGAGGACCTTCTGCTGTGGGCCGAGGCTGCGGAACGCACCGGCGACAACGCGACGGCCTTGGCGAAGCTGAACCAGGCACGTGCCCTCGCGGGCCTGCCGCCGGAGTCGGGATCGCTCTCCGGGCAGGCGCTCCTCGCTGAGATCCTCATCGAGGAATACATCGCTGATTTCCAGAACATCGAGGCGTGGAACCTGTATCTGCGCACGTGTACGCCGAATCTCGTACCGGTTGTCGCCGGTTCGATCGTCCCGGCGCGCTTCCTCTACGACGCATCGGAGCGAAACACGAACAGCAACATTCCGCCTCCGACGCAGCAGCCGGCCCGCAACCAGAATGACCCGGCGAGTACAACGTCGGACGCAACGGGGCAAAAATGCCTCGGTCAATAGCGCGGTCCAACACAGGGCTTTTCGTGATCCTGACCGCGGCGTCGGCCGCGTGCTACCAGTATCACGAAGCGTCGCCGACCGCACTGCGGCCCGACGAGACCGTGCGCATCGTATTGAGCGGCGAGGCGTCCGGCGCCCTCGCCGGCACGATCGGTCCGAATGCGACGTCGATCGACGGCCGTGTGCTGGCGATCGACTCGAATCGGATGCGTCTCGCGGTAACACAGATCGCGCGCGCCATCGGCCCGGAGGAGTTCCTGCAGAATGAGCCGATCGACGTACCAACCCGCGGCGCGCTCGCCGTCAGCGTTCGTTCGATGGATCGGTTCCGGACGGTACTCGCGTTCGGTGGCGTTCTCGCCGGCATGTTCGCGGCCCGGACCATCGCCAACTCGGCTGGTGTCGTTTCAAGCGCGGGCGCGCCGGCCGGCAGTAGCAAATAGTACTCAGTAGCGGAAGGCGCCAGAAATCCGATTTCCCCCTCGCGTCGTACCCCGGTGGAACTGACGCGGACCAACGCGGTCCGCTCCCCACTTCCACGCGAGGGGTTGCGCATGAAGACATGGATTTTCAGGCGAGGGGTGCCGGCCGTGGCGCTCGCCGCAGTCGGCTTGGTCGGCGCGCTGACTACCGCCCGGCGCGTCCGGGCCTCCGACCACCAAGACACGCCAGAAGTCGAGCTCAGTCCGCGATATGACGTGAACGACGTCTTCGCCTTCCCCGCCGCGACGCCCGGCCGCATCGCGCTCGTGCTGGGCACGTCGTCGCCGATCACGCCGGCGAACACGCCGGGTTTCGCGTTCGGTACCAAGGACCAGGAGCTGTACCAGATCAAGATCGACAACAACCGCGACGGCATCGAGGATCTGGTCTTTCAGATCACCTTCACGGGAAAGGCCGGCCATCAGCGCGTGACGGTGCGCGGCCCGGTGGCGCCGCGACAGACCGGGCCGGCGAACACGCTGGTTGGCGGTCACAAGGTGTCCGGTCCGGTCAACGAGATGCTTGGTTCGGCCGACGACATTCAAGTATTTGCCGGGCCGCGCGACGATCCGTTCTTCATCGATCTCGAGCAGTTCTTCCGCATCATCCCGGATCGGCGGCCGGTCACGGGCCCGCTCTCACAGTTACCGTCGACGCCGAGCGCAGGCTCGTTCCGTCCGGCAGACCAGGCGCGCGATTACGTCCGCGGCTTCAACGACATGGCGATCGTCATCGAGCTCCCGGTGAGCATGATCGAGCGAGACCCCCAGCACCCGTCGCCGTTCGGCGTGTGGGGCACGACGAGCCGCGCGCGAAGCAACTGACGCCATTCCCTCATTCATCTACGCATCAGGAGCACATTCATATGTGGAAGACTGACGCGCGTCTCTGGCTCGTCGCGCTCGCGCTCGCAACTGGCGTCGGGCTGACCGGCTGCAGCGACCGGACAAACGACGCATCGCGCTCGATTGCCGCGCCCAATGTCGCGAGCCGGGACATCGGCAACGACAACGAGCAGGGCGACGAAGACAACGACGCCACGATCTACGATCAGACCGATTTCCTCGGCAACCCGCTCGTCAGCGAAGTGACGATTGCCAAGGCGAATCACGGCGCCTACAACCACACACAACCGTACAACACGGCGACGTTCCGTCCACAGACCGAAGCATTCATCACGAGCTTCGGTCGTCCGGCGGCATTGGCCTCGACGCTTGGCAGCGTGCTGTATCCCGACATGATCGTCGTCGACCCCTCCAAGAATCCGAGCACGGCGGGCTGGTTGTCGTGGGCGCTCGCCAACGGGTGGGGCGGCCGAAAGCTGACGGATGACGTGGTTGATCTGGGATTGACGGCCATCTTCAGCTCCTTCTTGTCACCGGTCGGGGCGCTGTGTCAGCCGTTTCAGCTGCCGTTGTGCACTGACAACGTCTCGGCGAACGACGCCGCGTTCTCTTCGACGTTCCCGTACCTCGCCGCACCACACACGTGATCACGGTGACGTCCTCGCTCCGTACTGAAGCGAGGACGCCGCTTCACGAGGGTATCATGAGACGAGCTTCTTGGTGGATCGCATCGGGCGCCGCAGCTGCCATCATGGTCGGCTTGATAGTCGTGCACGCGCCCCCGCATCGGTCGGGAGCGCCGGCCTCGGCGACACTGATGACGGAAGGCGAGATCCGCGAGCGCGACATCGCGTTCTACGAGCGCCGCGCCACGGAGGACACGGCGAGCGCCAGCGATCGGTCGCAGTTGGCGGGTCTGTATTTGCAGCGGGCGCGGACGTCCGGCAGCTTCGCGGACTACGAGCGCGCCGAGAAGGTCGCACGACGTTCGCTCGCTCTTCGGACGGCGCACAACGGGCAAACCTTCGCGCTGCTGGCTTCGGCGCTGCTCGCGCGTCACGATTTCGTCGGTGCACTCCACGTGGCCGAGCGTGCGGACTCCCTCGAGCCCGACAACACCAACCACATTGCGCTGATCGGCGAGATCCAGCTCGAGCTGGGTGACTACGAAGCCGCGGCGCGCCGCTTCGCCTCGCTTCATTTTGACAGTGACCAGTTCACCGTCGCCGCCCGCGTCGCGCGATGGCGGGAGCTCACCGGCCATTCGGACGCGGCGCGTCGCCTTCTTCGCACCGCCATCGGGCGCGTGGACGGCCGCGACGATTTGCCGAAGGAGCAGGTTGCGTGGTTTCACTATCGGCTCGGGGAGCTCGAGCTCCGCACGGGCAGCATTGACTCGGCTGAAGCGGCCTTTCGGCGCGGCCTCGACATTTTTCCCGACGACTACCGCATTCTCGGCGGACTCGCCCGGCTCGAGAGCGTGCGTCAACACTGGGCACGGGCGATCGACTACGGCAACCAGGCTGTCGCGATTCAACTCGATCCCGCGACCCTGGGCACGATCAGCGACGCGTATCGTGCGCTCGGCGATACCGCGGGAGCGGCGCAGTACGCGCGAGCGATGACCGCGAGCGCGCTCGAGCAACCCGGCCCGATTCACCGCGCCTGGGGCCTCTTCATTCTCGACCACGGCACGGCGCGCGACGCCGAGCGCGTGCTCGGCAAGACGCGAGAGGAGCTGCGGTCGCGGCACGACGTGTATGGCTACGACCTTCTCGCCTGGGCGTTGCACCGGGAGGGCCGCGATACGGAGGCTCGCGTCGCGATGGCCAAAGCGCTCGCTCAACACACCGAGGATCCACAGTTGGTCCGTCACGCCAAGGCGATCGAGGCCGCGCTCGCAGTATCGAGCAGTCGGTCGGTCGCCGCTACCGGAGGAAGTCCGTGTCAGAGCTCGCGGCGTACCTGCAATTAGGGTTTCATCACATCACGGATCTGCGCGGCGCCGATCACATCCTCTTCCTTCTGGCGCTGGCGGCGATCTACCGGTTCCGGGACTGGCGGGAGTGTCTTTGGGTTGCGACCGCATTCACCGTCGGCCATTCATTCACGCTGGCCCTCGCCGTAACGAACGTGTTGACGATCAGCCCTCCGCTCGTCGAGTTCCTCATCCCGATCACGATCGTGGCGACGGGGATCGAGAACCTGCTGGTACGGGACAACGTCAAACCATTCGCCACACGCCGGTATCGTCCCGTGCTGGCCGGCGCTTTTGGCTTGGTGCACGGCGCGGGCTTCGCGAACTATCTGCGCAGCCTGTTCGTGGACCGGATTGCCCTGCCCTTGTTTGGCTTCAATGTCGGCATCGAGTTGGGTCAGATCTGCGTGCTCGTTCTGACCTTCACGGCGTTCATTCTGGTGGACCGCATGATCGCGCTCGTTCAACCGGTGCGGCTCCGCGCGGTAACGCCGGTGCGGACGCGCGCGATCGCCGTTTCGTCGATGGTCCTCGTCGTTGCAGCGCGGTGGGCGGTGGAGCGCGCGCCGTGGTAACGCGGGGACTGCTCGCCGGACTGGCGGCATCTCTGGCGATAGCACTGACGCCGGCTTCGTCATGGTCGCATCCGCTTCACACTACTCTGGCCGATGTCTCGATCGACACCGATGGCTCCTGTCGCGTGACGCTACGCGCGTTCGCCGACGATTTCACGGCCGCGGTCGCACGGCATGCCGGGAAGCCCAGACCCGCGGATTTCGTGGTCGCCGAGCGCGATGTCGCGACGTATGTGTCGTCGACGATCGTCATTCGGGGTCGAGACGGCCGAATCGTTCCGCTTGTCTGGGCTGGCGCGCGACGCACGGGAGATCTCATCTGGATCACGGTACGCGCTTCCAGCGTTCGCTCCCTTGCAGGCATTCGTTTCGTCTACTCGACGCTCTTCGAGGCGTTCCCGGATGAGGTGAACATACTCCAGGCGAACGACAACGGCCGCCGCCACACGGTGCTGTTCACCGCGAGCGACGGCCGATCGTTCAAGACAATTCTTTAACGAGTGTCCAGCCCGGGTGCCTGCCGAAGCTCGTCCTGGCCGATTTCGCGAAGGTCGGCGACCTTGGGCGGCTCGCCGGTCACCATGCCCTTCACCACCTGGAAGAGCGCGAGCGGCATCGAACGATTGTTCTTGGAGTAGACCACGGTGTCGGCCTCGACGAGGATGAGCGCGATCCGCGGATCGTGCGGCCCACCGTCGCGCTTGCCGTCGCCCTCGTCGCCCAGCCAAGCCTTCCAATCAGCCTTGTACAGCGAATCGATGAGATCGCGGTCCTTGCTGAGGATGGCGTGTCCGCTCACGCTCACCCACTCGCGCGTTCGGTCGCGGTAGAACGCGACGTTGACGTGGGGATCGACGGCGAGCTCTTCGAACTTCTCGGACTCGGCGTTCGTCATGAACCACAGGTCGGCACCGGCGGTCCGCCGCTGCGTCTGCATGGCCCGCGAGACGAGCGTGCCATCGCGGCGACGCGTTGTCAGCATCGCCGTCTCGATGCCGTCGATCAGCGCGTAGAGGTCGTCGAGCTTCTTCTCGAGCGGAACTTCGTTGTCGCGGTTTTTGTCGGTCGCATCCATAGCCGGAGAGGTGAGCGGTTCAGCGAGGGCGTTACGCCTTGCTGAGCACGTTCAGTGCCTCGATTACTTCTTCCCCATGGTTTTCCGGCTTCACCTTTTCGAAAACCCGCGCGATGCGTCCTTCGGGATCGACGATGTACGTCGTCCGCAACACGCCCATGTACTTGCGCCCGTAGTTCATCTTCTCGCCCCACACCCCGTACGCCTCGGCGATCGCGTGATCCTCGTCCGCGATCAGTGTGTACGGCAGCTGGTACTTCTGCTTGAACTTGGTGTGCGACTTCGGCGAGTCGGGACTCACACCGAGAACGACCGCGTCGATTCCCTCGAACCGAGGGAAGGTGTCCCGAAAGGAACACGCTTCGATCGTTCAGCCGGCGGTGTCGTCTTTCGGATAGAAGAAGAGGACGACGTACTTGCCCCGGAAGTCGGCGAGTGAGACAGGAACGCCGCGGTCGTCGGGCGCGGTGAAGTCCGGCGCCTTTCTTCCGGCTGGTATCACAGTCGGGTTGGTCATTCGGAAGAATATACTCGCGCCGACCCTGAACGTTGACGCATGCGACTCAACCGACCGGCACGTCATTGCCGGGGACCGAAGACATAGCGGCGCCGGCCAAGGGCGGCGCGTTCGCAATGACGGGGAGTCGTACGCGAAACACCGCGCCGCCCAATGGATGGTTCTCGACGGCAATGCGACCGCCGTGTCGCTCCACGATCGAGCGCACGATCACGAGCCCTAGTCCGAGACCGCCGATCTTGGTCGAGAAGAACGACTCGAAGAGGTGCGGTTGGACGTCAATTCCGATCCCGTGGCCGCTGTCATGAACGAGGATCTCAGCATGGTCGGGGTCGCGCTTGGTTATCACAACGACAGATCGTTCGGTCCCACCCGCGCTCGCACCGGCCGCCTCCAGACCATTGATCGCGAGGTTGAGGACGAGTTGCTGAAGTTGGACCTGATCGCCCGCGACAAGCGGTCGCTGGGGAGCGAGCCCCAGCTCGAGCCGCACTCCGCGAAGCACGGCGTCATGCTGGAGTAGACGCATGGCGTCGCGACAGACCTGGTTCAGATCGACGATGGTCATGACCGGCTCCTCTTTTCGCAGGAGCTTGCGCACACCCTCGATCAACTCGACCGCGCGAACGTCGTCGCCGACAATGCTCTCGAAAATTTCGCGCGCCTCTCCCACATCCGGGGGATTCGCGGCGAGGAGGCGCGTCCCGACTTCCGCATTGACCCGAATGGCGGCGAGGGGTTGCCGCAGCTCGTGCGAAATCGTCGCCGCCAATTCACCGACGAGCGCCATGCGGCCCATGTGCGCCACCTGACGCCTCGTCTCGTCAGCGTGTCGTTCAGCGAGCCGCCGATCGGTGATGTCGAAGTGCGTGACGATCGCTCCGCCTTCGGACATCTCCAGCCGATCGACGAAGAGCTCGTACCAGCGAGGTACGGGGTCCGACCAGTTGTACTCGTACCGAAATGGCCACGCTCGGCGTTGGAGGACGGCTTCGATCCCCTCTCGGATCATGCGAGCCTCATCGCAACCGCGCAGCTCCGCACGCCGGCATTCCTCCAGATAGTTCGCACCGACGAAGCCATCGCGCGGCTCGTCCGACGGACCACGCGCCGCGACTCGCCGCCACGCTTCGTTGACGCGAATGATCGTACCGTTGTTGTCGAGAATGGCGATTTGCGTGCTGAGCGACGCGAGGACGGCACGATTCAGCTCCTCACCGCGACGCACTGTTCGAACGGCGCGCGAGCGGGCCATGGCGCTGGCGATCACCTCACCGGCCGAATCCAAGCGTCGTATGAGCGACGCGGGCCAGCCGGCACCGTTGGCGCGATGCAACTCCAGCGTGCCGATGCGCGCGCCGTCGGCAATTAGTGGAATCTCGAGGCGCGAGCCATTGGCGGGGTGTGACGAGGACAGAGCCGATGTCGATGGCCGCGTGCCGTTCGTCGGGGCTTCCCACGTCAATCGCACTGGAACGCCGAGCGCGGTCTCGGGAAATTGCACCAGCGCAGCGGCGCTCGCACCCGCATATTCGGCGATGTGAGACAGCGCGTCTTCCAGCGCCTGCGGCGCCTCCTCGGGCGCGTGTCGCACGGCATCCGTCGTCAACCGCGCGATGGTCTGCTCGTAGGCCGACTGTTCCCGCAATTCTGCCTGCGCGCGTCTGCGGCGCTGTCGTTCCAAGAGAAGCAAGGCAATGAATGTCAGCTGTAGCGTAATGACCGCCACCGCCATGAGAACCGCCGCGCGATAGCGGGCCCACAGCGACAACTCCCGAAACAAGATCTCAGTCCCGGCAGGAAGTCGCCGGGGATCGAGGTCAAATCGGCGCAGCGCGCGCCAATCGGCGACAAAGGTCTTGTCAAAGAGCTCGACCGGTGGCAGGGGCTCACCGGGTCGACGCGACAGGACGCGAACGATCAGCCGGCCGGTTCGCGCTCCCTCGTCATCGAACTTGAGCACAAACCCCCCGACGACCCCTTCACCAACGTAGCTACGGAGCTGCGTGTACATGGGGGCACTCGACGCACGTGTCATGGTGGCGATCAGATCGACCGGATCGAACACCTGGCCCAGCGCGTCGCGCCGAAAGTTGGCAAAGATCACGATCGAACGCCTCGGGAGGCCATGCAGTCTCGTGAGCAACGTATCGAGCGACATTCCGGTGAGGAGCTGAACCGGGAGCGGAACTTTGGTCCCGGCGACTCCCACGACCGCCGCATCGACCGACGTAGAGTCGGCCGAGCTTGCGCCGCCAACGATGACGACACGCTCGGCATCCGGCTGGAGCGCCCGCGCCATCTCGAATGTCGGGCCAAACCGCGACGCTACTCCCAGTCGACCCGTGACGTTCGATGGAAGTGTCGCCGGATTCGTTTGGGGAGCGGCGTTCAGCGCAAAGACGACGGGGGCGCGGGAAAAGAGGTTGGCCAGCGAGCCGACGGCGAATTGAAGCGCGCGACCACCAACCGGCACCACGACGTCGACGTCGACCCCTCGGTACTTGTTCTCGAAATAGTTCTGGAGGCGCGGTGAGGCCTCATGATCTGGAAAGCGGTCGAGATCGAGCGACTCCTGATAAAACTCGACCGGGCCTTTGAGCCCATGCAGCACCTCGCGCCGCAATGGCTGGGCAAACTCTACCATCGGCGCGGTCTCGGCCTGCTGCTGGAAAAGCAGCAAGATCCGCGTCGGCCGGCGCGCGTCCTGGGCCGGGGCACTCGATACCCCGACGGCGGTGAGCAACACCGCCGCGAGGAGAACATTCCGCACGTCGTCCAGTCTTGCCACCGCGAGACCCTAGAAGTTGTAGCGCACCGCCAGTTGGATCTGGTAATACGTGTCGAAGTTTTCGGAGTTGTAACGACGCATCGCTGGATCGAACCGGTACACCGGCTGCGGGCTCGCGTCCGTCGTCTCTGCCGTCTGCGAGAGGAGCGTTACCTGATTCGTGGTCGTCGGGACGGCGCCCGTCGGCAGCTGAACACGTCCCCATCGCGCATTCAGCAGATTCAAAACATTGAATACTTGGAGCTCGAGCGCAAATGCCTGTCCGGGTTTCTCTGACAAGGCTTGGCGGACGGCGAGGTTTGTCAAATTCATCCACGGCGTACGACAGCTGTTCCTCGTCATGATTCGACCCCGTTGGCCATTCAAACAGGGCGCGGTGTTGATGAATTGGTCGAACGCGGTCTGCTGCGCGGCGATCTGGGCCGCCGTCCCGCTGAACTTGATCTCCGTCGTGTCGGCCGCGGAGCGCGGGATGTAAATCGGGTCGTTGCCGACGGCGCCGTCGGCGTTCAGGTCGCCGCGCCCACCCGCTCCGCCGGCTACGTAGGTGTACGGCAACCCGGAACCGCCGACGTAATAGAACGACAGGTTCGTCCGGAATCGCTGCCACGGCGAGTGAATCGTCCCTGAAGCTCGCGCGCGAAGCGGCTGGTCGTAGTCCGATGTACTCAGACTCAAGTCGTCGACACGCCCCACCACCGGGCGGGCGTACCGCCAATCGTCGATCAGGAGCGCACTTACCGGGCGCGGACTTGCGACATCGCGTGTGCGGCCATAGCTGAGAGCGGCGCTCACGTCGGCAAAACGACTCGATCTCCGAAGCTCGCCCGTGACATCGTACGCGTAATCCCTGGATTGATTGGTGAGCGACACGACGTCGCCGAGGCGCGCATTGATCCGCCGTGGGCTGGCGATCCCATTCGATGGGATTGTGCCGTACATGACGCGCCCGTCGTGGTCAATCGCCGTAGGCTCGCTCAGGTTGACGCCGGAGTAGAACATCGCTTGGGCCGTGCGGGTGTACAGACCCTCGATCGTGCCGACGACCCCGAGCGGTAGCGTACGATCGACGGCGAGCGAGGCGCGGAAGACTTGCGGAAAGCGCAGCGCCGGATCGATCAGATCGATCTCGCCGCTGGCCGATGTGGCGAAGGTCTGGCCGCCCCCGCACGCCATCGGAGGATTCTTATAATCGGGATTGAATGCGGGTGCCGGCCCGCCGTCCGTCGCCAGACTACCGCACTGCAGCGTACGCGCGGCAAGGCCGTACGCGGAGAAACCTCCGAACAGCCAGAACAACGGCGGCGTTCCAGCGAAGAGGCCAGCGCCGCCGCGGAGTTGCGTTGGAGATCCCCCCGCGCCCGTCAGATCCAGATTGAATCCGATGCGCGGCGACCATTGAATCTGTTTCGCGGGGAGGTGGTCCGTTCGAACGTGAAACGCGGAGTCGATCGCGCCGACATAGGGCGGTTGCGCCGAGAGTAGTGGAATGTCGGATCGCAGCCCAAACGTCAACGACAGGCGACGGGACACATCCCATGCGTCACCGAGATACAGGGAGTGATACATGCCGTGGGCCGCGGTCACACTTCCCGTGTCACGCGTCACTCGGTAGCGCGACGCTGTTCCCGCCTGTAGGGAATCAAGGCTGGCGAATTCCCAAGCGCCGTAGGAACCGCGGAGCTGAAACGCCCGCAGATCGAAGAGCTGGGTCGACAACCCGGCCGTGAAGCGATGCGGGCCCAGCGCGAATGACAAATTATCGGTGAATTCCGTTGTCCAGTTGGCGTTGCGTTGGCCTGTCGCGATCTCGTGGGTGCCGGCTTGCAGCGTGGCCCGCAAACCGCTGGTGCCCGGCACAGTCACGAGGACGAGCGGCTGCTGAACCGTCGGTCGAAACCCCGCAACGATCCCCGTGAACCCGACGAGGAGCTCGTTGTACACGCCTCTCGGCAGATTGGACATCAGTTGCACCGCGGCTGATCGCTTGATCACCCATCGGGAGTGCTGGAGCGACGACAGCGGGAAGCACGCAGCGGTCGCACAGTTCGTCGGCGCGAGCGACGTCGGTCGCGCAAAGATGGAGCTGTCGCCGTTCCCGTATGTCCCGCGAATGCTGATCCGACTATTCCACCGTTCGAGCGGCGCGTCGAGTCGGAGAAAGACGCTCGATGACGGATTGGCGTTCGTTACCGGGCCCGCCGATCCACCATCGAGACCACGCGCCCCGAGCAGGCTCTGAAAGCGCGCGATATCCGCCGAGCTTACGGGAAGCATGGACTGGCTCGTCGCGCCGCTCTCTTCGTACGGCCCAAGTGCCGGAATGAAGCGTCGCTGCACCTCCGACGCGACAAAGAACAACAGTCGATCGCGAACGATCGGTCCGCCCAGCGAGAGTCCGACTTGCTGCTTGTCGTAGCGCGCGTTCCGGATGAATGGGACGTTCGGCCCGAGGTGCTCATTTGTCGCGAACGCGAAGGCGCTGCCATGGAAATCGTTGGTCCCACTCTTCGTCACGACGTTCACGCCGGCGCCGGCGAATCCTCCGTGGCGAACGTCGAACGGCGAGAAGAGAACCTGATATTCCTTCACGGCGTCCAACGGCATGACCTTGCCGCCGTACAGAGCGCCTGCCGCCAGATTGCTCGACAGCACCTGGTCGCGAATGCCGTCGATCTGGATGCTGTTGACGCGCGGATTCGCTCCCGAGGCGGTGATGGCAAACCAGGTGGACGTCTGTGGCGCCAATCTCGCCAGATCGTACAAATCCCGATTGATGATCGGCATTTGGTGAATCAGAGAATCGGACAGCAGGGTCTGGGTGCCCGTGTGCACCCGCGAGAACACGCTGCCCTGCACCGCGTCCGTCTCCATTCCCTGAAGCGTCACTACCTGCTGCTCGAGGACGATATCCACCAGCAACTGCTGGCCGACGTTCACGACCAATCCCGACGTTGTCGCCATCGGCGATCCGATTCGGCGCGCGATCACGGAATAGGGGCCGCCGACATCGAGGCCGCTCACGAGATACCGCCCGTCACCGCGAGACGTGGCGTGCATCGCGATGCCCGTCGCTCGATTGGTGACGACGACTTGCACGCCGGCGATCCCGACTCCGTCCGCATCGATGATCCGCCCACCGATCGCGGCCGTTGTCAGCCCTTGAGCCGCCAGAGTCGCACTGAATACCGCAAGCGTAGCGGCAACAAGGCAGGCGCCGCCCATCCGTCGGGCACGCGCCGCTGACGGGAAATCTCTAAGAGTCATCCTGCCGAAAGCCCTCAATGGCGGACACAGGCTTGATGATCCCCGCCAGAGCGCCTTCCTCTATTGGACTTTAGGCTAAGACCCTTCGCCGTCGCGCTGCGTCTACCGCGCGCAGCTATGACGCGATCAGCCTCCGACTGACTCCTGTCCCATGAGCACCGCCATGATCGCTTTCTGGACGTGGAGGCGATTCTCTGCTTCGTCCCACACGCGGCTCTGCGGACCGTCGATCACATCGGCCGATACTTCCTCGCCGCGGTGGGCCGGCAGGCAGTGAAGGAAAATCGCCGTCTTCTCAGCGACCCCCATCAGCTTCTTGCTCACGGTGAAGCCTTTGAAGGCGCGCTCGCGCTCCTTCTGCTCGTCTTCCTGCCCCATCGATGCCCATACATCGGTGTTGATCACGCTCGAGCCCTCGGCCGCCTCCGCCGGGTCGCGCACGATGCGAACCTTGGCGTGCTTCTGCGCACGCTCGAGCAGGTGGTCGGCGGGCTCGTAACCCTCTGGACAGGCGATGTCGAGATCGAACCCGAAACGATACGCGGCGTTGATCCACGAGTTCGCCATGTTATTGCCGTCACCGATCCATGCGATCTTGATCTTGTCGATCTTCCCGAACTCGGCGCGCACCGTGAGCAAGTCGGCCAGTACCTGACACGGGTGCAGCAAATCGGTAAGCCCGTTGATCACCGGCACGTCGGCGTATTTCGCGAGCTCTTCGATGTCCTGATGCGCGAACGTACGGATCATGATGCCGTCGACGTAGCGCGAGAGTACCCGGGCCGTGTCGGCAATCGGCTCGCCGCGTCCGAGCTGCACGTCGCGCGGTGACAGGAAGAGCGCGTGCCCGCCGAGCTGGTAGGTGCCGACCTCGAATGAGACGCGGGTACGCGTGCTCGACTTCATGAAGATCATCGCCAGCGACTTACCGTTGAGCGGCTTCTTGTCGTACTGACCAGCGCGCATGCGGTCGGCAATATCGAACACGCCGTACAGCTCGTCGGTGGTGAAATCGGGGATAGCGAGAAAGTCCCTGTGTTCGCGCATTGGGGGGGGCGATTGAGCGTTGAGGCGACTGGGCGATTGGGCGCCCGGGCGCTCGTGGAATTTACCGACACCCGGTGTGCGGCGTCACGACGGCCGGAAATGCACCGTCGAGTCGCCCACTCGCTCAATCACCGGATCGCCCAGTTCTCCCCTATGCGTTCGTGTCGATGCACCCCGAGAACTGCGGGTTCGCCTTGTCCCGATCCGGGACCGGGAACGCCACTTCTGTCCCGTACGAGCCGTTCTTGAAGAACGCGCCGCTTGGGTAGGCCTGGTTTTGCTGCCGGCCGTACTGTCGCACGAGCCGGCGCAGGTCGCCAAGACGCTGGCCGCGGCCGAATGTCCAGAAGGCCTTTTCACGGAAGAAAAGTGCAACCGCGGCGTCCTTGGTCGCCGGCGCGGTGAGCGGAGCCAGTGTCCCCGACGGCTTGAAGATGCCCTGGGTCGGTGGCGTAGCGCGAAGCGCGTTCAGGATCGTCGTCATGCCGGCGAAGTCGTTCGCGTTCAGCTTCGCCTCGGCCTGGATCAGCTGGCCATCGAGACCGTCGACGATCGCGATCGGATCATCGCGACCCCAGATGCTCTGACCGACGAACGGGGTCGTCGTGTCGAAGCCCTTTCCATTCGCCGTCGTCGGCACGCGCGGATCCTTCGCCGAAACGAATGGAATCGCGTTGTCGATTCGGCCCGCGGCGTCGACGCTGTCGGCCACCGTGTAGCGCTTGCTGCTCGTCGTCATGATCCACCAGCCGTTGTCGTTGGTGGTCTGCGAGTAGTCGGCGGCGTACTGGAAGGTCACGGGAACCGATGCCACGGTCGCCGCGGCTGACGCGAATTGTCCGAGGTCTACCTGAAGGCGGCCCTTGGTGATGAGCAGCGCGTTCTTCACCTGCGTCGTCGCGGCGTCCGTCGCCGTCGCCAGGGCGAGGCCCGAGTCGACGCGGGCGAGGGCCGCGGTGAACACGTCCTTCGTCATGAGCGGCGCCGTGTAGTTCCAGACGCCGTTCACCGTTTCGCCGAGCGCGATGCCGTTACAGAAGTCCTCGCCAAGCTGCATTTCGGCGAAAGCAATCGTGAACAACATCTCGGCCTGGTGCGTGTTCGAGCTGGTCGGCTCGTATTGGCGAAGGAACTGCAGTGCCGTGCGCGAGTATCCGCGCGCCTGTTGCAGCGACGTGTAGATCGGCGAGAGTTGCGCGTCGTTGGTCTGCGTGACGCGCTGGTCCGCGTCGTTGCGCTGGGAGAACGTGTCGGCCGACTTGAACTCGTCGGTCAGCAGGCCGGAAAACTGCCAGATGGTCTCCGTGTTCGAGCTGCCGCCGAGCAGCGCGTTCTTGAAGTTGCCGACGGCGCCGATGTAGAGGCCTTCGGCGCCGGTCGGACTCGCTACGTCCCCCGGACTGATAACACCGGGCTGCTGCGGCGCGAGGAGCTCTTCCTTCACGCTGCAGCCGCCGAGCATCAGTCCGAGGCCGATCGCGCCGGCGGCAAGAGCCGGCCGGACGCGTGGCTGATATCGCTTCATGAAATCAAATCCTCGAAAACGACTTAGAAGTGGAGATTGAGGCGGACGGTGAAGTACGACGGCGGCGCGGCCGTCTCGAAATCCGTCTGCACGTCGCCGGTGTTGTAGTTCGATTCCGGATCGGTGCCGGTGTACTTCGTCCAGATGTGCAGGTTGCGCGCGGCGAACACGAGGCTCGCATCCTTGGCGCGCACGCGGGCGGCCATGTTCTGCGGCAGCGACAGGATCGCCGACACTTCGCGCAGACGCCAGAACTGGCCGTTCTCGAGATAGCCCGCCGTCGTTTTCGTGCTGGTGTAGCGCTGGGCGATCACGCGCGCCTGACGCCAGAGCGGCGTGCTCGTATTCGTTTCTTCGTAGCAGGTCGGCTGGTTCGAGCAGTAGAACTGCACCGTCTGATTCAGGACGCTGAAGCCCCCCTTGTAGTCGAGCAACCCGGTAAGGCGCAGCTTCTTGCCGAAGAAGTCGAAACCGTTCTGAATCGAGAGGATGTCGCGCGGCTGCGAGTAGCCCATGTACTGATCCTTCGAGCTCACGGTCACCTCGCTGTCGTCGATCAGTCCGTCGCCATTCTTGTCAGCGAACGTGTAGGGTTTGAAGAACCAGCCGTTCGCCGGGAGGCCGACCGAATCGCGCGTCGTACCGGTGCCGATCGTCGGGTTCGGGTTGCCGTTCGCGTCGACGCCGAGCGAGAGGATCTTGTTCGTCGTGTGCGAGCCGTTCCACGTCATGTCCCACCCGAAGTTGCGGCGGTCCATGAGCGTGAGGTTCACGACGGCCTCGACACCCTGGTTCATGATCGAGCCGTAGTTGCCGGTGACGGTCGTCGCCGACGGCGCGGCCGACGCGGCGATTGGCAGCGCGATCAGCGCGTCCTTCGTCTTCTTGTAGTAGTACGTGAAGTCGACGGTCGCGCGGTTGTTGAACATGCGCGACTCGAAACCGCCCTCCAGCTCGGACGACGTCTCCGGCTTGAGGTTCGGATTCCCGAGGGCGTTCATCGCCAGCCCAGGCAGGTCGGTGCCCGTCGCATTACCGGGGGTCGTGGCGTTCGCAGCGCGCGTGATCGCCGAGAAGGTCTGGAGCGCCGTCGTGGCGCCGGGCTGCACGCCCGAAGCACCGTACGCCGAGCGCAGGCGAAGTTGATCGAGCCAGCCGTACTTCGGGAAGAAGCTCTCGTCCGATATGAGGTACGACGCGCTGAACTTCGGGTAGAACACGCGCTGGAACTTCGTGCCGAAGGCGCTGTTCTGGTCGGAGCGCACCGCGGCCGTGAGGAAGAGACGATCGCGAAGACCGGCCTGCTCCTGCACGTAAACGCCGAGCGTCTTGTTGGCGGTCTGGAGCTGGTTGGAGCCGTTTTTCACCGCCGCCTGTCCAACGTTCTGCGCGCCCGGCGGCAACTGCGTGCCGCTCGAGGCCGTGAAGTCACTCTCGATGTTCGTGTAATCGGCGCCGACCGTGGTCTTGAGGTTCGCCCACTGGGCCGCCTGCCACGAACCGTTGCTGACGAGCTTCGCCGAGAAGTTGCGGTTGATCGAGTGCTGGTCGGAGACGAAGCCTTGGCGCGTCGTGCCCGAGTTCGGGCACTGACTCAGCTTGCAGAGCTCCCAGTCATCGCGGGACGCGACGTCGACGCCGACGTTGCCGCTGTTTTGCATCCACGAGAACGGACGCCAGTTGGCGTCGACGCTGCCGTTGAAGCGCTGAACGCCTTCCTGAAGCTTGTCCTGGAAGGTTTGGGCGGGCATGTAGTTGGCATACCCGCGGAGATCTTCACCGAGCGAGCCGATCGGAGAGTACCCGAGGCACGCCGCGCTGTTCGTGCGGCAGATCGCCGTGGGCTGGAAGCCGGGGTTCTTGAGTGCCGTCGCGAAGATCGACACCGTGTTGTTGTCGGTCTGCGGGAGGCGCTGATTGCGGTTCGTCCACGCGGACGTGACGCCGAGGTCGAACGTGGGGCTCAAGGCCGCGTTGATGTTCGCGCGAACCGTCTGGCGCTGGAACGCCTCGGGATAGATCTCGTTGTCCTTCGCCGGATCGCCCACCGAGTCGAGGAACGCCCGCGCGAACGCCGGCATCTTGATTGGCCCAATCTCATTTTCGAGATCGCCGCTGACGAAGAAACGCACCGCATCGGAGCCGCCGGACACGCTCGTGCCGTACGAATCGCGATGACCGGTGCTGACCGGCGAAAGCGCCGGGTCTTTCATCGGGTTGAACGAGGACGTGCTGTCGGGAAAGCAGGTCCTGTTCGCGATTGTCTCGAGGACGCAGCGCGCCGTGGTGCCGGCGGCGTTGTGGCCGAAGACCGCGTACTGATTCGCGTAATCGTTATGATCGCTGACGATGCCGCGCTCGCCGTAGTACGACCACTTCGTGCTCCCGGCGCGACCCTTCTTCGTGGTGATGACGATGACGCCGTTGGCCGCGTCGGTTCCGTAGAGCGTCGCGGCCGACGGGCCTTTCACGATCTCGATGTCCTCGATGTCCTCGGGATTGAGGTCGTTGACGAAGCTCGTCGTCGTGCCGCCCGTGGCGACGCCGACGGAGCTCGAGATCATGCGAACGCCGTCGACGACGTAGATCGGCGCGTTCGACAGCGAGAGTGAGTTGGTGCCGCGGATGCGAACGACCGGGCTCGAGCCCGTCTCGTTGCCCGGCAGCACTGTGACGCCGGCGGCCTTCGCCACCAACAGATCGGCGACGTTCTTGACCTCCGACTCCTCGACGCGCTTGGTGACATCACCGACGCCGCCGATCGCATTCCCGAGCTCCACGCGACGCTGCTGCCCGGTCGCGGTCGTCACGATCTCGCTGAGCTGAATGACCGCTGCTTCCGTCGTGAAATTCACTTCTTTCGTCTGTCCCGCGGTGAGCGTCACCGTCGCGCTCTGCGCGCGGTAGCCGACGCGGAGCATCTCGAGCGACTGCGAGCCCGCCGGAACGTTGCGCAGCGTGTATTCGCCGGCCGAGTTGGTGTTGGTGGTCAGGCTCGTACCGCGCACAATGACCCGCGCGTCGACGAGCGGCGCGCCGGCCGCGGTGACTTTACCGGTGACGGTCGATTGAGCGCGCGCGGCAGCGGGCACGAGGATCGATGCCGCTGTCACCGCTAAACAAGCAAGCGTAGCGCGCCGGGCAGTGCCCGCGCTCCACGTTTGGAACGCTGTCATCATGACTGTCCTCATTGAGTGATGGTGCAACGACGAACGCCCCCGTGCGCCAGCCCGCACGCCGCCCGAACGGGCGCGCGAGAGCTCGCGAACGATTTGATGGGAAGTGCTGAAAGAGCGGGAACACGGGCGACACACGTGATCAGCTCAAATTCCAGCTCACCGCGGCCGCCTCGGCGCAGGTCCTACTCCAGCAACAACCGCTACGGCGGCAGCATCGGCGCAGTCCTACACCAACATCCACCGGGACCGCGCGCCGGATCGCAACTCACAACAACGCGCGCGCGTCATTCGGTTGAATCCTTTGCTCGCAATGCCTCAGCGGAGCGTCAAGCCAACTTTAATGAGTGCGCACGGTAAAGGAAATGGGGGGGGGCGGGATTCGTGACGGCGCGGGCTTGGTGGTGTGGTAGCGACGTGATTCTTCTCTCGCGAGACTCTTTACTGAAGGTCCGAGGTCTCAGGTACGAGGTCGCAGAATTCAGGTGTAACAGCGGCGCCGTTTGCACCTGATGACTGAGCCCATGAGCCTGAAACCTCGGACCTACTACCTGACAGCTGAGGCCTGAGGGGTGAGGCCTGAGATGACCTCTAGAGTATGTACTTCCTCAAGTCCTCATCCTCCACCACCGCCTTGAGTCGATCGCGTACGACCCCTTGATCGACGACGATCGATGCATTACCGCGGTCGGGGAGATCGAACAGGACGTCCTCGAGGAGCGTGGTCATCACGGTATGAAGCCGGCGCGCGCCGATGTTCTCCATACGCTCGTTTACCAAGGCGGCGATGCGCGCGATCTCGGCGATGCCGTCGGCGTTGAAGTCGAGCTTCGCCCCATCCGCTTCGACTAACGCGGCGTACTGCTTCGTCAGCGCATTTTCCGGCTCCGTCATGATGCGGACGAAGTCCTGTTCGGTGAGCGGCTTCAGCTCCACGCGAATCGGGAAACGACCCTGCAGCTCGGGGATCAGATCGCTCGGCTTCGAGACATGAAAGGCTCCGGCGGCGATAAACAGAACGTGATCCGTCTTCACCATGCCATACTTTGTTTGCACGTTCGAGCCTTCGACGATCGGCAACAGATCGCGCTGCACGCCTTCGCGCGACACATCCGGCCCGCCCATCTGGGAACGCTCGCCGGCGATCTTGTCGATCTCGTCGAGGAAGATGATGCCCAGCGTCTCCACTCGCTCGAGCGCGTCGGCCGTCACATCCTCGAGGTCGATCAATTTTTCGAGCTCCTGCTCGAACAGAATTCGTCGCGCTTCGCTGACTTTGACCGTGCGCTTTTTCTTCCGTTTGGGCAGCATCTCCTTGAGCATGTCGGAGATGTTGTCCATGCCCTCGGGGGCGCCTTGCGAGGCGAGGACGTCGAACATCGGCGACGATTGCGGCGTCACTTCGACCTCGACCTCGCGCTCCTCGAGCTTTCCGTCGAGGAGAAGATTCTTGAGCTTTTCGCGCGTCCGCTTGTAGCGTTCCTGCGCGGTGTCGACCTGCTCTTTCACCACCGCGCCGCTGCCCGAGACGAGAAACACCCCGAGCGCGTCATCGTCGGACTTGGACGGCCCTCCCGGCGCCGCGCCGCCGTTCGCCTGCGGTGCCTCCACCTTTTCCGCGGCGGGCGGAGGAGGGAGCAACAGGTCGAGCAGTCGCTCGTCGACGCGCTCGTGGGCGAGATCTTCGACTTCCGACTCCCGTTCGCTCCGCACCATGTCGATCGCGCTCTCGACGAGATCGCGCACCATCGACTCGACGTCGCGCCCCACATACCCGACCTCGGTGAACTTGGACGCTTCGACCTTGATGAATGGAGCGCCGGCGAGCTTGGCGAGACGACGCGCGATCTCCGTCTTTCCCACTCCGGTCGGACCGATGAGGATGATGTTGTTCGGCGAGATCTCCTCGCGAATCGACTCCGGCGCTCGCTGCCGCCGCCACCGATTGCGCAGCGCGATCGCGACCGCCTTCTTCGCTTCGGACTGGCCAACGATGTACCGATCGAGCTCACTCGCGATCTGACGAGGAGTCAGGTCGGCGAGACGGGCTAAAGCTTGTTGCGTGCGGGGAGAAGGCATTAGTACGACGAAGGCGAGAAGAGCAAAGATGACGAGAACGAGAAGAGCGGGAGCGACTGCGAACCGCGAAACAACCGCCGTTATGACCTGAGACCAAGACCTGAGACCTATAGAGTTCGAGCCAGAGACTTCGGTATGAAGTCCCGCTTCAGCTCGTCTCCAGTACCGAAATATTGGTGTTCGTATAAATACAGATGTCGCCCGCGATCTTCATGGCGCGTTTCACGATCTCGGTCGCCTCGAGCGTCGAGTTGTCGACGAGCGCTCGTGCCGCGGCGAGGGCGTACGAGCCGCCGGAACCAATGGCCAGGATGCCGTCATCGGGTTCGATCAGCTCCCCGGTGCCCGACACGATGAAGCCGTGTTCCTTATCAGCCACGATGAGCAGGGCCTCGAGCCGGCGGAGCACGCGGTCGCTTCGCCAGTCCTTGGCCAGCTCGACGGCGGCGCGTGGCATGTTGCCGGGGTAGCGCTCGAGCTTTTCCTCGAACTTTTCAAACAACGTCATCGCATCCGCGGCGGCGCCGGCGAAGCCGGCGACGATCTTGCCGCCGCGAATCAGTCGGACCTTCTGGGCGTGCGACTTCATCACGGTTTCGCCGACCGTGACCTGACCATCGCCGCCGATTGCGACCTTGCCATCTCGTCGAACGGCGAGGATGGTTGTGGCGCGTATTCGGGGGAGCACGTACGTGGAGCTCGGCATGCTCGAAAACTAGCCCGGTCGCCGATCCACCGTCACGACGGCCGGTTACGACGCCTCAGCGCTCCGCGGTTCGATATCGCCTGCGCGAAGTACCGCCGATTGCCGACCGCTCCGAGGAGCAGAAACAGCGTGCCGACGATCACCGCCACGACCGAGTAGCGCCACGTGTCGCGGCCGATGAACGCCGCGCCCATGCAGATGACACCGACGCCGATCGACGCCTCGCCGGTTCGGCTGCGTTCGATGCGCGGGCGACGGCGACGCTCCCGCTTCACGATGATGTCGTCCGGCGTCCAGGCGTCGACGATCAGTCCGAGCCCGATGAGGCAGACGATGGCGCCAACGATGACCGGGATGAGTTCAATGCGCATTAGTGCTCTGATCGAGGCTCGAAGCCACTCGACCGAGCTCAGGAAGCAGGATTTACGCCCGTGGGTGCGCTTTCTGGTAAACCTGCTTCAATCGTTCGACGCTCGTATGGGTGTAGATCTGTGTCGTCGAGATTGACGCATGGCCGAGCAGCTCCTGGACCGCTCGAAGATCCGCCCCGGCGTCGAGGAGGTGGGTCGCGAAAGTGTGCCGGAGGGAGTGGACGCTCAAGCCGGCGTCCTCGTCGATTTGCGTGAGCAGGCCGGTCACCACTTTCTGGATAGCGCGGACGCCGATCCGTTTTCCCGTGCGGCCAAGAAAGACGGCGTTCCGATCACCCTTTGGTCCGATTCCGCGCAACAGCTCGTCCCGCTTTGACTCGTAGTTCCGCAGCGCGAGAATGGCGTGGTCTCCGACCGGCACGATACGCTCTTTTCTGCCCTTACCGCGCACCTTCGCTTGCTGCGAGACCATGTCGAGATCCTGTCGGCTGAGCCCCTGAAGCTCCGACAGTCGCATTCCCGTCGAGTAGAAAAGCTCGAGGATCGCGAGGTTTCGAACGTCGGTGAACTTGCCTTCCGACGCGCGCACTTCAGCCATTTGAAAGAGGAGATCGATCTGTGCGCGGTCCAGGTAGCCAGGGAGGTACTTCTCGAGACGCGGCGCACCGACGGCGCGCGCCGGGTTCGTGTCCACGATCTCGTTGCGGTGCATGTAGCGATAGAAGCTCCGCACCGCGGACAGCGCGCGTGCCATCGATCGTTTGCTCAGCCCGCGCTTCGACAAATGGCCAAGGAACGCACGCATCGCCAGTCGATCAACGCCCTGCCAGCTCCACGGACGCTCGCCGTAGTAACGCGACAGGAAGGTCGAAAAATCGTGAAGATCGCGATCGTAGGCCCGAACGGTGTTGGGGGATACGTCTCGCTCCTTGGCGAGGTGGTCCAGATACTCGCCGATCTCGGTGGGCCGCACGGCGGCTCGGCGGCTCGGCGGCTCGGCGACTCGGCGGCTCGGCGGCTCGGCGACTCGGCGCGTCACTTTGGAGTCGTGAGCGGAGAGGTCGCGTGCGCATCACGCCAATGCGCCATCTCGGACAGCGCGCGCTCGGCGATTTTCTCGCGTTTGATCTTCTTGTCCTTCACGCGCCCCGGCAACTCGTCCACCAATCCGAAATTGGCGTTCATCGGCTGAAAGTGCGCCGGGTCGGCTTCGCGCAAATAGCGATAGAGCGCTCCGAGCATCGTCGTCGGGGGTGGAACGACCGGAGGTTCGCCCGCCAACATGCGCGAGAGGTTGATCCCCGCAACGAGGCCCGTGGCGGTACTCTCGGTGTACCCTTCGACGCCGGTCAGCTGCCCGGCAAAAAGCGTCATCGGGTCGTCGCGCAACGACAGGTGCGGCGTCAGCGTCGCCGGGCTGTTGATGTACGAGTTCCGATGGATCGAGCCGTACCGCAGGAATTCAGCATTCTCTAAACCCGGAATCATCCGGAAGACGCGCTGCTGCTCCGGAATCCGCAGCCGCGTCTGGCAACCGACCAGATTCCACATCTGACCGGCCCGATCTTCCATGCGAAGCTGCACGACCGCGTGCGCGTCGCGTCCTGTCCGCGGGTCGCGAAGACCGACGGGCTTCATCGGCCCGAAGCGCAGCGTCTCGCGCCCACGACGCGCCATCTCCTCGACCGGCATGCACCCCTCGAAGTACGGCACTTCGTCGAACTCGTGACCGTGATGCTGGTCTGCCGCGATCATCGCATCGAGGAAGGCCTCGTACTGGTCGCGGGTGAACGGACAGTTGAGGTAGGCCCCTTCTTCGCGCGCCTCCGGCGCGTCCATCGTCTCCTTGCCGTAGCGGGACGCTCGGAAGACCACGCGGTCATCGATCGACTCGCGCGACACGATCGGCGCGATGGCATCGTAGAACGCCAGCCCCGCGACTCCCAAACGACCGCGAATCACTTCGGCCAGGGCGTCCGACGTCAGCGGCCCAGTGGCGATGAGCCCCGGACTCGGCAGCGCGGTCGCCTCCTCGCGGATAATCGTGATGCGCGGATGGCTCGTCACTCGCTCGTGCACACCGGCGGAAAACACGTCGCGGTCGACGGTCAGCGCCGTTCCGCCCGGCACTCGCGCCTCGTCCGCCGCTTGCAGCACGACGGACCCGAGCAAACGCATCTCGGCTTTGAGCAGCCCATGCGCGTTCGACACCTCCGTGCTCTTGAAGGTGTTCGAGCACACGAGCTCCGCCAAACGGTCGGTCTTGTGCGCCGGCGTGCCACGAACGCCGCGCATCTCGTGCACGACAACGTCGTGCCCACGCTCGGCGAGCTGCCAAGCGGCCTCGCTGCCGGCGAGACCGCCGCCGACGATGTGCACCGGTGCCGCTGAGAATGGTGACGCCATGTGTCCCAACCTAAGCGGGTGTCGCGCCTGGAATCAGCGCGACATCATGATGATGTCGCCGTACGTCTGGATCTTTCCTTCGTTGAACAGCTTGACGGTCTCCAGCATCGAGCTCGTCACGTTCGCGAGGCGGCCGCCGTATCGCGGAACACTGCCTTGGGGCGTCACGCCACGCATGCCGCCGCCGATCGAGCGGATGAAGCTGCTGTTCGCGTCCAACGGGAGCGTCGCGATATTCCCGTAAAAGCGCGACCAGTCGTCGTTCTGGCGGAAGAGATACTGCTCGACATTCGAGCAGTACATGGCCGAGACGACGGCGTTGTGCTCCTTCAGGTATTTGCCGACGGTGCGAATGGCCTTCGGGCCCGCGAAATCACCGACCACCGGCACGAGCAAATTCTTCGACTCGAAATCCTTCAGCCAGCGGAAATTCGCTTCGGTGGCCAAGTACGCCCAATTCTTTCCGGCGGTGTCAGTGGCCGTCTGGAGCGTTGCGTACGTCGGCATCCCGCCAAACCCACCGCCGAAGCCTCCGCCCCCTCCCCCGCTCGTGTAGTTGTAGTTGATCTGTGGCCCGCCACCGTAGAACGCGCCGTAGATGTAGTCGAGCGTTTTGCTGTCGCTATCTCCGAGCGCGAAGCCCTTTGTCTTCGTGAGGAAGTCTTTGATGGCGGCGAGGTTCTTCCGAAAGAGAACGGAATCCGGCGCGGCGCGATTATAGGCTTCGAAGAGATGCTGCGCCGTGGCGGCAGTGTCGAGACCCGCGGGACGATCGCGCGAGAAAAGCTTGGAAAGAAAGTCCGCGCGGTCCGCCGACGTCTCGAGGAGCGCCTTGTACATCAGGTGCTCGATCATGTTACCGCGGCGAATGTCGAAGATGATCGCGATCTTCGGCTTCAGCGCGACGATGTAGGTGAAGTTCTGCTCCGGACCAACCCCCAGGTAAACTCCGCCCGGCTTGATTTTTTCGAGCAGCCCGGGAATGACCGCCTGAAATCCCGTCTCGTTGGAGAGCAGGTTGTCCGAGCGGAAATACCCGCCAGGCTCCGAGATCTCGGCGTTGAGCTGCCAGAGCTCTTTGTCGCTGAACCGCGCTGGAATCGTGCTTTGCGCCAGCGCAAATGCCGGCAGCGCGGCGAAGACGAGGGCGCCGAGCATCGATCGACGGGAGCGAAGACCAGAGAGCATTGCTAGCTCCAGAGTAGGTTGGACTCTGTCTGGAAAATGCACCCTGGCCATGATCAGCACAAAGGTCCTCGAGTCGTCATCCTGAGCGAGCACCG